>RECD01000208.1 GCA_007694185.1 Planctomycetaceae bacterium
ACTCGGTAAATCGTTGGTTTTTGTAGCGGCCGCCCCTGCTTTCACACGGCAGAGGTCACTGGTTCGAATCCAGTATTGCCCATTCCCATTTGACCCCGGTTTTTCCGGGGTTTTTTTGTGTTTTGACCGCTTGGGGCTGAATCCTGCAAGTTTGCTAAATCACGCCAATTTCGTCACCCGTTGCCCCAGTTTGGGGCAACATCTGGGGTAACCGGTAGCGGGCCGTCCACCGGTGCTGCCGCTGCGCACTCGGGCTGCGGCTTCGGTCCCCGCGCCGGTCGCTTGGCCATCGTTTTGCCGCCGACGAGCATCACCTCGCCCTCCTGAAGGGTCGGCACGATCTGTTCGCGACTTTGTCGCTTCTGTCGTCTCATCATCGAAAGTCTCCTCGTCAATTTAGGGAGAGAGACTTTCATCGCTCATGAATCAAAAGGTGGGGGCACGCCAATCACGCGAGGGCCCCAAGTTTTGCACTGCCGGGAGTTGGGTTCATTCACGCAGTCCGTGGCTCTGGTCATTGCCGGGGCTGCACCTGAGGGCGTGTTAGCCGAAGTCCAAATGGCTTGAGTTCGGTGATCATGTACCCGCCTCCGGTTCATCTTCATGAAACAGGTTGATGTAGCGTTGGTACATGAATCGGCGGTTCCGCGTCTGGCCGGTGATCTCCGTCAGAATCCCGATGTCGACGAACCTGGAAACCAAATCGTTGGCCGCTTGGTAGGTCATTCCGATCAGCTCCTGGGCATCGTTGACCGAGATGATCGGATGCTTGTACAGGTGCTCCAGGACCCGGTAACCGTTCGCTGCCGTACGGCCAAGGTGCTCGGTGATCGCATGCCGATGGGCCTCGCGGAGCTGGAGGACCTGCCTGGCCGTTTCGGTCGCTTGACCACTGACTTCGATGACGCCGCGCAAAAAGAAAACAAGCCACTCCTCCCATGCCCCCTGGTCGCGCACCGCCTGCAGGTGCTCATAGTACTGCTGGCGATAACGCTTGAAGTAATAGGAGAGGTACAGCACCGGCTTTTGCAACACGTCCTGCTCGCACAGCAAGAACGTGATCAGCAGACGCCCGACTCGCCCGTTGCCGTCGAGAAAGGGGTGGATCGTCTCGAATTGGACGTGGGCCAAGCCGATCTTCACCAATAGTGGCAACTGGGAGTCGCTGTGCAGGAAACGCTCCAGCTCCGACAGCATGGCCGCGACTTCGTGCGGTGGCGGAGGCACGAAGGTCGCTTCATTGAGCGTGCACCCGCCCGCGCCGATCCAGTTTTGGCTGGTTCGCACTTCACCTGGCGTGAGGTGCGAACCACGCACCCCGTGCAACAGTTCCGCATGAATTTCCTTGATCAAGCGAAACGACACCGGCAGTCGCCGCAGGCCGTGGTTCATCGCTCGCACGTAATTGACCACTTCATCGACATCTTTGGGCCGGTCGGGAGCCAGGATTTTCGCTTCCGCAGCCAACACGTCCTGCAGTGAGCGTTGCGTCCCTTCGATCTGACTCGATAGCACGGCCTCCTTGCGGACGTACATGTAGACGAATAGATCGGGATGTGGCAGCGTCTGAATGGAACCGTCCAAGCGGCCCAGGGCACGGTCGGCACGGGACAGCAGTACCTGCAGATCGCCATCGGTCCGCACCGGGGGGTCGGGCGGCAGCGGTGTTGGGATAATACTAAAATCAATGCCGCTGTTGCAAACAACACGAAGGCTAGATAGCCTGTTTTTTTACCATGAAAGCGAGTTTTTTTCGCAAAAACCGGGAAAACACTACGGCCAGTTCGGGCCATCACGCGGCAGAGGTCACTGGTTCGAATCCGGTATTGCCCTTTCTTTTCTAACTCACTGCTGGCAAGCAGTTTAACGCAAACGCAAGCTTCGGCGCGTTGCCTGCGATTCAGACGGTTTCGGAGTAAAAGACTACTCCGGAACGTCATCAGCCCACCGCGGGACGCTCGGACCATCCCATGATTCAAGCCGTCCTGTTCCTGCTGGCACTTTCTGCGGTGCTGACCTACGTGCTCGAACTTTGGACGGGTTTTGCCTTTGCGGGATGGCTGGGTGACTACGCACTGATCGATCGCCGAGCAGCGCCAGGGCCATACTGGTTCGTCATGGCAGTCCAGACGCTCGTCTTGTTCGGGGTGCCGGCGTTAATCGCCTTTTCGAACTGATCCAGGGATCATCCGGCGGGAATTCAGCTTAGGTGGCCGTTGTCCGGTGGTCCCCGTCCAGGAGTCAACGCCATGACCAAGGATGTCCTGGCGCTACCGCCCCCGAAACAGGGCACAATCCCAGCCGGCGGCGCGTCCGGGCCGTGGCCAAACGGAGACAAGGCAACCATCATGGTTGATCCCGGCCACTAGGAGGGATAGAAATAAATTCGTCGACGGAGTCTGTGGTGGGTGCGGTGCTCGATAAAGATCCGACTATCGTTGCAGCTCTTGACCGTCTGTGGTTGCAGCTTGGCCAGGGCGCGTTTGTCCTCGTCGATCACTGGGATTACCGAGCAAGCGCCCCGATGCGTCGAGGTGGGCCGTCGCACCCCCAGCGAGTTCAACCGAATGACTCGCAGCGCGGCATTGCCACGATTGAACGCAAGTCAAACTCGCCCCAGATTCTGCCTGCGGACAACAAAATTCGGTTACTTGACGGGCCAAAAAGCGAGAAAAATCGGTTGCCCACCGGGCGGTACCTAGTCGAGGTGAATTTTCGATAAACGGCCTCCCCTCGACCGTCCCGCCATGGGAATATCGTAGTATAATGTCCCGCTGTGAAAATGCGAAATACGAGTCTGTCATCGCTTGAGTTATCCGAGATACTTTGTAGGGCTGCTGACGTGGAAGACGCTTACGAGGACAGCGGGGAAACTGCTGCGAGTGCGAGTCAGGAACACACTGCCGATACCAGTGCCAGCATGATCGAAGCGGCGCTTTGCGGGTCAGAGGAGCGATTGCACGAAGCGTACGTGAAGTTTTGTGAAAGGTACTTCACTACGGTTCGTCGCTGGTGCTCACGCCATTTCCCCCACGATGCCGCTTCGGCGGACGACGCGGCGAGTGAGTTGATGCTCAACATCTATGAAAAGTTGAAAAAATATAGGCCCCAACAAGACAAGTCTTTTCGCAGTTGGCTTAGCGTGGTTACGAGGAACGAATGCGCGGATCTGCGTCGGCGCGGTCGGCGGCATCAGCGGGTCACCGAATTGACAGCGGATCACGACCTTTCCGTCGATGAGGACGATCTCATTTTCGATCTGTTGGTCGATTCCGAGCGGCGATTATTCATCCGATCACTGCTTGCCAAAGCCGCAAGCGAAATTTCGAAACGAGACCGGTCGATCCTTGAAGGATATCTCGCGGAGCGGAGTCCTCAGCAGATTGCGGACTTGAACGGGATGTCGCGGGGCGCGGTGTATACCGCAATGTCTCGCATCCGCGGTCATCTCGCGGAGGTGATCAGCCGATTGTTGCAAGACTATCCGGGTTTGGAATTGGAAGATTTGATCAACCCTGCGTGAGCCTTTTTATGTGAAGATTGTCGGGATACGGTGAACGGCCGAACGATAGCGACGACGTTTTCCGCGATGAGGTGATTCGGTTCGATTTGGCATGCCGTTAAATCGCCTGTCCGTTGTCAGTAGCGGGATCTTGGATGTCTGAAACCGGCGTCCAAAAGTTTTGAAAAGTGAGGTTCAGGGCAGTGTGGCAAAAAGATCCGAATCGATCGGCCGGTACAAAACAAGACGACGGGAGTCTTTCAGTCGGGGCGGACTGCGATAACGCTGATAGGGAGGCGTTGGTAAAGCTTTTGCAGATGCTTGAGGCAAGGCGACCACAGCGCCCCGTTTCGCAGCAAAAGTTCAAGACGCCCCGGTCGGTCCGGCCTTCGGCAGACCTGCACCGTCGAAAGTTGCTCGGGCGTGGCGGTCTGGGGTGCGTCTACCGGTACCGTGATGACAGACTCGGGCGTGACCTGGCGCTCAAAGTTTGCCAACATCATGTTTTTTCATCAACGACGGGTGTCGAGCGGTTCAATCGGGAGCGGCGGATTACGGCCAAGCTTTGCCATCCGTCGATCCCGCCTGTCCATCATTGCGGCGAATTCAAGGATGGTCGACCGTACTACGTGATGCGCCTGATCAGGGGCCGCAGTTTGCAGAAACTGTTGCAGCAACGAAAGTCGTTGCCAATGGATTATCGCCATGATGCGGGTTTGTCGCGGCTCCTGGACGCGTTCGAGAAGATTTGTGACGCGGTTCAGTTTGCACATAGCGCAAATGTCATTCACAGGGACATCAAGCCCGCGAATATCGTAATCGAGAAAAACGGAGCCGCTTTCCTCTTGGACTGGGGGTTGGCGCGCGAGTCGGCATCCGCCGATATCGGGTCATCATCCGAACGCGATGCAGAAGGGAAGGAACCGTCGGAACTGACGCAGGGGAATAATCGTATCGGTTCGCCTGACTACATGTCGCCCGAGCAAGCGGAGGGGCATTCCGATCAACACGGACCGGCAACAGACGTGTACGGGCTGGGAGCCACCCTGTTCCATATTTTGACAGGCGTCGCGGCGAATGCGGCGACGCGGTCGCGTCAACCGGAGTCTCGAAGGCAAATGTACGCGAGGATCGCGTCGTCATCGCCTCCCTCGGCGAACGTCCTGGCGCCTCACGTCCCCCCGCCTTTGGTCTCGATCTGTCGCAAAGCTCTTCAGATCAACCCGGCCGATCGATATGCCTCGGCGCGGGCACTCTGCGACGACTTGGTTCGATGGCGTCGGAACGAGGTGGTGTTGGCGCACGCCGATCGGTACAACCTTGTTCACAAGGCGCAGCTTTTTTCTTTGCGTCATCGTTCGCTCGTAACGGCCGTCGCGTTGGGTGTGTTCATTTTAATGACCGTCTCGATCGCTGCCGCGGCAATCGTCTCGGACAAGAACGTACGTCTCGATTCGACGAACAGAAGCCTTGAAAATTTCAATCGAACGTTGGAGCAAAAAAACTTAGCACTCGACGAGACGAACGCGCAGCTTGTCGCAACCAACCGGACCCTTGATGACAAGATCGCTGACCTGAACGAGGCCACGCTAAAGCTGCTCGATGAGAAAGAGCGTCTCGAATTGTCACTGCAGATCGGGTTTAAGATGCTGCGGGGTATAGAAACAGGTCAATACCAGTCCTTGAACGACGTCTACGTCGACGCCTTGCAGAACGGGCTGCGGTTGCCAGACGTCGAACGAGCCGCCATGCTCCCGCTTTACAAAGCGTTGATCGCGATGCAAAAAGCGGATGCCCTGATGTCGCAAGGGACCCAAGATGACTTCAGCTTGAGCAACTTGTATCATAGCCTGATAAACAAGGCGAATGCCAAAACGGAGGTCATGAGGGCCATGGACTTGCTTGATCAGTCGATCGGCCAGAGTGATCAGATAGGATTGGCATGGTTGCTCCGAGCCCAATTGCGGATGGAGTACCTCGCTCATGCGAAGGATGATGTGCTCGCCGACTGGGACCGGGCTGTTCTTCTGTTGCCCGACTGCAGCGCGTCGTTCAGCGGGCGTGGCTTTTGCCTACTCGGATTGGGCCGAACGGAAGAGGCGATGAAGGACCTGACGAAAGCGATCGAACTCGATCCCCGCAACGAATACGCACATCGAGGATTGGGGGAGATTTACTACGGCGCCAAAGACTATGATACGGCGTTGGAAAAGTATTTCGCGGCGCTCGAGCTCCCGATGCGTTATAATACCGATCCCCGATGGAACGAAGTGCTCTACCAGGACCTCGCCTACGCCTATTGGCTACGCGGGGTAGCGCTGGTTCGCGGCGATAGTCACGAGCAAGCGATAAATGATTTCATCGCCGCGCTGAAGTATTGTCACCCGAAGCAGAGGCCAGAGCTTTGGACGAACGTCGCCTTGGTAATGACCACTTGCGATCCTGAGGGGGTCCCGGAGGGATTTCCTCACAACCTCATTACGGTCTGGGGGGATGAGCGGGATCGTCAGGCGTTCGCGCGGATGCGCGAGTTTATCGTCTTGTTGTCGGAAATGTGTTTTGGCACTCCGTCGCCACAGGACCTGAGCCGTGTGATTGAAAGTATGGAAGCCGGCAAAACGGAGGGCTCCCTAGAGATCACGTCTGCCTTCGTCGACTGCGTCGCAGGGGTTGTTGAGTCGAGCGACCTGATGCCGGAGGTGATGGCCGGTGCGTTACGCCTCGTCGATCTGCTGAACGAATCGCTGGAGACGCGAACGGGCGATTGACTGATCATGTTGTCGGAAACCGCGGCCCGTCGAAGGCCTGCGGAAACACCACAACCCGAGGGTAGACTGGTGAGCCCGCGCCTTCAGGGCTCTGGGGCATCGGCCGGAGCCTGTCGGTACCGGATTTCGGCAACCGGTCGCGCGGACGATGCCGACCGTCATGGGTTCGGAAAGTACTTGGGCACGCCGGGAAGTTCGTCTTCAAAAAAACGACGAAAAAAGTCGTTTTTCGGTAAGGCCTGCCGGATGGCGATCGTTGAACCAGGTAAAGGGCACCCCCTAGGGCACCAGAGCTAGCCTTCACCCGCAAGGCTTCTGTGAGCTTCTCAGGCAAATCCTCGGTGTCCTGTTACCGCCACGAGGATCGCATCATGGTACGACTGGGCCCGGCTTTCGTCTTTTTCGCATTGTTCGTGAACGGACAACCGGTTTTGGCGCAAGTGGTCCATGCGGTGCTCTGCGTGCCGACAGAGTTTCGTGCCCAAAGCGCGCAAGCTAATGCGAGTACAAATGCCGGTTCGCAGGGAGGCTTGCGTCACATCAGGTCGATCTTGGACTATTTGCCGGAAGACAAGCTCAGGATCACCGAGTTGATCGGCGATGACTATGCCGCGGAAACGCTGTTGTCAACGATTCGAGGTCTACGCGTCTCGGCCGACGACACCGTATTCGTCTACGTCATCGCTCACGGACTTTTCGATTCCGACCAACGCTTCATGTTGCATGTAAGCAATCTTGCGTATCCACCTTCGATCGCGCGCGAGAGGATCGTGAAGGAGGTCCGCAGCCACGACGTGCGATTAGGCATCATCATTACGGAGTCTTGTGCCAAATTCAACAGGATGGTTAAGGAAGATATAGATCGGATTTTTGGGGGGACGCCGAGGACGGCAACTTCGGATCGTCGCAAGGACGCTCCAGAATTAGTGAAGCATTTGTTTTTAAGGGAGCGAGGGCATGTAGATTTTTTGGGAGCGACGGCAGGTCAAGTCGCAGGTTATTATTCGTCTACCGGCCCCATATTTACGAAGGCTTTGGAGGAAACGGTTCAACGCCGTCTCCAGCAGCGACTCTCCTGGGACGCCGTGTTTCTCGAAGCGAGGCAGGTGGTCTGGCGGAAGACGAACAGAGCGCAAACGCCACTAGCCACCGCGACGCCAAAGCACGTTAAGCGAAATTTGGCGATCTTCGACATGGCTGTAAAAGGCAGCGACCGAAAAGTCGTCATCGCCGTAGTCGACAAGGGCGGCAATATCGAACGAATCGGCTTGAAGCCGAATGATGTGATTTTGAGTATCAACGAAAACACGATCACGACCACCGGTCAATACCTGGTAGTTGTCGATCGGCTTCGGTTGGGGGACGTTGTTCGATTTCAGATTGGGCGTGGCGGAACCCGGTTTTCCGTTTCGCTGGACACGCGCAAGTAAGTTTTGCCAAACGCTCAACCGGCCGTCGTCTGCTACGTTGCATGCGATGTGATCCATGCCGATTGAGCCGAGGCTTTTTTTTGGAGGTTTTGTTATGGGACGTTTGGTTTATGGGGCGATTTTTGCGGTTTGCGTTTCGGTCTTCGTGGTCGGTACGGAACGCGCGAGCGCTGGAGAGTGCGGCGTTGTCGTGCCAGGGTGCAAGGTGCTGGTAGGATACCGGTACGAATGGCGAAACGTGGCGGTGCGGGCCGGTCTCTTCGGGTGCAAGGTGCGCTGTGTTTCGGTCTGTTGTAAGGTGCCGGTCTACTGTGACCTGGACGGGGGCGGTAGTCACCACCCGATCTCGGGAGATGCGGTGGACATCAACAACGAGAGCGGCGCGATGACTCGGTCGGGACAGACGCCGTAATCGTCCGTCTGGTGCCCTTCATCGCAACCAGAATGATGGCAAACGCACCGGGGGGGCGGACTGGTCAGTCAGCCCCTTCCGCTGCGTTCGGCCTGCGGGCGTACCTCCTGTGACGATGCGGAATGTTCGTCAACCTTGACGAGATCACTCCCCGGCTATTTCGATTTTTACTGTGGATCAGTCGCGCGAAGTGCGCTGGCAAGGTTACAAAATCTATGCCGTAATAAATGTGAACAGGTGTTGTTTTTTCAAGTCGGATTTTCAGGAAAGCATAAATATGCAAATTACATTTTTGGGCGTCAGGGCTGTTTTGTTTATCGTGCTTGCTTTTTCGACTGTCGGCTCAGTGTGTGAGGCGCAGGCCATTAGCACGGCATTTCGAACCGACTATTCCGAGCCGCTTGTGGTAAGACGAGAATCTTGGTCAACCATGCGGGCCGGTTGGGTTGTTGGTGAGTATCGCTACCACTTAAGCTGGACAGAGAGACCTGGTCAATCGCCAGTCACTCAGTACACCGTTGAAGCTTGGCAAGAAGTGCGTGGACGACGGATTAGTGGTACTACGACTGTCAGGTTGCCGGGTGATCGACGGCAATGGTCTACGCGGTGGTTCCCTGTTAGGCAGAACGCCACTCCCCATAACTGGGTGTTTCGGGTTACCTTACGGAGGGCCAATGGAAGAGTGTATACGTATCCTGTGAGGACGTCATTCGAATGGGGGCGCTAGCTTCCCGTCGATCCGAGAGATGTGGTTCTCGCGCCGATACCGAAACTTGGGTGTCAACGACAAAAAACGAAGCGGCTGAACGTGAAGGTCTGGATTTTTTGGGCCTCGCTACGCTCGGCGGGGGCGACCGTTACCGCATCGTCGCCGTCGCATCGTCGCCTGCTAGGTCGTCGTTGTCGCTCCGCTCCCTCCTCGTAGCAGGCGACATGACTCCGCTCCCTGAGCCTCCGGCTCACCCACCGAACGGACTCAGAGCCACGCGGAAGCCCAGGCGGTTGCTCCGGTTCGACGGGCTGATGTCGCCGCGGTACGCCGATCGGACGTCCCCGGCGGAACTGCCCCAGCTACCGCCCCGGTAGACCCGGTCCGAGCCGGTCGCTGGCCCAGTTGGGTCCGTAACACTGCCACTCGGGTATGCCCCGTACCAGTCCTGGCACCATTCCCAAACGTTCCCGTGCATGTCGTGCAGGCCGAAACGGTTCGCCGAATACCGACCGACCGGCGCCTTAAAGACATAGCCATCGTCCGCCGAAACTGTCCTCCAATTCGGGAATTGCTTCTTCGCTGATGCGTCGGCGACGTTCGCGACCGTTACCAACTTCTCCGGGTCATCGCCTTGATGAAACTGCGTTCGCGTCCCTGCCCGGCAGGCGTATTCCCATTCCGCCTCGGTCGGCAACCGATACGTTTGTCCCTCCGCCTCGCTCAACCAGGCACAGTAGGCGATCGCGTCGTTCCAACTCACATTCACCACCGGATGCTCTTCTGTCTGCTCAAACCCCGGGTTACGCCAACTGTATTCGGGCTTCTGCTCGAAATTACCCGCCTCGGTGTAACCCCTTCCCCCTTTGCCATCCCGCTCCGCTTCCGTTTGGTAACCGGTGGCGTCGACGAACCGGCGGAAATCACCCCGGGTTACCTCGTGGGTCGCCAAGTAATAAGCCTTTGTCAGTCGGACTCGGTGCGCGGGTGCATCGGCAAACCAACTCTCTTCACTCCCGGGATACTGCTCCAATAATTTCTCAACGCTCTCCTCATTTCCCATCGTGAATTCCCCCGGTTCGATGCGGGCGAAGGTCATCCCCGTCGTCGGGCTGGCGAAACGCGGCCCCCATTCCGCTTTGCCTCGCAGTCGTGCCAGCGTCAACACGCCGCGGCTGCTGCCGACTCGCTCCGGGATCTGGAACCGCCCCAGGTCGATTCGTGCCCGCCGCTGTGTCTCCTTCGTGCTGTATTGCGCCAACTCATCCAGCGTCAATTCGCCGTCACCGTCCAGATCCGCCTTGCCCGAAAAGGCCTCGATCACCGAATGCAGGAAAATCGAATGCCCGCCCCCCAGCGTCGACAACTCGTACGACTTTTCGCCCGCCCCACAACTGTAAAACGCCACCAAGCCGCCGGGCGGTTTCGGTTGGGTCCGACGCCCCGCCGGGGCCAATTCGATCTCCCGCTTCCCCTTGCTGATCGCCGACAGCGGGTCGTTCCGACAAGCGTCGACCAGCATCAGCTTCGTCTCTGCCGCGCAGAATTGCTTGTCGGCCAAGCTTTCGTACAGCTTACTCAGCGACAACAGCGTGTCCCGGTCCGCCACGCGGGAATCCGAGGGACAAAAATAGACCTCAGGCGAGTCCTCGAACTGCAACCCGTGCCCCGAAAACGCCAACACCAACGTGTCTCCCTCGCTCAGCTCCTGGCACAACAACTTCAGTTCCCGCAGGATGTTCTCACGCAACGGCAGGTACCTGGTTCGCGTGGCGCCGAGCGTCTGGGTCAACACGACGGTGTTCGATTCCTTGAAACCGACGCCCTGCAACGTCTTGGCCAATTCGGTCACGTCCCGCTCGGTGTAGCTCAAGGACGTCAACTCCGCCGGGTCGTACTCCCGGACCGCGACCAAAAACGCGTACTGTTCACCCGCCAGGGAGACCGACGCGAACAGACAGCAGCAACAACCGAGCCATTGACGAATCATCCGCTCTCCCCCCCACGCAGCGACAAGTTCCCACAACCGAGACCTGACAAACTATCGGACGCGCCTTCGGTAATCAAACCGCGCACGAAACGGCCTGCTCGGAAAGACGCCCCGCCGGCCAACCTCTTCCCAAAAAATCGGCCGGAAAATCCAGAAATCGCGATCCGAGCACTTTTCGAACAACGCCCGATGCGCCCGACAAACGGTGGCAATGGCCAGTGCCATCGGGCAAAATGGGGCCGCCAGCGGTGCCGTCGTCCCACCAGTCCGGTGACTGAACAAAAACGTTCCTGCCTACCAGGGTAGGTTCAGCCGCCAATTCCGCTCTCTTTACAATTCCGCTCTTTTTTTGGGAAGTGAACCCGTCGCCCAGCGTCTCCCCTGCTGAGGTCCGATCGGACCTTCGCCAGATCGCTGGCGGACCGATCCTTCCCTAACGATCCCGTCACCATCTAGCCAACACCCTGATCATGAACAGCCACTGGATAACCCGGCTGACCTGTTGCATTCGCGGAAGGTGTCACCCAAGTTTCGCAGCCGCAGAACGGGCAGCGGGGATGACGGTAAAAAACCAAGAGGGCTCCATCTTGTCGCGAGGGTAGTCTGGTGGATTTCTCTCGAGCCGCCTGAGGACCCGAATCGCCGATCCCGCCCCACAGGAACGATCGCGTATACAGCCCCAGTCCGGACTGACGATTGCGGAGTTCTGCCGCAAACATCGCTGCTCGACCGTTGTGGTCTACGCGTGGCGTCGCAGGCTCGCCGTCTAGCCCGACACGACCGCCAGGTTTGCCTTCCTTCCTGTGCGGCTTCACCGCGCTAATCCGCCGCAGGAGCCGTTGCGAGTCCGCCTCGCTCCGGGAGCGGGTGTCGAGATCCCCGCCCAGCAGACCGAAACGTTACGGGAGCTCGTCGACCATATCGAACGTCATGCGGCGGTAGGCCAGTCGTGATCCCACTGCTCACCCACGTCGACATCTTCCTCTGCGCCCAAGGGGCCGACAGGCGAAAAAGCTTCTGCGGCCTGGTCGGGATCGTGCGCGCCGAGATGGGACGCGAATCCAATAACGTCAGCTTGTTTCTGTTTAGCAATCGCGATCGCGATCGACTCATAACCCTCTGCTGAGACCGGGACGGAGGGGCCCTCGGGTAAAAACGTCGGCAGCGCGGGACTGTTGGGCGCAACGCCGAGTGGACGGTCAGGGGGCGGTCATTAGGGGGCGGTCATGCGGATGTAGCGGTCGGTTATTTTTTGGCCGGTTGGTAGCTCGAAGGTTTGCTCGGCGGTGTTCGCTGGGATCTTGGTTGACCAGCTTTTTTCTTCGCCCGCTTCTTCCCAGCCGTAGGCGAGTTCGAGTTCCTGAGGGGTGGCGGTTTCGTGGATGCCGTACAACTGGACTTGTAGCAGGCCGGTTCGATAGCCGCCAGCATACAGGTTACACCGCACAAAGGCAGCGGTTGCGGTCGAGTCTTCGAATTCGGCTGAGCCCGCTAGCCAGCCGCTGGAAAATTCGTTGTCCTCCGGGATGTCAGACCGTCCCATTTGGCGCCACGTCCGGCCGTTGTCGATCGATACTTCCATCGAAAATTCGGATCCCGACGGCGCCGGCGACCGGATGCTGTAGCGGAACGCGGCGCGGACTTCCCTCAGCGGTTGCGGCGAATCGAGCCGAAAAACGACCTGGCCCGGTCGGTTGTCCGTCGTCTCGTACGCCAACCGCGAATCGCCGCCGAGCCCGTGGTAGCGGAGGTTTTTCGAACGCATCGAGACCTCTTCAAAAACGTCGCACTCGGTTTCCGGAAGCGAGAAGTTGGGGAGCGACGCGACCACCCCGCGCGACGCGGCACGGTAGCGAACCTTCGATCCGCCCGGCTTCAATCGCGGATAGATCGATTGCGAGACCTGCGTGGTCGTGGTGAAGGTGAGCTCGTCGATGCCAGCCGCACCGGCCCAATCGAATGCGACTTGCCAGCCGTAATGTCCCTTGACCCGCTCGGTCAAATCGGCTCGGACTCGGCCGGATGCATCCTGTGGATTGCTGCCTTCGACCGGCACCTGCTGCCAGGTCTGGCCGTCATCGGTGGAAACCCGGCAGGCGACTTCGCCGACGAATTTGGCGACCAAAACCAACCCGTCGGTCGCTTTGCCTGTCATCGGGTTCTCGCCGTCGACCGGTTTGCCGGCGATCACATAAGGAGAAAAATGGCCGAACACGACCGAGGTGGGCTGACCGTCCCGGCTGTGCAACCTTGGCGACTCCGGCTGTGATCCCAAATTCTCCGCAGCATGGCGGATGCCCTCTCGGAACCGTTCGTCTGCTAAAGAGGGAGAGTAGACGAATTCGCCATTCGCGTAAGAGGCATTGCCTCGGGCGTTGACTTCGGCTCCGTCGTGAGCCGTGTCGTCCGTGTTGACGAAGGTCCAAGTTCGGTACGGGCCCCCTTTGGCATGGTGCCAAAACCGCCGTTCCGCCGGACCACCGAAATGGTCTCGATCGAAATAACGAGTCCAGGTTTCGCCGGAGCGGAGATGGACGATGCCGGGATGCGCCGCGTAGCCGCTGTTGTACATCTTGAACCAATCCCCACCCTCGGCGACCTGCGTCCAACCACGCTTCATCGCTTCGAAATCGCCCGGCCAGGCGAAGGGGTAGTGCGGTAGCGGCGGCTGGACGGCGGTGATCAGGCGCGGGTCGGCGATGATGTCCTCGTACCCCGCGACCACCCCATCGGGGCGAAACAGAATGCCCGCCATGTCGGTATCGTAGGCGTGCCAAGAGCCGTCATAGAAAACTTCGCTGTTGGTGTGGCCGGGAAACGCCCTGCGTCGGGCCGGCATCCCGAGCGCTTGCCAGTAAGGTTCGTTCCAAGCGTGAACGGTGCCGCAGAGCCCATAGCCGTAGGAAAACCTCGCCCGGTTGGCGTCGTAGACCACCCGTTCGCCGTTGCCACCTTCCGTGTCGACCGATTCGCCTGGGTAGACGCATTCCTGGGGACTCATCAGGTGGTATTGGTGCATCAGCAGCCAGCGGTAGAGCGCGATCGCCTGGTCTTGAGACGCGGTCTTCCCGCGAGTCGCGAAGGCCACGCAGTCCTCGATCTCTTGGAACGCCCCTTCCCCCGGATAGACCGGATGGTCGGTTCGGACGGTCGGGTCTCCCACTTCTGCTAGGCAAGGGATGGTCAAAATCAGAGGCAAGGCGACGGCGAGGATCGGCGTCCGGGACTGGATCATGAGCTTTGGGAAGGTTTTTTTGGGGGGGCGGCGGGGAGGCGGGCGAGTTTTTGGCTACTGGTATTCTACCTGATTTGACGTGGCGCAACCGGTTGCAGGCAAGGTGAGTACATCACCAAGTGTCGCCCCGCGTAAGCACGTCGACAGGGTTGCTTCGATGTAATGCTAGCGACGAACCGACATCGGTCTGAGCGAACGCCATCAAGCTGCGTCGGCTGAAACCCAACGGCCTGATTACTAAGCCCCATGTCGGGGTACTGTAGCGGCACGGCGCAACCCGTCCGGTCACGCGGTGATGGCGATACCGGAGTGCTCGCGCCCTTCCGCTACTATGGCGGTGATGGCGTCTGAAGGTTCGCGGCTTTTGTGAGGAATGATTCCTTTCGACATGCTTAGTGTGTATCGCCCTCCAGGCTATGGGTGTTTTGCCGGTATGAAAGTCGGCTGCGCGGTTGTAGGGCATGGAGTCATGGCGTCTGCAAACGAGACGCCGTGACGGTTCATCGAACGGCTGATCGGTTCAGTGGCCTCGCTGCGGTTTTGGCGATCCGGCTTTGGTCGTTGCTCCAGTTTCTGCGGTTGTCCGCGTGGGGCATTGAGCCTGCATTTCGACATGGATCGGCAGCCAACCGAGACTGCGGGTGTAGCGGAAGCAGCGGTTCCCTTCCCATGCGATCAGGTAGATCCAGCCGTTCGAAACCAGGTCGCGGAGCACCGGTTCGTTGCGGACGATTCGGTCGATCGTCTGTCGGGATGCCGCGATCACCACCTGCAAACGGAGCGGTTCGTGACGCCAGCGACTGCCGTCGTGAACCGATTGCATCGGCAAACCGGTTCGTAAATTGCCCATTTTTCCCGACAAGATACCGAACTGACCGACCACGTTGTGGATCGTCTTGGTGCCGCTGCCGAACCGCTCCGAATCGACGACCGAGGCGTAGTACTGCATGTTGATCCAGTGGGCGACGACCATCGGTGCCAACAAGATCCCGCGTAGCACGTCGCCCTCGGGATCGGTTTCCTGGTCGTAGCAATGGAGGAATACCCGTCCGTCCAAATCGACCCCGCGGGTCTTCGCACGAGGGGCGATCAGCATGGCGGCATTTCCGGCCAAGCCCCATTCGGGCCGCACTTCGGACCAGTCATCACCTGGGTTTCCGTCGCGGGGATGTCGGACGGGCAGCGACGGGAGTCGCTCGGCGCGCGCGATCGCGGCGGCCCTGTTCAACTGGTCTTGCAAACGTCGCAGGTCGGCGGCGTGAGATTCCGGAAGCTGATTCGGCTCCAGCAGTGCCACGGCGTCGGTCGTGGTGTTGTGCATCGTGGCGACGAACAGGACATCGTCAGGAATCACGACGCCACGTTCTGCGAGCAGACTTCGCACGGCAGGTTGATTGAGGACCAGAGCGGCAAACCGGGCATTCGGATCACTCTTGTGCCCACAACTGGCGCCACAATCCAATCCGCCCTTCAGCGGGTTGTTGGCCGAGTCGCTGCCATGACCGCAGAACACGACGAGTCGAGGAAATTGGTGCGTGAGCCCTAGGTTTCGCAACATCGAATGAGCCAAATCGGCCAAGCTTTCCAGGTCTACGCCTTGGTCAGCCAAGCCATCGAGCGTCGGCGCTGCTGCATGGCGATCCGACGCGGTGTTGCTAAACAGCCCCGGCAAGCTTGCGGTCACCCTGGTCGGCAAGGTGCGTTGCAGCAACCGCCAACCGTCTTGCCATCCCATCGTTTCGACGAACCCGAACCCACCCACGGCGGAGTGCTGAATCGCTTGCCAGGCATTTTTGACCGCCTTGCGGATGCGAATCTGGGGCAACAGCGTTGCTAACTCTTCATTCGCCGGCGCTGTCGCCGCCGAGGGAGATTCCTGGACACGAAACTTCGGTTCGAGCAGCGCGGGAACCTGAGCACGGGCGTGAGCATCGCCCCAATTCACGTATTCGATCGGCATCCCGAAGAAGCCGGCAAACCCCGAGGTGTCGACGTCATCCGCGAAAGACTCGAGGGCCCTGCGGATCCGTTCCGAGCGGACATCGATGCAGAACACGACTTGGGCGAGTTTGCGTGGTGCCGACGACTCCGCCACCGACCGGCCCCCTTCGCGTCCCTGGGGGCCGCTAAGCAGTCGACTCAGCAGGTGGCGACGGTAAGCGATCTCGCTCGCCCGCAACAAGCAATTCCTGATCGCAACCTCGCGGATACCGGCGGTGAGTGTCGTGGCGGTTGCGTCGACGTCCCGTGAGGTTCCTGTCGACCACGTGACCGCCAATTCGTGATGTTCGGCGATTGCCGCGTCGTAGGCGAGGCGAATCGCCAACAGGTCCGTGAAGTCGTTGCCATCGTCGCGCCGGCCGCCGGCTCGGCGGTCGCGGTACCGAGCCCAAGCGCTCCAACCGAGCACGGAATAAGCCTCTGCCAACAGCAGCGACTCACGGTACTCGCCCGGCACTCGCAGGCGGTCGAGCAGGTGTTCGATCGTCGCTTCGGCGGTATCCGACAGATTGCGTACGAATCGGCGAAACCTGCGGATTCCGAGAATCTCCATCCTAAGGTCGTGTGCGGCTGACGATCGCCAGGCTTGATAGGGCGTCAGATTTCGCCAGGGGCTTGCCCAGGCGGCTTGCCCCTCGTCGTAGTGCGCGGCGCAGTGCTTGGCGATCTCTTCGTTGACCGCTTGGGTCCAGCCGCCTCGTACGTAGCGATCGAAGATCGCTGACAGCGGCTCGAACCTCGGTCGGTGTCGCGGCACGGCGGTTTGTGGTGTTGGCGACGGAGGCCGGACCAGCTCGGCCACGATTTCGTCGCAGTCCAAATCGGCGGCTTCGGAAACCCCGTCTCTCAGCAGTTCGTCCATCGCGGAGAGGATGTCCGATTTGGAAATCAAACCTTTCGCCCAGACCTCGCGGTAGTGCGCCAGCGGCATCAGGATTTCGCATTCGGAATGACTCAGCAAGCGTTGCCGAGCGACCAGCCAGTCCTGATCGACGAACCCCTGATAGGGGTTCACCGCGATGTAATCGCGAAGCGGCCACAGCGGGGCGATTTTGCTGGCCACCCGCTGGAGGACCGCCGCCAAATCATTCGACAACTCGGGGAGCGGCCTTGACCGAAATTGCTGAGTCACCCCTTTGAACGTCCATTCGTGCGATTCGCCGTAGGATCCCGGTTGTGATTCTCTCGGTTGTGGTTCCTCGTGTGGGTCTGACAGCGGCCAATTCGGATGGATATTCATCACCGATCTCACTTTGAAGTTGCCGAGAAGAAACGCAGGGTTGGGCAGGCAGGAAGGGCCGGTTGTGGGTTGTGTCTGGTGCGGCCATTCCGCTATCGCTTTGCCGGCAGGCTGGCGGGGCGGTCGGCCGATTGAAAGGCGAACTCATGGGCGACAAACGGTGGCGGGTTAGCAATGAGCGGTAAAAAAGTGTCCGGTACCTTTTGTGCAAAGCACCCGGAGGGCGAGTTCATTGCAAAAGGTACCGGACACTTTTTTCCCGCACGATCCTTAGCATCGCGCGGGAAATATCTGTCGCCACATCCACGCTCTGGCGAGCGTAGCT
>RECD01000211.1 GCA_007694185.1 Planctomycetaceae bacterium
AAGGTGCCACCCAAGTTTCATGCCGCTTGGGAAGGTGCCACCCAAGTTTCATGCCTTGCCCAACTTTTTCGCAAAGGGCGCGCATACTGTAGTGCTCCGTTCAAAGCGTTTGATCACGACTTTCCCAGTTGGGCTGATGGCGTAGTGATTCCGCACGGCATCTACGATCGGCGATTGAACCTGGGTCACATTAACATTGGTCTTTCGGGAGACACCAGTGAGTTCGCTTGTGATCGTTTCCGCGTTTTTTGGAATCGATTTGGCAAAAAGCGATATCCCGACGCGACATCGATCATGCTGACCTGCGATTGCGGTGGTAGCAACCCTGCCGGCAAGCATCTTTTCAAATGCGATTTACAAAATCTCGCAAATGCGATTCAGCTGCCCATACGCATTGCCCACTACCCGAGCTACTGCAGCAAGTACAATCCGATCGAACGTCGGTTTTTTCCTCACGTAGGCCGCACCTGTGAAGGGATGCTGTTCGATTCCTTGAGTCGGGTGGTCGAACTCATGCGGCGTACTACCACTCGGGCCGGACTTCGAACGACGGAAAGTGTCATTGAGAAAGTTTACGAAATTGGCGGCAAAGCTACCGACGCAATGAAAGCAGCGGTCAAAATTAGCCATGCCATCGACATCCCGAAATGGAATTACGTCATCTCTCCCAAATGCGTTACTAATTGATTGTTCGGTCCTTATCCCCGGGTGCGCTGCGCGACCCGGGGCTAATCTCTGTAATCCCTTCGGGATAGGGGATGATCGACGTATTGCCCGCTGGGCTCATTTCGTGACGGCGTTTCGCGATAATGCCATTCGTGTCAGGTGCCGCGTGTGCAAGGCACGCGGAGGGCAAGTTCCGCGCAGCCGTCGCGTAAGGGTGCAACCGGTAGGCCGACCGCAAGACGGGGCAAATGCGGGGCGTGGGTAATTTGTCGCGAATAGTTCGAAACGGGGCGTCGAGCCTGAAAAGACTGGAAAAGTGCCCGACCTCCTGCCCGAGCTAAATCTCGGCGGGGGGGATCGAGTGGGGGCCTAAGTGGTTATATGGAAACTAAAACTGAAAATATGCGCAATTTAGGCAGGCGAAATCCCGAAAAATCGGGGGTTTCCAGGGGTCGCTCGACCGGTTGCACCCGTCGCGTAACACTTTTGCGTAACTGCTCGACGACTCGCAAAACCGGCTGAATGGCGCTTATAATTCGGAATCTGGATCATTCCTTCGGCGAGAAGAGGTTGGATCGCGATGTTACGACTTGCGTTGATTTTCCTAGTCATTTCCTTGGTCGCGGCGTTATTCGGCTTCGGCGGGCTGGCGGGCACGGCCATGAGCGCGGCCAAGCTGGTGTTCTTCGTCTTCTTGGTTTTGGCGATCCTTTCCGCGTTGGGCACGTTGTTGCCGCGTAGGCTCTAACCCGCAGTCAGTCCGATCGGTTTTCGCACTGGGGCCTGCCGATCTGGGGCCTGCCGACCCGCCGTTCAGTCGCTCAGCCTTGCTGCGGGCCGATCCCGTCGGGTGTCGACCAATAGCCACCACGGCTGTGGTCGAAGCGTGGTTTGGTGCCTCGAGCGGCTTCGTCGAACTGTCCCGGTCCCGATTCGGGCAGTCGGAAAACCGGGCGTCCGGCGACCCAGGTCGTGACGGGCCAGCCGGTCAGCGACACGCCATCCCAGGGGCTCCAGCGGCATTTCGCGTGTTGCTCGGCGCCGCGGATGGTCCGCACCCGCTGCGGATCGACCAGCACCAGGTCGGCGTCGTAGCCCGGCGTGATCCGGCCTTTGCCGACGAGTCCCCAAACGCGGGCGGGGGCGTCGCACATGGCTTGCACGACC
Source organism: Planctomycetaceae bacterium (assembly GCA_007694185.1). Lineage (GTDB taxonomy): Bacteria > Planctomycetota > Planctomycetia > Pirellulales > Pirellulaceae > UBA6163. The sequence continues at coordinate 1,834 of RECD01000211.1, forward strand.
CGTTCGATCGTGATCCGTCCTCGGGCGACTTCGTTGAGCATCAGCGGGAGGCTGTTTTCGACCGCCGGCAAGCCGGAGGGGCTTTGCGGGTACGGCACCGATTTTTCCTCGAAGGTGTGCGGTGCGTGATCGGTCGCGACGACTTGGACGACGTCATCCAGCAGGGCTTGCCAGAGTGCCGCGTTATCGGCGGCCGACTTGATCGACGGGTTCATCTGGATCAGCGTGCCGAGTCGCGGGTAATCGTCGACGTTGAAGAACAGGTGATGCGGGCAGACTTCGGCGGTGATCCAGGGGCGAGCGGGCGGCAGCAGCGGCAGTTCGTCTGCGGTGGAAACGTGCAGGACGTGGAAGCGATGTCGATGTCGGGTCGCCAGATCGATCGACCGGCGGGTCGCGATCACGGCGGCGGCGACGTCACGGATACGGCTGTGGTCGGCCACGTCGGTGGTTCCGGCCAACCGCTGGGCGTTCGCGCGGACGGTCGACTCGTCTTCGCAGTGGGCGCAGATCGGCAGGTGGGTCTCAGCAAAGATTCGCTCGAGGGCTTCCTGGGAATCGACCAGCAGGTCACCGGTGCTGCTGCCGATGAAGATTTTGATCCCCGGGACCTCGACGGCAACGCGGAGTTCGTCGAGATTGTCCGGGGTGGCGCCGATGTAGAAGCCGTAATTGACGAGCGACTTGTCGGCGGCGAGCCGTTCTTTGTCGCGTACGGCGGCTAGTGTCGTCGCGGCGGGGCGGGTGTTGGGCATTTCGAGAAACGTCGTCACGCCGCCGGCCGCGCAAGCTCGGCTAGCCGACGCGAGGTCCTCTTTGTGTGTCAGCCCCGGTTCGCGGAAGTGGACTTGGTCGTCGATCACTCCCGGGAGCAACCATTTGCCGGCGGCGTCGATGATCTCGTCAGCCGCAGTAGTGCGCGACGCGTCGACATCGAGGATGCCGGCGGGGCTGAATAAGATGTCGGCTTGGCGGACGCCATCGGCGAAGACGACGTGGGCATTGCGGATGAGCGTCCGGTTGCCCGATCGGGCGGAGTCGGGAGTGGCGGCCGGCTGGGCGGGTGGTCCGGAAGGGGGATCGGCTGATGGCATGATGGGGACGTCGTTGATGGGTTGGGGGACGGCGCACGGGGTGTCGGGTCAGGAGCGGTATTCTACGTTTTTCGCATGTTCGACCTAGCCACCTTCATCACCTTGGCCCTCGTGTTGACGCTGGGCATGTTCGTCCAGTCGGCTTCGGGGTTTGCGGCGGGGTTGTTGACGATGTCGACGCTCGTTTGGCTCGGCTACCCGATCCCGGAAGCTCAGATCGCGTTATTGATCGCGACGATTCCGCAAAACCTATGGGGCGTTTGGGCGTTGCGGGACGCGATCGAGCCGGCGCGGCTGGCGTGGCCCGCGGTGGGGCGGCTCAGTTTTTTGCCGGTCGGGATCGCGACGTTGTGGTGGATGGAAAGTTTGCCGCCGGAGCGGATCAAGCAGGTTGTCGGCGGGCTGATGTTGACGATCACGTTGGTGATCATCCTGTTTCGGGTCCGGCCGCGGCCGAAACTGCACCCGATCTGGGCGTGGATCGCCTTTCCGGCGTCGGGGTTTCTGCAGGGGTTGGTCGGGATGGGCGGGCCGGCGATGGTGTTGTGGGTCCAAGCTCATGACTGGGACACTCGCCGCAGTCGGGGGTTTTTGTTCGCGCTCTATTTGGTCAGCCTCTTTCCGGCGATGGTATTGATCGGGTGGACTTTCGGCCAACGGGTCGGACCGGTCGCGACGATGTCGCTGATGTTGATCCCGCTGCTGTTGTGGGTCAGTTCTCAAGGGCTGAAGGTCGGCACGTGGCTGGGACGCCGCCGGCTCCGGCTGCTGACATTGGGGATGCTGCTGTTTGTCGCCGTGATGAGCCTCGTTTCGCCCTGGCTGGGGATGGCTCCGAGGTGAGCTAGGAAGGGGCGTTTTGCGGGAGCTTTGAGTGGGGGCGGGGAGCGATTACCGGAGCGGGAGCACGAGCGGGAGGGGGAGAGGAACGGAACGGGCGAGGTGCGGGCCCTTGTGGAGCGGGGCTCGGACGACGATCATTACCGGCTGATCGCTCGTCGGCGTTTTTTCGGAGTAGGTCTGAGATGGAACGCGCGGCGAGGTTGCGGTGGAGCCGGAGGGCATTGACCCTGGCGGACGGCTCGTGATCAGCCGCCGAAACAGCTTACATTCGCAGCACCATTCCACGGGGAAGAAATCCGATGGCCGTATTGGTTAATCAACAAGCGCCGAACTTCACCTGCACCGCCGTGATGCCTGACGGTTCGTTCAACGATCGCTTCACGCTGTCGGATTACGAGGGCAAGTACGTCCTGCTGTTCTTTTATCCGCTCGACTTCACCTTCGTCTGCCCGACGGAGATCATCGCGTTCAGCGACCGGGTGGAGGAGTTCGCGAAATTGAACGTGCAGGTGATCGGCGTGTCGGTCGACAGCCATTTTTCGCACTTGGCGTGGCGGAACACCCCTCGCAGCCAAGGCGGGATTGGCGCGATCGGTTATCCGCTGGTCGCCGATTTGAACAAGCAGATCGCGAGAGATTACGATGTCTTGCTGGATGGCGGCATCGCCTTGCGGGGCCTGTTTCTGATCGATTGTGCGGGCGTCGTCCAGCACCAGGTCGTCAACAACCTGCCGCTGGGACGGAGCGTCGACGAGGCGTTGCGGATGGTCCAAGCGTTGCAATACGTCGAGAAGCATGGCGAAGTTTGCCCGGCGAACTGGAAGGAAGGCAGCCGGACGATCAAGCCTGGAGTCGACTCCAGCAAGGAGTTCTTCGGCGCCGAATACGCTGGGGAATGAGCCTGCCAAGGCCCACCACTTGAGTTTCACCGGGAGCGAGCGTTGACCCGAACGGCGATCGTCAGTGATATCCACGGCAATTTGGCCGCGCTTCAGGCAGTGCTCGAAGACATCCGGACGCAAGCGGTGGACGAGATCGTCTGCTTAGGGGACGTGGTCGGTTACGGACCACGTCCCCGCGAGTGCCTGGACGAATCGATGAATTTCGCCTTCACGGTGCTGGGCAATCACGACAACAGCGCCGTGTTTGACCCCGAAGGCTTCAACAGCACCGCCGAACGGGCGATCTTTTGGACCCGGGAGCAATTGCATTCGACCGAGGATGTGGAAGGTTCCCGGCGGCGGCTCGAATTCATCTGCCGGATGCCGCGGGTCGTGCAACGGGGCGAAGAGCTGTTCGTTCACGGGTCGCCGCGGGTCCCGACCAGCGAATACGTCTTCCCCGAAGACGTGCAAAACCCGCGGAAAATGGAAAAACTCTTTTCGCTCGTCAGCCGCTTCTGCTTCCAGGGCCACACACACGTCCCGGGTATCTTTTCGAGCGACCTGCGGTTCATCCCCAGCTACGACGTCCCCGAACGTTTTGTGCTCGGTGGCGGCGAGTTGAAGTGGATGATCAACGTCGGCAGCGTCGGTCAGCCGCGGGATGGCGATCCCCGCAGTTGCTACGTGATCTGGGAGACGGGTGCGCTCAGCTTTCGGCGGGTCGCCTACGACATCGAAGAGACGGTCGGCCAGATCGAAGCCGAACCGGAACTCGACAACATGCTCGGGTATCGACTTCGCGAAGGCCGCTGAGCTGAGCGGCTGACTTGAGCCGCTGAAGCCCTTACCCACGCCGGGCGTTGTTCCAGCAGGCGGATTGTCACGGGGCGGCCGCTACCCGGATATCATCCAATCGCCTGGCTAGCCTGCCGGCGTTCCGTTGGGCGACGTCAAACTCTCGGCCAACTCGCGAAGCGCGGTCGGCAAGGCTTCGCACTCCAGCTCGAACACCCGTGCGGCCAATTCGTCTGGGGTGCAGCCGGGGGGTATTTCGCAAATCCGCTGCAGCAGGATCGGCCCGTGATCGTAAAGTTGGTCGACCAGATGAACGGTGCAGCCGCTGAATTGAACGCCGCGGGCGATCGCCGCCTCGTGAACTCGCCCGCCGTACATTCCCGGGCCGCTGAAGGCCGGGATCAGCGACGGATGGATGTTGATCACCCGGCCGTCGAAGTCAGCGGGGATCAGTACATGTTTGAGGAACCCCGCCATCACCACCCAGCGTGCCGCGGCTTGGCGGCACGGTTCGAACATCGCCTCGCGGTAGTCTTCGGGGGAGCGATGCTCGGCCATCCGCACGACCCGGGTGGGGATCCCGGCTTGTCGAGCGATTTCGATGCCGCCCGCGGTCGCGGTGCTGCTGATCACCAAACGGATGTCGATCGGCAAACCCTCCTGATCGCGGTGCAGGATCAGATTTTGCAGGGTTCGCCCGGCGCCGGAGAGAAACACGGCTACTGGCAGGGGTTGATTCGTCGAGTTCATCAGGCCGGGTTCGGTCGAGGGGTCGTGAGGCCGTCGAATTCGCGGCCCGGCCCATTGTGCCGAGCGGTCGGTCAGTTGGTCCAGCGGAGTAGCATCGCCGGGGGTGAGTGAATCGGTTCGCAGCGAAACAGCGGATGGTAGGCTCGTGGCCCGGACCCGGGGACGCACTCGAGACTTTCACCCAGTTCGATCCGACAACCGATCTCGGAACGGGGGACGCCGAGGGAATCGAACAAGCTCGGCCCCAAGCAGGCCAACGCGGCTTCTCCGACTAGCCGATTCGCGTTGGGCATCGCGGGGCGGAATTGGGCGAGCCCTAACAGGGAATGTCGGAGCCCTTGCCAACCTGTCGTCATCGCCAGCGTCGCCGCGAACAGCCCGTCCTGCATCCGGTGTTCGGCCCCCTCTGCCATCGTCCGCGCCCGTCCTCTGTCGATTACAAATGCGAGCGTTTCGGGATGTCGGGCGGTCAGCGGCCCGACCAGCCAATCGGTCCAGCGTTCGGCGGTGCGGCGGAGGCGATTCAGACGAAGCGCCTCCTCGACACTGCTGCCGCGACCGAACAGCAGCAATCGGAGCACCCGGTTGCGAGCCTCCAGATGGCGGTGATAGACCGATTGGGTCAACGGCTCGATCGTGTGGTTCGCGACCTTGGCGTCGATCATCGCCCCGACGGCCGCCATCACTCGCGTCAATATCTCGCTGATCAAGATCTCCTCGATCATCGCCAGATGCGTCAACCACCAATCCCGCATCGCCAGCGATCGGCCGACCTTCTCCAATTCGGTGAACCGTGTCAGCCCGCGGTTCCACAACTCGAAGCGTTGACGGTTCGCCATCCAAAAGTTAGCCAATGCCGTCTCGGGGATCTGCGACGATCCGACGGCAAGCGATTCGCTCCAGGCGGCGATCACGGTAGCGATGCGGGCGAGTTCCAGGCTGTGCATACGACGTCGAATCGGCGCGGGACCGGTAGGAAACCGACTGCATCAGGGCAGTTGCCGTACCGGCGAGCGGACTCGATCCGCAGGAAGCACCGTAAAATCTGCCGATAGAACGGGTTAGGAAAACCGCGTTGCTCAATCGATCATCCCGATCGCTGTTGGGCAGGTTGCGTAAAGTCAACATCGAGACTCGGTGATGCCACATCGGGCGACAAAGTGGCTCCCGGCAGGGGCCAGGTCGCCCGCCGGGACCTGTTGGGAAGGGTGGCCAGGATCGATGCGACCGCGGTCAGAAAGCGTCTGAGGGCCTTGAGCGTTAAAGCTGCACGATCACGAAAACTTTAACGCGATCTCGCCAGGTCGGCCCAACCGGAACGACTGGACGGATCGATGCTACCGGATGGAGAAATCGGGATGCCGGCGGTTTTGGTTCCAGAATCACGTAGCCCGATCGGATGTCGGACGATACATCCCTTGTCGACGGGAGTGTGACCAACCGCCACTCGCCCCGATCGCCGCCGAATGAGTTAGACCGAGGGGATATGCCCCACGTTTTCCCTCCGGCTGTTCGGCTCTTTCGCGATTGATGACCGTCTCCCTACCACGAAGCCTTGCACTGGGGTTTGGTTCAAGGGCCAGACGTTGCGGTACCTGTTAGAGAACGTTGAATCCCAATCCTATTGGAGTCTACCACGATGCGTCGTGTTATCGCCCCCTTGATGCTCGCAGTCGCTTTCGCCGCCTTCACCTCGGCGAACGCTTCCGCTGGCCTGTTCGGTTTGTGTAAAAGCCACTGTGACGTCGGCCCGGTTTGTGGCTGCGAAGCCCCGGCACCCGCTTGCGGTTGCGAAATCGCTGTCCCCGCTTGTGGCTGCGAAGCCCCTTGCGGTTGTGATTCGCACTGTGGCGTCAAGCGTCCCGGCTTGTTGACCAAGTTGTTCGCGAAGAGAAGCCACTGCTGTGACGCGCCTTGTGCGCCGGCCCCGGTTTGTGGTTGCGAAGTGGTTGCCCCATCTTGCGGCTTCGAAGCCCCTTGCTGTGACAGCGGCTGCTCGCACATCAAGCGCCCCGGCTTGCTCTCGAAGCTGTTCTCGAAGAAGAGCCACTGCTGCGAAGCTCCGGCCCCGACTTGTGGCTGCGAGCCGACCTGCGGCTTCTGATCGGAGACAGCCGATCTGTCGGATCGGCAACCCTCTGAACTACATGACCCTCGGCGTGAACTTCACGCCGAGGGTTTTTTTGTTGACTCGTCAGGCAGCAAATCCATCCAAGTCCCTGCGGCGGTGCCGGCTACAAATCGGCTAGGCTGGCTCGCCAATTGCTGCGATCGAAAGAATACTGAACCTGCCGGGCTTGCTTGATCCGGCCAACTTATCCGGCCGCTCTGACCCATCGCAACGGCCTCGCCGGCATCTGATTCGTTCGGGCTTGGGGGGGCGCGGCTAGCAGCCCCATTTGCGCATCCGAAACGGTGCGCCTACCGTCAACCGTGGGTTGGCGCACTCAGTGGTCGCGAAATGCGGATGGGCGCATGTGCTCGATGCGAATTCGTGCGAGAGCTAGGCAAATGAAGGGCGTTTTTGAATATCCCCGATTTTTCAACCCAGACATCCTGTTTCGGCACATCGCTTGCTTTAACCCAAAGGCAACAAGGATGCAAAAAATTATATCCGGTAGTCAAGGATGGTTCTTTTCAATGATCTGCTTTGCAGGAAACAGGTGCTTCGATGGTCAAGAACTTTATGAATCGATTCCGTGACGACGAAACGGGTGCCAGCTTGGTCGAATACGGCCTGCTGGTCGGCCTGATCGCGGTCGTCGCGATCGCGGCCGTGACGCTGCTCGGGGGCACCATCGCGACGTACTTCGGCGACGTGCAGAACGCGATGACGGGTGCCGGGGAGGGCGGCGGAGAGGGCTGATCGGCTCGCCCTGATTCGTCCGATTTCGTCGGATTGTGTCTGCATTTGACGAAACGGGAAGCGTGCCGGGCGGTCGCCTGGCACCCCAGCATTTTCAGCCCGCCCACCCGTAACCCTCCGGAGTGTTAAGATGTCCTTGAAGAAGTTTGTGTCCCGTTTACGAAACGATGAAACGGGTGCCAGTTTGGTCGAATACGGCCTGTTGGTCGGTCTGATCGCGGTCGTTTCCATCGCCGCTGTCACGCTGCTCGGCAGCACCATCTCGGCGTACTTCGGCGATGTGCAGAACGCGATGACCGGCGCCGGGGAAGGTGGCGGAGAGGGCTGATCGGCTCGCGTCGTTTTCGGATCACGCGGATCGTTCATCTCGATGATCGAAACATCGCCGGCACTCGGAGGACGAAACTCCTTCGGGTGCCGGTTTCGTTTTGGGCTCCAGCGTGACGCGACCGTGATCCGTCCTGGCGGCTCGCAGGTCTTGATGAAGAAAAGGGAAAAGAGAAATGGACGACCTACCGCTGGCGACGCTGTTGATCGTGGTCGGTTTTGCCGCCTGGATCGCGGTGATCGATTGGAGGCATTTCCGAATCCCCAACGCGCTGACGCTCCCCTTCGCGATCGCCGGGATCGCGATCAACGTCTACTCCTTCGGCTTGCCCGGAATCACGACCTCGCTCGGCGGTTTGGCCGTCGGCTTCCTGCTGTTGCTGATCCCCTACCTGATGGGCGGATTCGGCGGCGGTGACGTGAAGTTGCTTGCCGCCATCGGCAGTTGGGTCGGGGCGGGCCCGATCATCCAGATCTTCTTGGTCAGCGCCGTGATGCTCGGCGTCGTCTCCGCGATCATGATCCTCAGCAACCGCGAAGTCCGCCAGCGGGCTTGGTTGAACCTGCAGATGGCGGCCGGCAACGTCAAGTCGATGTCCAAATCGATGGGGGGCGAGGACCGCGTCGAAAACGTAGTCCGAGGAGACAAACGCAAAGGCCGCGCCGTCCCGTTCGGCATCATGATCGCCGCCGCGATCCTCTTTCTGCTCGGCCTACAAGCCTACTCAAATCACGCCCTCGGCCTGACGTGAAGCTGTCTGACTTAAAGCTGCCTGACGTGAAGCCGTTTGACGTGCAGCTTCGCGCTACAGGTGCGTGACCCACGCATCGGCGGCGTCGATCCAGCTTCGGGAAGCCTTCGTTCCAATGGGCGGAAGGCACGGAAAATCGCTTGCCTTCGGCCTGTCGCGGCGTGTCGAGCGGCGATTGTTGCGTTCGTCGCCCCACGACGACTTGTTACCAACAACCGTTCGCCTGCGCTGGCATCCGAGATCTGGAGATCTTCTTCAAGGGGAGACCAAACGCCTTCTGGCAGCCCGTAGGGGGATCCTGGGGGCGGCTCATGAAGACGACGTGAAGCAGTCGTGAAAAGTATTCAAACGACGATCTGCGTTTTCCTTGGCTCCCCTGCGATAATCGGCTTCGATGAGCGATCGGGCGAGAAACCGCTTCCGTTTTCGGTCCGTCGAAATCCCCCCAAGGAGAATTGAGATGAAGGCAATCGTTACCGATTCCATCGGAAGGCGGCGAGTTTCGCTACACCCCAGACACGGTTTCACGCTGGTCGAATTGCTGGTGGTGATCGCGATCATCGGCGTGATGGTCGGTTTGCTCCTGCCGGCAGTGCAAGCGGCGCGTGAGGCGGCCCGCAGGATGTCGTGTCAGAACAATCTGAAACAGATGGGACTCGCTTTGCACAATTACCACGACACCCATCGGGTATTCCCGCCGGGAGTTGTCAATCCGCGAGACCCAAATCCCAACGGCGCTAATGGCTCCGGAGTTCCGGCCATGGGGGCGAACTGGGCGGCGTTTATTCTGCCATACCTGGAGCAGCAAGCTCATTGGGAAGGGGTGATGACAATCGTACAAGAACGGCCCGAGGTGGTGGACTGGTACGGTCATGGCGTGTATGTCAACCGCGGGATCACCGTCGGCAGCCAGCCACTGCCGGCTTACACCTGTCCGAGCCATCCGTCTGCGGACCATCAAATGGCGAACGGGACCGCCATGGAGCACCTGGGACGAGGAAATTACGGTGCGAATTATGGTAAGGGCGGCTACGGCAGGGTTCACACCGGTGACGGCAGAGTCGGCGGCCCGATGGCCAACAACGGGAAGCTCAGCATGACGGACATCCGCGACGGAACTTCCAACACGCTGATGGTGAGCGAATTGAAGTTCCGTGTCACGGGTGCCAATCGTCATCAAGATACCCGCGGCACCTGGGCGTATGGTGCGATGACTGCGAGCTTGCTGACGACGAGAACCGGCCCGAACAGTCCCGTTCCCGACGGCGTCTGGGGGTGTCGCAGCGAACCGGCAGAGGGGATGCCATGTATCCAAATCGGCTCGCCGTACACCGAAAATTACTCCGCCGCCCGCGGCTATCACCCCGGAGGCGTTCTCGGCACCCTGGCTGATGGGAGCGTCAATTTCTATTCCGAAAGCATTGCCCTCGACATCTGGCAAGCGCTGGGAACACGTGCGGGCGGCGAGGCCCCACGCACCGAGTGAATCATTTACGTAGAGAGTTCAACCATGTTCGACCGAATTGATAATCTGTTCAAAGTTTTTCCCATCATTGCACTCGGACTGCTGTCCTTGTCCGTCGGCTGCGGTCCCGGCGACCGTGTCGAGGTTTATCCGACCAAGGGAGTGGTGCTGTTTGGTGGTGAACCGATGATGGGAGGCGGGGCGATATCGTTTGTACCGATTGACAGCCAGGCGGGCAAAGCTGCCGGCGGTACTGTCGATAAGGAGGGCAACTTCACGATGTCCACCTACGATCCCGGCGACGGTTCGATGGCGGGCAAATTTCGCGTGGTCGTCATGCAATCGACGTCTGACGAAATCGAAACAGTCGGGGACACCGATATCGAAGGGGCCGCAGACTCCGAGGCCGAGGCCGAGTCCACGGTTCCGGTGGCGAAGCGAATTCCGTTCACTTATGCCGATCCGGCCAATTCGCCATTGACGGTTGAAATCAAGCCGGAAGGCCCGAACGAACTGACGCTGGAACTTTCGAAATAATTGCGAGCACGGGCTTTCGAGTCGTGAAGCTCGGACGTGATGGTTGTGAAGCGGTCGCTGACGGTGGCGTGAGCAGGGGCGGTCAAGGAATGCGTCGACCGCCTGACTCGCCGAACTCTCGGCTGAACGCCGCACCTCCGACCCGCTTGGCAAAACAAGCCGGCCCGCCGGCTTCGGGTTGGCTTGTTCACCCCGCCTTCGATTTGTTGTTGATTGTCAACATTCTCTGGCCGCTCTGGGTTTGGCTGGGTGCGACGGAAGGTTTTGCCAGGCGGGACGGGTTGTTCTTTTGGCAGATCTATTTCATCACGACCCCGCACCGCTGGGTCACCCTCCTGCTCGTCTTCGGTGATCGTCAGCGATTCCGATCGCGTCGCCGTCTGTTCGTCGGCGTTGCGGCGGCGGTCATAGCGGTGACTCTGGGCGTTCGTGTCAGCACCGGCAGTCTCACTTGCCTGCTAACGATCGACTACCTTTGGAACGCTTGGCATTTTTCGGCACAACACCATGGGGTCGCGCGGCTGTACTCTCGTCGTTCAACGCGTTCAACGGCCGAACCGGGTTGGGAAAAGTGGGCTTTCCGGCTATTCCTGCTATACGTCATCTTTCGGGTCGCGGGAACCACCTGGTCTCACGAAAGATTGGAACTGGCATTGGCACAATTCGATTATGTCGTGCTACTGATTCCCATCGTTTTATTAGCGAGAGCTGCTCGTGCCTCGTTCGGGGGTGCGTCGGGAGGCTTCGCATACCGTGCGAGTGTCTGTGCGTTGTTCCTCGGTATGCTCTGGGCGGTACACGAAAGGAAACCCGAGATGGTGCTTGCCTTTGCCACCGCGTCGGCACTGTTCCATGCGACCGAATACTTGGCCGTGGTCGGTTGGACGCTGCAAAAGAAACGAGGCTCGGACACCTCCGCTCTCGGCCTGCTCGGCTGGATCATCCCCCGTTGGGGGTTGTTGATACTAGTTTTCATGATGGCCCTGGGGGCGAGCGGCTATTGGCTGGATCAGCACTGGCTGGAAGCCTGGTTGACCATCAATGTCGCGGTCGCGTTCCTGCACTATGCCTACGACGGTCTGATCTGGCGTCGGTCTGGCAGCGCGAGCCCGGCATGACGCCGACGCCCTCCAAGGCTTGGCTTTCCGATCGCCGCACCTTGTCGAACGATATGAAATTCCGCGGCGCCGCAATCACTTGATCCCAACCGATTTTATCTGACCTGCTCGCCCCGAGAGATCGGAACCTTGTTTCCTTACTTCACGATCGATGTTTTCCTCGTCGCCATGGCCTTTGCGATGCCGCTGGGCGTGCTGGCGGCGGCGCACGTATCAGGCCGTGTGTCCAACTCCCTTGCCTTGCTGGCGGGATTCGGGTTGGTCGGTTTGTCCATCGTTGTGTTGGCCATGTTGAACCATGCGGTTGATAGTGGTTCATACGAAGCGAGTGGCATGGCGGTCGGCGTCTTCGGCGGAGGCGCTGCGTTGCGGAGCGTGCTAGCGATCCTGTTCTGGGTCGGCTGCGTGCTGGCCGCGGTGAGCATATTCACAGGGTCTCTCAAACCATTGTTGTCTCACGTCGCACGACAATCGGATGTTGTCACGTTTGTCGCGGCTGCGGTAGCGACGCTGCTGATGCCGTCGCTATACGTGCAAGTAAGGTGCGAGAACGGTTGGAAGCGATTCGAAGAGCTGAACGAGAGCACGCGGATTGGCGAAGCGCGTGCCGAGTTGTTAACCATACTGCGCCTGGCACCGAACTCGAGTTGGCGCGGTCGTTCGGTCACGGAGTCTTTTCGAGAAGTGCAGGCGGAATACGACCGGATCGAACAGGCACGGAAGCAACTTCCGCATCCGCCGGGCGACCCGGAGACCGCTTTGCAACAAACGCGCTTCCTCGCGATCTTGGGCGAAACGGAACTGGCCCTGAGTTACCTAGCGCAATTCCCGGAAGCTTCTCAATCGGCCGATGCCGCATTGCTACGCGCGACGATCCATGAAACTCGCCGCGATTGGCGCGACGCGATCGAAGAGTATGTACTGAGTCAACAGTTGCTGACGGCCGACGGCGAAGCGGTTAAAAATTCGGAGAGGTGGCAAACCGCCTTGCGGGGAGAAGGTTTTTGCCGACGCAAGGCCGGCGATTTGGATGGGGCCGAACGCGCCTATTTGAAATTGATGAGCTCAGCGCCTGAGGCAAACCACGCTTTGCTGTTGGCGTACTTTTACGAAGACACGCAAAAAACTTCGGACGCTCAGCGGTGGCTGCAAGAAACCGTTCGGCTGGAACCGGCTTATGGTGAAGAAGCGGAGCGGCTTTGGGCGAAGCTGACGACCAGCCACTTCGGCTGCTTCCAAGCTTATCGCCAAAAAAGTCAACCGACGTTGACTGTTCCACCCGCGTCGTCCGCTACTCGTTGAGATACCGCTCCCACGGTGCGATCCGAACCGTTCGCAGACACATCCGGACTGCCGGTTTGCGGCAGTCTCCGATCTCACGCCGTCCGCCGGTTGCCAACTTGATTCGAGTTGCAGCGAACTCGTTTAAGGGCGCATTCTCGGCCATGCAGCGCAACCTAAGGGAAGATTCACCGCATCTTATGAATGCCGCGTTAAGCGGTTGTGAATTGCGTTCAGAGAGTGTTAGGCGATTTGTTGACGTTCTCTATTCTGCTAGCAATCGATGAGCGAGTGGGCAACAAATCGCTCCCGTTTTTCGTTCATCGACATCCCTCTAAAGGAGCATTGAGATGAAGGTACTTGTCCCCGATTCCTTCGGGAGGCGGCAGGTTATGCCGCACTCAAAACGCGGTTTCACGCTAGTGGAACTGCTGGTCGTGATCGCGATCATCGGCGTGCTGGTCGGCTTGTTGCTGCCGGCGGTCCAAGCGGCTCGCGAAGCCGCCCGTCGCATGCAGTGCTCGAACAACCTGAAGCAGATCGGGTTGGCGACGCTGAACTACGAAAGCACGTACAAGCAACTGCCGCCCGGCCCGATTGACGGAGATCCTCGCGCGATTACCACGGGCGGTGCCCCCGCCCCGGCGGGTTACGACTACGCGACCGGCACGACCTGCTGCCGCGCCGCGACGCGGACCGGATGGAGCACCCAGTACAAGATTCTCCCCTTCCTCGAACAGCAAGCGGTTTACGAGTTGGGCCGTGACGACCCGCCCTACTGGCCGGCCATCTCGAACAACGCCGGCGAGAACGATGTCGCCCGCCAGTTGGTGGCAACCTACTACTGCCCCAGCCGTCGCCCCCCACGGGGCTACGGCAGCGGCTTCGGCCGCACCGACTACGCCGGTTGTGGTGGCTTTTTTCATGGCGCTCCTGACTCGAGGATCAACTTCATTCCCGAGGCCCCGCTGGGTGCCCCGGCGCTCGGGACCCGAACTCGTGCCAACGGCGGCCTGTCAAACGGAGGACGTGGCGGCGCGATCATCTGGTTCGGCCAGTTCGACAAGCGAACCCTGTCGGACATCCGAGACGGAACGAGTAACACAATCGTCTTCGCCGAAAAGGCGCTCAACCCGGATTGGCACGGCAGAGACGGTGGCGACAACGAACGCTGGAACAACGCCGGTTGGGACGAGTGCGTGATCCGTTGGCACTTCCCTCCCAAACCCGATTCGCTAACGCCCCAGATCCGTGGGTCCGGACAAACCGCGACGAACTGGAACCGCTACTTCGGTGCGGCTCACCCCGGCGCCCTGAACGCCTGCTTCGTGGACGGTTCGGTCCGAGCCTTCTCGTTCAGCGTCGATGCCTTCACCTGGATGAATCTTTGCGTGTGCGATGACAACCAAGTGATCGATGAATCGAAGCTGTAATCCGTTTGACTTTGGAGTTTTTTAGATGCGTTTGACTTGCATGTTGATTTTGACTTCCCTTTCCCTCAGTTTCACCGCGGTCGGCTGTGGCGGATCGTCCGGCCCCGAGGTCGGTTCGGTCGAGATGGAAGAGCAAATTCGCCTCGAAGACGAGGCGGTTGCGACCGAAGAGAGCACTCTCTGATCAGGGCCGCAGGATACCGTCCCCCCGACACCCCGTCCCTTTCGCCGCGGTCGCCACGGTCCGGTTGAGGCGGCGGGGTGCGGTGGGTGCCGGCAAAACGAAAATAATTGCAATCGAAGCGACGCGAACACCAGACGGATTGTGTGATCGAATGGCGGAATCGAATTCAATGATTCGACGGAGACGCATCCATTGGTTGCTCCGTCTCGCTGCTGTCGCGGGGGCACTCGCTCTGCTGAATTGCCGCCCCACCCCGCCGGCGCCCGCACCGACTCAGGTCACTAGCCCGGGCCCGGAGGTTCCCCGATTCAGCGTTTGGCGTCCCTTTTTTTTCACGTCGCACGGCGATCACGACATCTCCTATCCGCCGGCAAGCGGTTTTGCGATCCGCGTCGAAGCGGACGGACCGCCTTACTTGATCACCGCCCTGCACATCCTTTCGCCCGAATCGGGGTTGGCCGCGGCGGTCGCGCCGGAGAGCTTGAGCGAATCGATTCGGCAGTTGGTCGTCAGCGAAGCGTTCGGCGCGTCCGATTCGACTCATCCGCTGAAGCCACCGCTCGATCTCGACCCGGCCCTCGCGGACAGCGATTATTGGACCAAAACGGACGCCGTCTTCATCCCGTTGGCCGGTACGCTGCCGAAGGTACGCCCGTTCGAAATCGGTGATGTCCCCCTGCGCGTGGGCGATACCGTCTGGTTATCGACGGCGGTTTACGCCGGGGCGTCTCCCAGCCAAACGACGCATCGCGCGGAGGTGACGGCGGTGACCGAAGACGGACGGATCGAGTACCGGTTTGAGAATCCTCGACTCAGCTTCCAAGCTGCCGATGGGGCACCGTTGATCGACGATTCCGGCAAGTTGATCGGGATGCACCAGCGGGCCACGATGGGCGAAGACAACCAACCGGCGACCGGCCAAGGCGTCACCGCCACTCGCCTGCTAGAAGCCCTCGGGAAACTCCTCTGAGCGTCGTCGGCGGATGAGTAAAAGGTGCTATCCATGTTTCGCTCGCGTGGTCGTACTCCGCGCAGCAGTACTCCTACTCAGCCCGTAGGGCGGTACTCGTACTCAGCCCGTAGGGCGGTACTCGTACTCGCTCGACCGGGGCGAATCGAGTACGAGTACCATTGCATTGAGCACGAGCACCGCTGCGCTGAGCACGAGTTTTGCGGAAGGTGCCATCCACGAATGGCATTGTCCCCAGCGATTCTTCATTGCACCGAAGGGGCTAACGTTTTTGGATACCTGGTCGTCTCAGTTTGCTTGCTTCAATGCCCTGACGCGTTGAACCAGGCGGGACGTTCGAGCCCATGTCGAACCTCCGCCCCCTGCTCGCAGCGGTTCCGCATCACAACTTCGCGAGAATCTTTTTCTCCAACTTGACGATGTCCGCGGAGAATGATCGGATCCCCTCGGCCAGCTTCTCCGTCGCC
>RECD01000127.1 GCA_007694185.1 Planctomycetaceae bacterium
GGGTGTCGGATAATGCATTCGAGTTATGCGGAACAAGACCTGTTGAAGTGCTTACAGCTTGCAACGTCCAACCCGAATGGAGTCCGGGATGCCGAACCAAGGCATGGGCGATCTTCGCACACCGCTGCACGATTTGTATGAGAGCCCTACGATCTGCACCTTTGAGGGCTCTGTCCAAAGCCATGCCGATGTTGGTCCGGTCGTGGCGGTTTCGACCGTTTTTAGAGTGTCTCGATCAGGCGGACCAGGGCGGTGGCTTGGGTGCGGACCGATCGGTGTTCGAGTACCCATTGCCGAGCGGATTGTCCTAAGCGTCGCCTCAAGGCGGGGTCGCTGACTAAGCTTTCCAGGGCGTCCGCCAGGGCTGTCGTGTCGCCGGGTGGGACCAACAGGCCGCCTCGCGACGGTTCGATCATTTCGGGAAAGGCCCCTTTGCGAGGCAACACGACGGGAACCTCCGCTGCCATCGCCTCCAACACCGACAACCCCTTGGGTTCCTCGTGCTCCGTCGGCAGGCAGAGGACATCGAGGCTGCCGAGCAATTTCACTTTGCCGGCCAGATCGGGGCTGCCGTGGTGAAACACGCGGTCCGCTAAACCGGCTTCCGTCCAGCGGGCTCGCAGGGCATCGAAATAGGCGTGATGCTGAGTTCCGAGCCAACCGGCGATCTCCAGCGTCACCTGGCCGCACCCCGGTCGCCGCGCCAGGTCGAGGAAGGCGTCGACCAGGTGGTGCAGGCCCTTCTCGGGGGCGATACGGGCTAGGTAGCCGATTCTTATCGTCGGGTCAGGAACGTTGGTGGCGACTGGGGCGTTCTCGACAGCGAGCGTTGCGGGCAGGTCCAGCGCCACCCGTTCTCGGGCGCTCAATTCGACAAATGGCGAGGTGTCGATCGACAGCGGGAGGCAATGGACCCGCTGGGGCTCCAACCCCAACAGATCGCTCATCCGCTGCGCATAGAACCGCGAATTGACGACGATCGCGTCACACATCCGCCCCAATTCGCCCATCCGCACGATCGCTTGATCGCGAAAGGGTGGTGGCAGATGATCCAGGAAAGCGTCGTCCCCCTGCAGGATCGCAATCAGCTTCGATTCGGGCAACGCCCGCCGGATCGCCGGGATCGGTCCGGCGATCAGCAGGTTCGTGAACAGGATGGCGTCGGGCCGGATTTCGTCTTGTAGCCAGCCGACCAACCGAGCGACCTCTTCCGCTTGCTTGCCGTCCTCGCCCTGGAGCATCGACAGGGTCAATTCGCCGAGCATCGCGGCGTCGGTGGAGGCGGCTTTTCGGGTCGCCCAGCGGAGGAACGACGGGCGATCCAACAGTCGTTTGAGCGATTTTGGGACGAAACGGAACAGCGGCCACTTGTCCGTCAGGAAGATGTTGACGCCGCCGAAGAAAACCTGCTCCGACGCGACGCTCAGCTCATCGGTCCGGATCGGCGTGTAGAGCGGTTGCAGCAGGCAATCGACGTCGCCTTCGCGGAGCGCCTTGGCCAAGGCGTTGTCGTGCATGCAACTGCCACAGTACATCCCGGCGGCACCGGCGGTCAGGAATACGATTCTCATCGGCTTGGTTCGGTTTCGTCGGCCCAGAGGGCTGCGGGGCGGGACGGGGTCGCACGGCAGGAGGGGGTCGCACGGCTGGCGAGGGTCAGCGGGGTCCGACATTTTGTACGGAATTGATCGATCTTACCGCTCCTAACGGCCGATACTGACTGGGGTTTCAGGGCGCGCGTTCCGTAGAGGCGGCCGCACCAAAGTCTTAGAAACCAGACCGCGGCTCCGCTGGAAGGGACTTCAGATGCGAATCGATACACAACGTTTCGGCTGCCTTGAGGCGGATGAACGCCAACTGTTTCTGTTCCCGGAGGGATTGATCGGTCTCGAATCGCTCCGCCAATGGTTGTTGATCCCCGACTTCGAAAACCCTCTGGTGGCTTGGCTGCAGAGCGCCTCCCGTGGGGAACGGGCGTTGGCGCTAATCAGTCCTCGCCTTTTCGTGCCGGGTTATCGGGTGCAGGTGACGCGCCGGGCGCTGGAAGCGATTCAGTTGCGGAACCAGGATCGGGTTTTCATCTTAACCACCTTGTCGGGCAAGCCCGGAGAGGTGACGACGAACCTGAGGGCACCGGTGCTGATCAACCTCGATCGTCGGCTCGGCTGCCAGGTCGTGACCGGCGACGAACAACCGGTTCAGTTCTCCGTACCGGCGTCGATCGAAGAGGCACGGCGGGTCGCGGCCTGATTCGAGTGCGTCGACCGGTTTCGGGCAACCGGCTTCGGAAAGTCTGGCAGAACTCGAAGGCCATGGGCTCAACGGTTGGCACCGGGCAGCACGGCGATCTCGTCGAGTCGTCCTTCCCACGAGTGGTCGCCGCGACTGGAACCTCCGAAGAACAGTTCATCGGCCCAGGCGACGGGATCGGCATCGGCCGTGACGTCGATCTCCGGCTCGGGGGCACCGTCGAGATAGACCCGCAGCGACCGGCCTTCGCGAACCAAGCGGACGTGGTGCCAAGTCCAACGCTCGAGCGATTGATTGCCGGCTGTGATCGGACCGTCACCGATCTGCAGGATCAACTTGCCTTCCGGACCGTCGGTCCCGCCCAAGCCCAACTGCTCGGTCCCGGCGGGGCGGGCGTAGTCGGTGCCGCGGGAGTAGACCCAACCGGTGACCGGACGGCCGTCGGTCGGCATACCGTTCCAAACCCAAAGTGAAACGGAATAGTCGGCCGGGAGTTGTCCGATGCGAGCTCGCATCCGTCCGCCGGCGAAATGGGCTGCACGGTTGACGGTGTTGGCGTCTGTGAAGCGAGCCGGATCGGGGCCTTCCAAAAAGAAGACGACGCCCGGTTCATACAGCCCGTCGCGATCGTTCCCCGACGCGTCTCGGGCCCGCGGCCCGGCGAATTCCTCCATCCGCCAATAGGCCAACGGCCGCTGGGCGAGCAACCGCTGGGCCTCGGGCCCGAGCGGTTGGCGGTAGGGACGGCGTGACTGACCGGCGACCTGTTCCAATAGTTCTAACGCGGCTTCGGCGATCTTCGGCTCCGCCTCCACTTCCAACCCTGCCGAGCGAGCCGGCCAGGTGTTGTAGCCACCGAGCAGGTGCTGTTCCGGTGGCGGGATGTAACCGTCACCACCGTTGGCCAATTCGATCACCATCGTCTGCGGCAGCGGGCTTTGGTGTTTCAGCTTCAAACCGGTGAGGGCGTAGGTTTCGTTGGGTGTGGTGGCGATCCCGATCTCCCCGATTCGGATCGCTTGGATGACGACCTCGGTCGATTGGGCTTCGTGCAGATAGATCTGTTCGCGGGCATAAACCTCTTCTGTCGTCTTGGGCAGTCGGTCTCCCATCTGCTCGACGATCCGCTGAGCCCATTCCAACCGCTGTGCGTCGGGGACTCGGTAATCGAGTCGAAAGCGTTTTTCGGCCATCACCAGGCGCGGTGACTCGTCGTACCGAACCGCCTCCAAAGCGGTCGTTGCTAAGCCGAGCAGTCCCTCGACGTAGTCCTCGGCCTTAATGGTTGCGAACTCGGGCGGCGTTTGCTTCGAGTAATCCATCCGCCAAATGTCGCCGCTGCAGCCGTGCGACATGATGCCGACGACGGGGCGGTTGGGACGGGCACGGCTTGCCAAATGATCGGATAACCCGTCGCTGAACAGGCCGAAATAATCGGCGCTGATCGGCTTGAAGCCGCTGAAATAGTGCATCGACAGGTTTGCCAGTACGGCGATCGGGTGTCCGTCGAGCGATTCCAGCGAAATCAAGGTCAGGTCGGGGTCCTCAGGGCCGGACGGGCCGGTGACGTCGTCCCAATTGCGACCCGCGTGCATGTTGGCTCGCACGGTTAGATTGCCGAACGGGTCGGCGGCGAGCCGATCGGGACGGCGGATCCAACGACGGACCGCCATGTAGTGGGCCGCATCGATCGAGCCGAATCCGACGCGAGCCGGTTCCAAATTCGCGACGGCCGCTTCGATCGCTTCGCTGACCTTGATCCGCAAGTATCCCTGGTATTCGGGATCGGCGTCGGTGCCTAAACAGGACATCGCCGCCGGGGCGGAATGGGTGTGGGTGGCGGAGATCATCATCCGATCGGGCGAGATCCCGGTGGCGGAGCTCGCCATCGCTTTGATCTGGTCACACAGGTCACGCGGCAGCATGCAACTGTCGACCACCACCAGAACGACTCGCTCGTCGCCTTGCCCCAGCGCGATCGCGCGGGCGTTGACCGGCGAATTGACCTCGGTCGCCGATCCGGCGGTCATGCCGCCGTTCACGGCGACGGGGAATCGGATCGGGCTGACATCCACCACCGCCGCCCCGGCCAACAGCGGCGGATCGGCGGCGGTTGATCGGGGCAGGCCGCTGGCGATCGTCATCATCAACGCGAAGCCGGCGGACCAGAACCAACCGACGCGAGCGACTTGCAGTCGGCGATGAGAGTCGACACGGTGTGAATCAGAGCGGTGTGAGTCGAGCATGAGCGAACCTAAGGCGGGCTGCGGAGAGCAGGGAGGACGGGCGGGGAAAGGTGAGGTGCGCGGTGCTGCGATGGCGCGGTGTGGCGATGGGACTCGCTGGCTTCCATCTGGAAGCCGGCGTGAGTCAGCCGCCGGTGGCCAGCTTGCGGAAGTAGGCTTCGATCGCTTCGCGGTAGTGGGTCGGCAGGTCGCGGCTGATCTGTTGCAACGCCTCCTCCCGCTGGGCTGGCGGCAGGTTGCCCCAACCGTCGCGTTGTCCGATGTTCTTGCTGTCGACGTCCCCTTGGCCGCTACCGCCAGCGATCTGGCTGTCCTGCATCGGCTGGCCTTGGCTGCCGCCTTGGCCCTGGCTGCCCGCGGCTTGTTGTTGTTGCTGCTGTTGTTGCTGCTGACGTTGCTGTTCTTCCATGTCGTCGATCAGCTTGCTCAGCTTGTCGATGATCGTCTGCTCGCGCTCTTCGACTTCGCTATTGGCGCGGCCCAAGTCGAGCCGCCGGGTGACGTCGGTCATCAGGCGCGAGATCTCGTCCAAGGAATCCTCCTCGAGCGGCTTCAGGTCGGCGATCATCAATTGGGCCGTCCGGACGAACCGGACCGGCGCCTGAGCCTCGTTTTCCAACAGACGTCGTAGGTCGGCGAGAGCTTCTTTTTTCTGCAGCAGCGAGTGACGGCAGACGCCGCGGTAGAACAGCACGGAGGCGGGATCGAGCGAATCGGTGGCTTCCATATCAGCGAGCATCGGCAGTGCCTCGTCGTACAGTCGGGCCTGAACCAATTCCCGTCCCAGCCAGGTGCGGGTTGAAGCCAGCAGCGTCAACGGCAACTGGTCGAAGGCGGCTGCCAGCGGATCGGCCGAGTTGACCCACTGGGCAGCCGCGAGCGGGTCCTGTTCGGAAAGTTCCAGCAGTCGCTCGATTACTGGGAGCGTCGGGGCGGTCGCCCCCACCAGCGAATCCAAGACGTCGCCGTCGGAATCCTGGAGGGCATTTTGAAGTCGTTCCAAGCAGGGTTCGATTTGGTCCGGCGACAGGCCGTGGGTCATCAACGCGTCCCGCACCCGTTCGACGATTTGGAGCGAATCGGGGGCCTGCCACGACGTTTCTTTTCGCAGCACATCCGCTCGAGCGGCCCCGGGTCCAACGAGATCTGCGCCCATGACCGAAACCAAGGCCACCAGGAGGCAGGCTCGCCACCGGGACGACCCGACCGCCGACTGAGGAAGTTGCATGCGATGACCCTCGGACGCAGGAGTAACGGACAAAAACGAGCACGCGAAACTATTCGTTCCTCTGCTGAACGATGTCTCGGGTGATCCGATAGAGATTGCCTTGGCGTTCCGCCAAATCACGAACCAGCGGCAGCAGATCGGCCGCATCGCCGGCATCGTCGAGAATTTTTCGGTAGCGTTGGGTCGTCGCCAAGATCCGCGTTTCCATCGTGCGGATCAGCTTCAACTCGGCGATCTGCTCGACCAGTGGCTGATCCCCTGGCGACTGGCCGGGCTGGCCATTGGGCGGCTGTTCCTGCTGACGCTGCTGTTCCAGGTCACGCTGTGCCTTTTGCAAAGCGGCGATCATCTCTTCGAGCGCCGCCAAGATGTCTTCCTGGATCCCGACCGTGACCGCGTCGACTTTGGACCCGGTCAGTCGCTGGGCGACGCGATCCATGTCGTCGCGGATCTGGGCCACCACTTCCGGGAAGGCGACGCTGGAGCCTTCCTCGCGGAGTAGCAACAGCGCGCGATCGGCTTCCATCACGATCTTCTTTTCCTCGAACGCCAAGTTGCCTGCCCGAACATCGAATTGTCGATCCCGTTGGGAAGCGGGGATTGAATCGAGCAGTTTGGTGTCATCGAGCAATTTCGCTTGCATCTGCGCCATCTTTCTTAGCCGGGCTTCGAGCCTCGCCAGTTCCCGCTGCATCTCTTCTTCACGCAACTGACGGAGGATTTTTTCGAGGCGGTCGATCGCCGCCCGCAGATTTTCCTCCGCCTGCTGCTGCTGTTCGACCGCCTCGTCCCGGCGAGAGCGATCGAGTTCTTCGCGGGCTTGCCGCATGTTTTCGATCGCCTGCTGCAATTGCTGCTGAGCCTGCTGCTCGGGCGACTGCGGCGTCGCAGGAGGTTGTCCTGATTCTCCTGGCGGGTCACCGGAAGGTTGGCCGGGGGGAGCGGGCTGGGGTTCGGACGGCTGGCCCGCATCGCTCGGATCGGCAGGGTCGCTCGGCGAACTCGGATCGCTCGGCATCCCTTCGGATGGCTTTCCGTCAGACGGTTTTGAATCGCCCGCTTCCGAATCGGACGGATCGGAACCGTCCGGATCGGAATCGTCCGGTTTGGGTGCGTCATCGGGAGCGGAGGGGGCCTTGCCCGATTCGGAATCCGGCTTCTCCTCGCCGCCGTCGTCCCCTGGTTTGCCAGTTTCGGACGGTTTTCCGTCAGCAGGTTTTCCGTCGGATGGCTTCGAGTCGTCCGGTTGGGGGGCATCGCGGGAAGGGGTCGGCTCGCCATTTTGGGGTTTGCCGCTGTCATCGCCCTCGGGCGATTCGGACGGCTCACCCTCGGTAGCTTGTGGTTCTGCCGTCGAATCTTCGTCGGCATCTTCGTCTTTCATCCCCTCGCGAACTTTCTCAGCCCGCTGGGCGATCCGCTGCTGCTCTTCGCTCAGCGGGTCGAGGTCCAAGCCGTTTTCGGTGCGTGCGCGGGTGCTGCGTTGCAGCCGTTCGACGAGCTTCAATTCCTTGATCATCCGGTCGACGCGATCTTTTTCGTCGCGGATTCTTCTCGGTCGGTCCTCGCTGAGCAGCAGCGTCAGCAGGCGATCGAGCCCTTCTTTGGCGGCCGCCTGGTTTTGGATGGCGTTTTGGAACTGGGCGTTGCGGAGCGATTGGCCGGCGGTATTCAGCTTTTCCAGCACGAACATCTCGCGGCTCTGTTTGGCCGCTTGGCGGAGCAAGGCAGCGCGTTCGGCGTTTTCGTCGGCCTCGACATCAGCTAAGCGGAGCAGCAATTCTTCGAGCCGGCGGTAACGCTCGGCGACCTGCTGCTGTTGGTCAGCCAAGGGAGGCTGGTCGCTGGCCGGCGGTGCCTGGCCGCGGACGTTCGGCGGGCCGACGAAGAGAGCGAAAACCGCGAGCAGCGGGCACAACACCGCAATCAAAAATTCTGCTTTCGTTTTCATCCGCTCTCTCACCCGCCGGTAGCGTGGGGTTTCGAAGCCGTTCTCAATCGAACAAGTCTAACACGCGACGCTTCTGTTCTTGCTTGGTTTCTTCGATCAGTTTGTCCTGGTTGTCGATCAACTCGCGGACCATATCCAGAATCTCGTTATAACTCTCCAGGTCAAGCATCTTGTCGAGGATGGCCGTCAGTTGGAGCAGCACCTGTTCCGCCGTTTGGACGGCGGAAGCGGAGACCTCGGCGGCCGACGGTTCGGGAATCGGCAGTGTCGGAACGACCCGTTTTTCGACCGTGGAGATCTGTTCGACCAACTTCGCGAGGTCACCCGTGATCACCTCGCGGAGCGGATCGCGAACCCCGCCGCCGATCCGTTCGCTGCGGTCGACCGAATCGACCCGGTTGTTTGCCATTTCCTCCAGTAGGTCGTCGAGCGACGTGGCGATGCCCTGCAATTCTTCACCTGCTTTAGTCGCCTGCAAACCGATTTGCTGGGTTCGGAGACGCAGGATCTGGCCGCTGCGATCGGGCGTATCGGAATCCTCTTGCGGCTCGACCTCGGCAGCCACCTCGCCGACCGACTCGCGCGCCGCTTGGTCATCGGGATCGGCCGGGCCTGTCCCTTCGGACGGCCCGGTCCCATCGGTCGTTTCGGACGGATCTGCCGGATCGGTTGGGGCTGGCTCCGCCTCGCGAGCGGCCGCGAAAGACTCTAGTTCCCCGGTCAGTCCGACGAGCGAATCTCGCATCAGACGGGTTTCCTCGATCGCCTGTTCTAACCGCGCACGAAGCGCCAATTCCCGTCGTTCGAGCAGTGCCAACAGGTTCTCGGGGGTGACGATTTCGAGCCGAAAGAGCTGGCTGAGTGTGCGATGGGACCGACCATCGAGGTCGTAGCGGTCGGTGGCTTCGGCGATCAGGTTGATGGCCGAACCGGGCTCGCGCCGTGGAAAGGTAGCGGGTTGGGAGGCCGCCAGTTCGCGAAGGTCGACCAGCAGTTCGAAATCACCCGATCGACCGGGGCTGAGCGGCAAGGTGGTTGACGCCGCGGCGGCTGGTTTTTTGACGTCGCCGTTCGGTTGCGGATCTTCGATCGTTTCCCCTGCGGCCTCGTTCGACTGGGCAGCATCCTCTTCGTTTACTGTGTCGGTTACCGCGTCGGTCGCCGCACCGACGGCGGACAAGGTCACCATGGCGGTGGCGATCTCGTAATCGTCCGTCGCGCGGCCGGCCAGCGGGATGCGGGCGTCGGGGGTGACGGCGGTGCCAATGCCGCGCAACCGCATCTCGACTTCCGGTTTCTCGTCGGTGACCACCCCGAGGAAATATCGGTAGGGAACCTGGGCGGAAATTCCGTCTCGGTCTTCGGGGACCACGATGATCGTCGCGGGTCGGCGGACGTCATCGATCGCCAGCGAAAATTCACTGCCATCTTCGGCCAGCGAGACCGAGGGCGATTCGACCGGTTCGCCGGCGATCAGCATCCTGGCGTCGACGTTGCCCAGTGGGACACTCGAGCGGGCGGTCAGCGTCGCGCGGGCTCCTTCGCGAATCCGCAAGCCGGCTTGGTAGTCGACTTGGCGGGAGATCGGCTGGTCGGTCGGCGAGCCGTCGGCGGCGAGGGGTTGCAGGTAGGGAGGGTCGATCGAGGTGACCTGCAAGCGGCTGAGTGCCGGAGGCTCCACCGCCTCGATTTTGTAATCGTCCAAACGGGCATCGAGGCCGCGGACGTTGAGTGTGACACTTTCGCTGAGCCCGGCCAGCGGCGGGCCGTCGAGCAGGAAGGTTTGCCAACCGTCGGTGACTCGGCCGACGCGGCGCAGGTTCGCCTGACCACGACTTCCGCCTGCGGTCGTGAAGTAAACGGTACAGACGTCCGGCACGATCGCGCCATCCTCGGCCGCGGCGGCGATCCGCAGCGTGCCGCTGGACCCTCGCGGCAAACGCACCAGGCGATTCTCGAACTCCATCAGGCGCGGCGGCGGCGCGTCGCTCTCGTCGGCCGACACGGCCGGCAGTTCGATGCCGATCATTTCCAGCCGTGCTTGGCGGGGCCAAGGGGAATCGGTCAGCAACAACAAGCGTCCGGCGGCGCGGGCGAACGCGTCCGGACTGAGTATCGCGAACAGCACGGTTGCCAGCGACAGCGGCAGGACCAAACCCGCTTTGCGACGGAGCGGTTCCCAGCGAAACACGCGGCCGGTGTTCACGCCGCCAACCGCTTCGGCCGCTTCGGCGTGAACTTTCCGCAACAGATCGGGGGCATGCGAAT
Organism: Planctomycetaceae bacterium; assembly: GCA_007694185.1. GTDB lineage: Bacteria > Planctomycetota > Planctomycetia > Pirellulales > Pirellulaceae > UBA6163. Next base: position 9,944 of record RECD01000127.1, read on the forward strand.
CGCTGTGACGGTGCCCTTGCGTCAATTGAACCGCCGTCACCAATCGCCCACCCAATTCAGGGTGATGGCGTTCGATCAGCAAGGCCAACGAATCGTCCGGCAGCGGCCGACGCAAGCGGCCGACCAACAGGCGGGCGAACAGGATCAGCAAAGTGACGCCGACCACAACCAGCAAAACCGTGCGGGCAGAGCGGGGCATTTCGGTCCCGCCCAGTCGGACTGGCAGGAAATCGATCGCCAACCCGATCCAGAACGCCGACAGCGTCACGGCGACCAAAGCGAGCAAGCCGTCGGCAACGATGTAGCGACGAACTCGCCCGCGGAGTGTCGCCAACAGGTCACGGAGTTGAGGATCGAGTGCGGGCATGATTAAGATTGTGGATACGATCCCGGGTCGGGGTCAAGTTTCGCGGCCGACTGTCCCCTCTGATTCAGCGTGCGACGTCACGTTTCTTAATGATACTGATCGGCACCATCAACATCACGCGGACTCGGGATCGAGGCGATTTTCATTGTCCGACCTGCGGGTCGATCCGCGAATACCAACTGAAATCCCGTCGGCCCTTTCTCACACTCTACTTCATTCCGACCGTCCCGATCGGCGGGGTCGAGTTTTTTGTCCGCTGCGGCGGCTGCGGGTCGAACTGGGATCCGGCGATCCTGCACGCCGATCCGCAGGAGCATCGTGAACAGCAAGAAATCCGGTTCGGTCACGAGGCGTTCCGGTCCGCGGTGCTGGTGGCGTTGGAAGGGGGCGCCCTCAGCCCCCAGCAGATCGAAACGCTGCTGCGGATCTCCGGTCGGCTGTTGCCCGAATCGATCGACCGTGAGATGCTGGGGCAACTCTGCTCGTCAGCGGTCCAGAACCGGATCACCGCGGCCAATTACGTCCGCAGCGTCGGTCGCGATTGGCACAGCGAGCAGCGTCAGTTCGCGTTGCAAGCGATGTTCGTCGCCGCCACCGCAGAGAATGCGAACCCTCCGGAGGTGACGATCCGCCTGCTTGCCGCACTTCGCGACATCCTGGAGCTTTCTGACGCTGAGTATCAGGCGGCGATCGAAGCGGCGATCGACTGGGATGTCGACACGGCCGCCGACTGAAATCACCGCTCGTTACTACCTTCCGCCCCTTCTGACCTTGTCTCGTCCAACCAGGAACAGCCATGATCGATCTGACCAACCGCGCCGTCGTGATCACCGGAGGCGGGACCGGCATCGGAGCCGGGATCGCTCGTGAATTGGCGATGGCGGGGGCTCGCGTGGTCATCGGGGGGCGACGTGAAGAACCGCTGCGTCAGTTCGCGGAATCGGTCGCGTCGGCTCATCCGATCCTTCACGCGAAGCTGGATGTCGCTGACGACGAGAGCATCGACGAGTTTTTTGGCTGGACGGTCAGCCAGATTGGCGAGGTCGACATCTTGGTCAACAGCGCCGGTGTCAACATCCAAAACCGGACGATCGACGTGATGGAGCCGGCCGATTGGGATCGGGTGTTGCGGATCAACGCGACGGGTGCCTATCGCTGCATGCGGGCGGTCCTGCCGGCGATGCGCCGTCGTGGAGACGGCTTGGTGATCAACGTCTCGTCGATCGCGGGCAAGCGGGCGATCCAATTGGGGGGGGTGGCCTATTGTGCCTCGAAGTTTGCGATGACGGCGCTCGGAACGGCGGTTTCGAACGAAGTCCGCAGGGAAGGGGTCCGGATCACGAACGTCTATCCGGGTGAAGTCGACACGCCGCTATTAGAAAAACGGCCGGTCCCGGTATCGCAGGCCCACCGCGACTCGATCCTCAAGCCGGAGGACATCGCGGCTGTCGTCGTCACGATCTGCCGCCTCCCTCCCCGGGCACACGTTCCCGAGGTGGTCGTCAAACCGACGACCCAGGAATGGTACTGAATCCCCCTTCGAGAACCCGCCTTGAGTTCCGGGCGCCGTCGATTCAGTCCGTCTGCGGCAACGGGCGGGCTGACCACCGACTCTCAGCCCCCTGACACGAACCGCGGAAGCGACGCGCGACTCCGCGTCGGCTTTTGGTCTACAACGCGTGCCGCTGTTTTTGTTAGGGTCCCGCCTGGCGGCAGGGGGGTGCACAGTACCACCGGAAAGGAATCTTCAGCTCATCCGGAATGATGAGGGTCTCGTAGCTGATGTTGGTTGAATGACCGTGGCAATTCGAGCGATCCAGCGCACCCCGCTGCGAGCCGGCGGGATCGTCAAAATCATCGCTGCGGTGACCGGTCTGCTTCTCACGGGCGGCTGTCGCATGCCGCCACCTCCCGTCTCCTCCGACCTGTCGCGGCCTTGGCGACGGGACGAGTCTGATGCGATGCGAGCGTTGGACGAACGCGAAGGCGTGGTACGCTTGCCGGACCCCACTTTTGGTCTGGTGGAGGGTTGCGAGGACCCCGGCTCCCAGCCGATCGACCAAATGGGCGGCGAAGCCGTGTCGCTGGAGACCGTGGATGGCGTGGTGGCGGAAGTCCTCAGGGTGAATCCTACCCTGGAAGCGGCCGAACAAACCTGGTTGGCTTCGATGGAACTCTATCCGCAAGCCACGGCGTGGAATGATCCCGCATTTCGGTTCATGAACGGGCCGACCATCTTCGGCAGTACCCAGGGCCAGCACCTGTGGCGAGTGCAGGTGGCCCAGCGGGTGCCTTGGTACGGCAAACGTGGCTTGATGGGCGAAGTCGCGGACCGCCAGGCCGACATCGCTTATTACAACTGGCGGCGGGCGAAGAACCAATTGGCGGGCAGCGCTCGTGTCGCCTACGGGCAGTACGTCTTGGCCGAACGCCTCTACGAGCTGTCGTCACAAGACCTGCAGATCGCCGAACTGCTGTCAGCCCCCCCGAAGATCGATCTGGTCAGCACCAACGAACAGGCATTGGAACAATACGATGCCTATCGTTTGGAGCAACTCGAATTGGAACGGAAACGTGAGGAGTTGGAGGAGAATCGCCAATTGGCCCGGGAGCGGATCAACGTGATGCTGAAACGTGACCTGTCCGCACCGTTGCCGGTGCCGATGCTGCCCGAACTGCCGAGCGAGTATCCGAATGAAAATGCGATGATCTCGCGGGCCACCGTCAACAGCCCTGAATTGGCGGCAGCCCAGAGGGCGGAACAGCAAGCCGCGACGCGTGTCGCTTTGGCGGAGAAGGATTTCTACCCGGATTTGGATGTCGTCGGCCGATTCGACACGGTGGCGAACGACTTCTGGGCCCCGGATCGAGCGAATATCCGGCCGCAACTCGGCATCTACCTGCCGCTGATGGTCCAACAAAATCGACGCTGGGCAAGACTCCGTGAGACCAAGTACGAGCAACGCCGGAGGAACGCGGAGACCAGGGCGATCGCGTCGCGCATCAAGAGCGATATCCAACGTTCGATCGCCCAACTCGACCGTTCCCAACAGCGGCTCGCGACGCTGGACCGGATGCTCGCCAGCGCCGTTCGGAGAGCGGACACGCAAGAGATGCTCGTTTCCAACGACCCGCATCGCCAGAAGGAGTCGCTACAAGCCAGACGGACGGTGATCAAGTACCAGATCGAACAGGCCAAGGAACAAGCCGCGTTGCAGGAACGGTTCGTGGAACTGGCGGTGCTGACCGGCAACATCCTCGAGAACGAGTTCGACCCGGTGGAACCGGCAGAGCAACCACTCCTCAATCCCATCCCCACGCCACCTCTCCTTTCGCCTGCGGATGACGATGTGTTGATGCCGATGGACACGTTCAACGCGCCCGTCCCCCCCTCACTGATCGACTGATCGGACGGCGCCGCTCCTGAGCGAGAACCGAATCCATCGCCCGATTTCTCGGCACGTGACCATCACGGCCGGATCGGAATGAGGCTGGAATGGGAGCGGTGGAACTGGCCGTCCGCTGGACTCGCAGCGATCTGAACGATGCCGGTTTCCGTGGCGGCTGTATGAAAGGGATGACGTGGGGCACAACCGGTGCCTGAACAAGCCCACCCGCGTTTCGCTGAATGATGTCCGACCGGACCTTCACGACCCGGATCAGGGATTGAGCGACGCGGCCCTGGACTCGTTGCGGTGCCGGTACGAACTCTGGTCCGCCACGGCGGGCACCTTCGATTTTACCAGCCCCCTTTTCGAAGCCAAAGCGTGCGATCCGTCGGCCGGTTGGGTACCCTAGATCCGGAGACGACAGCCACCGAGCTGCCGCCCGACGATCCGTGTCCCCAACTCGAACGCTGATGATTCCGATGAGTTTTCCCAAGACCCTGGAACGGGTGTGCCACAGCGCGGGCGACTGGCGGCTTTGGTTGGCGACCAGCTGGATGATCGCCTTGAGCTGTCACGCGGTCGTGCCGCGATCGGCGGCGGCTGCGGAGACGTCGGAACCGGCTGTTCAGGCGACGGAGCCCGCCACGGAGCCCACAACCGAGGCGGTTTGGTTGGCAGGGCTCGCCAAAGTCGACGTCACCCCAAAGGAACCGGTGCGGCTGGCCGGTTACGGTAATCGCAACTCACCCAGCGAAGGGGTCGATTCCCCGCTGTCGGTCCGCTGCCTCGCCTTCCAACGGATTTCCGACCAACCAGCCGAGGAGCACCCCCCCGGTCAGGCGGCTCAAATCATCGTGTCGATCGACACGATCGGCTTGCCGGGCAGCCTCAGTCACCAGATCGCTGAACGCCTGCGGGTTGCGCACGGTGTCCGCCGTGAACGGTTGGTGCTGGCCAGCACGCATACCCACTGCGGCCCGGACTTGATCAGCGAATTGTCGAACATCTTTTCAACCCCTTTGACCGAGGACGAACGGGCGGCGGGGTTGCGGTACAAGGCTCGGCTGATCGAAGCGGTCGTCGAAGCGGTCGGCAAGGCGATCGCCGACCTTGCCCCGGCGCGTTTGGCCCACGGCGTCGGCGAAGTCAAGTTTGCGGCGAACCGGCGGGTGTTGACTGACGGAAGATGGAGCGGCTTTGGGGTCCAACCCGACGGTCCGGTGGACCACAGCTTGCCGATCATTCGGGTCACGGACCCGGCGGGACAGTTGCGGGGTGTCGTCTACAATTATGCCTGTCACGGCACGACGCTGACCGGCAGCCACAACCGGATCAACGGCGATTGGCCCGGGTTCGGCTCGGAATCGCTCGAAGCGAAGCATCCGGGAATCGTCGCGGTGGCGATGATCGGTTGTGGAGCCGACGCCAATCCCCTGCCGCGTGGTACGCTCGAAGACGCGGTTGCCAACGGCGAGACCTTGGCTGCGGAAGTGACGCGGCTGATCAACGAACCGCTGAACGACTTGCAGGCGGAAGTGGTCTCCCACGTCGACCACGCCGCCTTGTCGTTCGAATTGCCGACGATCGAAGAGGTTCGCCAACGGAAAGAGGAGGGGACGCCGCAAGCCCGTCGCCATGCGGCCAACTTGGAGGAAACGTACCGCGCCGAGGGGCGTCTGCCCGCCACCTACCCGGTCCCGATCCAAGCGTGGCGTTTCGGTGATGAGCTGACGATGATCTTCATCGGCGGCGAAGTCGTCGTCGACTACGCCCTGCGGTTGAAGCGAGAACTGGCCGACGACAAGCTCTGGGTTACCGCCTATGCCGGCGACGTGTTGGGGTACATCGCCAGCGAACGGATGCGAGCCGAAGGGGGGTACGAGTTCGATGCTTCAGGGATCTATTACGGTTTGCCCGGCCCTTGGGCTGCCGGTTCGGAGGACGACCTGATCGACCAGATCCTCGCGATGCTGGCCGGCCAAAAACCGCAATCTCCCGTCCCGCCGACGGCGGCGCTCGACACGATGCGGCTGAGCAGCGACGACTATCGGATCGAGTTGGTCGCGGCCGAGCCGTTGGTCCAAGACCCGATCAACCTCGCCTTCGGCCACGACGGCAAGTTGTGGGTGGTCGAGATGGGCGATTACCCGCGAGGCGAACGTGGCGGGCGGGTCAAGTTCTTGGAGGACACCACCGGGGATGGTCGCTACGACCGGGCGACCCTGTTCCTGGATCAACTCCCCTTTCCCACAGGCGTTTTTCCCTGGCGTGACGGCGTGTTGCTGACCGTCGCGCCGGACGTCCTGTTCGCACGCGACACGAACGGGGACGGTCGCGCCGACCAGGTCGAACCGCTCTACACCGGCTTCAAACTGGCTAACCCTCAACACCGAGTCAGCGGATTCACGTACGGGCTCGACCACTCGCTACACCTGGCCGCCGGCGACAATCAGGGGCAATTGACGAGCGTCCGAACGGGCCAGACGGTCAACGCTTCGGGGCACGACATCCAAATTTGGCCCGACAGCGGCCGGATCGCGATCACGAGCGGTCGCACCCAGTTCATTCGCAGTCGCGACGATTGGGGACAATGGTTCGGCAATGACAACTCCCACCCGCTTTTTCACTTTCCGATCGACTCGGCCTACATGAAACGGAACGGGGCGGTGGCCTATGCGTCCGGATCACAGCAACTGTTCGACCCGCCGGTCGCCCCGCCGGTCTTTCCGGCCACGTCCGCCGCCGTCCGTTTCAACGACCTGTACGCGGCCAATCGATTCACGTCGGCGTGCAGCAGCGTCCTGTCACGTTCACCCCACTTCGATGTGGACGGTCAAGGCGTCGCCTTCATCTGTGAGCCGGTTCACAATTTGGTTCACCGCGCGGTGCTGCGTCCGGACGGCGCGACCTACCGGGCCGAACGGGCAGCCGGGGAACAGGATCGTGAATTCTTTGCCTCCACCGATCCTTGGTTTCGTCCGGTGCGGTGCGAGATCGGACCGGACGGCGGGTTGTGGGTTGTCGACATGTATCGCGAGACGATCGAGCATCCCGAGTGGATCCCGCAGGCTTGGCAGGCACAACTCGATCTGATGGCCGGCAGCGACCGTGGTCGGATCTACCGGATCTTGCCTCGTGACGCTTCACCGAAGATTCCCGCCGCGGTCGACACGGCCGACTCGGAGACATTGGTTCAATCGCTCGCATCGCCGATCGGGCCGGTGCGGGATACCGCGGCACGGCTGTTGACGGAGCGTTTCAAGGCCGCGACCGCCGCCGGGACGGACCCCGAATGGCTCGGGCAGGTGATTGAACTGGCGGAAAAATCGACATCGGCAATCGGCCTTGCTCAATCGCTGAGTCTGCTCGACGTTTTGGGGCGGCTGGATACGCGTTCCATCGAGAAAGCTCTCTCCGCTTCGGAACCGGGACTGCTGCTGGTCGCGATCCGCTTGGCGGAGGCGAGGCTCGGCGCGGTTCCAGCTGACACAGCTTCGCAGGTGATGACGTACAGCCTCCTCGACTCGCTCGGGCGGCTGGCGGATCATCCTGACCAGCGGGTCGTGTTGGCGCTTGCCCTCGCGATGGGTCAGACAGAAAATCCCGTCGCCGGCCAAATCCTGGCTCAGATCGGTTCCCGCACGACGCTCGATCGCTGGGTTCAAGCTGCGGTCCTCAGTTCAGCCGTGCCGCATGTCGAAGTCCTTTTGGGCGAGGTCCTGGGTCGACTGCAGGATCGACCGGAGGACGTTTCGGAGGCATCGCTGGCGCTGATCGCCGGGCTGCTCGATACCGCCCTCGCGGGCGAAAAGGACGTGACCGGCCGACTGCGTGAGGCCTTCGTTTCGGCGGACGCGGGCGAACGCTCGATCGACCTGCGGCTCGGCTTGGCCGTCGGCATCGCCCGCAGCTACGCGAGAACCAAAGCCGATTCCAACGCCATCCTGCCGTTGATCGAGCCGATCCATCGGCAAGCCTTGGGAATCGCGACCGATGCGGGGTCGCCCGAGCGGCGACGGGCTCAAGCCCTGAACCTGTTCGGCCAGGGAATCGGCTCCTCAGACGCCGAACGCGAAGTGCTGGTCGCCCTGTTATCGCCCCAGGTCCCGGTCGGATTGCAGCGACAAGCCGTCGCCGTCTTGGCGGATCTCGACCAAGACGGCTTTGTCGATTTCGTGGTCGAACATTGGCCGGCGCTGACCACGACACTCCGGAACGATTGTGTCAGCCGTATCCTGTCGCGTCCCAAACGGATCGACCAATGGCTGAGCGTGCTCGAATCGGGTGCCGTGAGCGTCAACGACCTGTCGGCTGCCGCCCGGCAACAATTGCTCCACTCCGGCTCCCGATCGATGATGGTTCGCGCGCAGCGACTGCTCGAATCGCCCGGCGGCTCGGTCGCCAAACGGGATTTGGTCAAGACGTACCTCGCGGCGTTCGGGTCCGATCCGGAAACCACAGACGGATCGCCGATCGATGGCGCGGCGCTCTACACCCAGCACTGCGGCGTTTGTCATACGCCGGACGACCTGGGGCGGACGATCGGCCCAAGCCTGGCTAACCTCAGCGATCGCCGCGAGCGGTCGCTGTTGGAGGCGATTCTGGACCCCAATCTGGCGGTCGAACCGAAGTACCAGAGTTATCTGATCCGGACGGAGGATGACGAAATTCTGGTCGGGGCGATCGAAAGTGAATTGGGCGAAGCGATCACGCTTGCCCGCGCGGACGGAACACGGGTTTCCGTCGACCGCCGGCGGGTCGAAGAGATGAAAAACAGCGGCGTGTCGTTGATGCCCGAAGGCATAGAAACGTTGCTGAATCCCGCCCAGGTGGAAGCGATCATCCGGTACGTCCAGCGGTTGGGCCGCTGAGGATACGCCGGGTCGCGGGACCCGAGTCAGGCGACGATGTCGCGGATCACGTGACCGTGATCGATGTCGAGTCGTTTGCGACCCGGGATTTCGAGCTTGCGAGAATCGAGTCCCAATTGATGCAGGATCGTCGCATGAATGTCGGTCACGTAATGGCGATCCTCGACGGCATGAAACCCGATCTCATCCGTCGCGCCGTGGACGACACCGCGTTTCAAACCGCCGCCGGACATCCAGACGCTGAAGCCGAAAATGTGGTGATCGCGGCCGTCGGAGCCTTGTGAGCCGGGGGTGCGTCCGAACTCGGTCCCAAAAACGACGAGCGTTTCGTCGAGCAGGCCTCGTCGCTCGAGATCCTCCAACAGCCCGGCGATCGGTTGGTCGACGGCCAGCGCATTTTTGCTGTGATTGGCTTTCAATCCGCCGTGGGCGTCCCAAGCACCGGCGCCGCCCCCGCCATGCTGGATTTGAATGAATCGCACCCCGCGTTCGACCAGCCTGCGGGCGGCCAGCAGTTGGGAACCGAAATCGCGGCAATGCGGCAGGTCGACGCCATACAGGTCACGGGTCTCCGCGGTCTCGTCGGCAAAATCCATCGCCTCGGGGATCGACCGCTGCATGCGAAACGCCAATTCGTAAGAGGCGATCCGGGCATCCAACTCGGCGTCCTCGGGGTATTGTTCGGCGCGAAGCGAGTTCAACCGCGAGATCAACCCGACCCCGACGTCGCGAGCGGGACCGGCGATCGGTCGTTGGGGTGAACCGAAATCGAGCGGATTCTTTGGGTCGACCCGAAGCGGAACGGCATCATGGGCGGGTCCCAAGTAGTGGCCGTCTTGGCGGTTCCAGTATTCGCGGTTGCCCATCGAAATGAATTGGGGCAGGTTATCGTTCAGCGACCCCAATCCGTAATGAACCCACGCGCCCAAATTCGGGAAGTCGCCGTCGTTGCGATGCCTTCCCGAGTGAAATTGTGATTGGGCCCCGTGGTTGCTGTCGGTCGTCCACATCGAGCGAACGACCGCGAGGCGATCGGCATTGCGGGCGATGCCGGGGAACCAATCGCTGATCTCGATCCCGCTTTCGCCATGTTTCTGAAAATCGACTTGCAGCCCATACAGGGTGTTGCGTTGGTTGCCGTTGCCATCGGGGACGACCAATCGCTCGATTGCCAATTTTGCGGGATCTTGAGTCTCGGCGAACGGGGTCTCCGCGATCGTTTTGCCGGCGTAGCGGCTCAACATCGGCTTGGGGTCGAAGCTCTCCATGTGGCTGACACCGCCGTTCATGAACAGCCAGATCACGCTCTTCGCCTTGGGCGGAAAGTGTGGGCGGCCATCGGGCGGGGTCCAGCCGTGTTCTTGCGCTTGGCCGTCGCGGTGCAACATCGCGGCCAGTGCCACACCCGCCAGCCCGCCTTGCAAAAACGAACGTCGGGCGGGAAGCAGCGGTTCGTTTCTCGCAGACATCGGTAGGGAACCTCGGTCGGAAAGCGGACCCCAAAGGGTCAGCGAAGGGTCACGAAATCGTTGTGATTGAGCAACGACCAAATCAGGTTTTCTCGGACACGTTCTTCGGTCATCTCGGGCAGCGCTCGCCAGGCGGCGAGGGCTTCACGGCCGGCGGCCAGCTCCTCGTCCGAAGGCGGGCTGCCGAGCAAATGCTCGAAGGCGACGCGGAGCAGCGTGTCGTCCGTCTTTTCCGCCGCGTGCTCGTCGTCGCCATCCGGTGACGTAGCGGCGATTTCCGAAATCCGCCCCGCGATCGGCGCGGCCGCGTCGAGCACCAAGCGGCTGTTGATCAACGCCAACGCTTGTTGCGGCACGATGCTCTGGTCCCGGCGGTAACACTCCGTCACCGGGGCCTCGTCGAACATTGTCAGGAACAGGTCGCGATAGTTGTTCGAATGGAAGAAATAGAGGCTGCGCCGTTTCGAGTCGGGTTGCTCAGCCGTCGGGACCGCGGGACCGCCGACCGAGAGGTCGAGTGTGCCAGCCAACGCCAAGATCGAATCGCGAACCACCTGCGACTCGATCCGGATCGGAGAACGGCGCCACAACAAACGGTTATCGCGATCGATCGCCACATTGGCCTCGCGGCCACGGGTGGCGGAAGACATGCGATAGGCGGCTGAGGTGACGATCAACTGATGCAGGTGCTTCATGCTCCAGCCGCTGGCGATCCATTCGGCCGCCAACCAATCGAGCAATTCGGGGTGAGCCGGCGGGGTGCCCTGGCGTCCGAAATCGAAAACGGTGGGGACCAACGGTTCGCCGAGATGTCGCATCCAAATGTGGTTGACGGCTACGCGGGCGGTCAGCGGGTTGCGAGGATCGGTGATCCACTCCGCCAAAGCGCTGCGTCGTCCGGTGCTGTGCGACGGGAACTCGGGAGTCGGGTCGTCCGCACCGGAAGACAAAAACCGGGTGGCGGTCCAGCGAGCTCCGACGAATTCCGGCAGCGGCTCATCACCCGCGACCTCGGCAGCCACCGCCGCTACTGCCGAGTCCAGCTTTGTCTGAGCCGTAGTGAGTTCCTGATCGATCGCGGCCCGCTGGTCTTCGCCGGCACGCACCAGCCTCGCTCGGATTTCCGCCACCGTTTCTCCGGCTCGTGCGACCGCCAAACGGCGTTCGGCTCGGACCGCGTCGGCATGAGACCGGGTGACGGCTTCTGGGGGATCTTCCTCGCCGGGCGCAGCGGACTTCCCGTGCTCTTCCCAATCCCAGCGGGTTTCGAACGCGGCTACTCGGAAGTCGATGCTGTCTCGTTCTGCCAAGCGGGTGATTCGGCGGCGATCCGACTGTTCCCGATCGGCCGTCGCGATCTCGACCGCCCGTTTCGCCTCGTCGACCGTGGTCGGTTCGCCCTGCCCGGCGTCGGCCGGAAGCCGCAGTTGCAGGTTCGGATCAAGCGGCTTGATATCGATCTCGTGGAAATCCGCCAACGCATCGAAGGTCGTGAACAGCAACGCACCTGGTTGGCGCGGCCGCGGGCTACGCCAGGCCAAGATCGGTTGATCGTCAAGCGACGCGTTGATCAGGGTGTCGCGAACCTGCAGCCGGAGTGTGTAGGGGCGTTCCGTTTCGACCGGCAAGCCCCGCATCCCTTCACCGGGGTAGTGGTCGCGTCCCGCCTGGCGATACGCCGCTTGCAATTTGGACCCGCCCGCAACGCCGCTGAGGTAGACGAAAATTTCGTCGTTATCGCCTTCGACAGGCTCGGCCGGATCGGGATGGGTCGCATCAAAGCTGATCCCGACGCTCCGCCACTTGCTGCCACCGCGGATCGTGAACCGGAAGCTGATGTCAAAATCGCGTGGCGGTTCGGCGAGCCAGCGGAGCGCGGACCGCTGGGCCCCGTCCATCCGTTGGGAGAGCTGCCCCGATTCGAGCGACCAATCACCCCCGATCAGGCTCCAACGACTCTCATCTAGCGAACCGAACGTTTCGTGATATCCGATTTCGTCTTCAGTTCCAGCCTCATCTTCAAGCGGCTCGTCGGTAGCGGGGCCGCTGGTGCTTTCCGCAGCTTTCGCGAGTTCGGCCGCAGCGGTCAGGTCAGCGAGCGTTTGGCGAGCCAGAGTCAGCTTGCTCTGCGACTGCACCAAAGCTTGCTTCGCGGCGGCGATTTCCTGTTCTTTGGCTTGCCGGTGGGCCGCCGCGACCCAAGGCCGTCGACCGGGTTGCCAGGCGGCCGGAGGCAGTTCGATCGGCGCGATCGGCGGAGGTTCCAAGCCGAGGATTTCGGGGACGCCCGGTTCGATCACACGCGATTTGTCCGGTTGGTTTTCGTCACCTCGGATGAACGAATAAGTCGGCTCGTCCGGCAACGCGTCGAACACGCGCGGCAGCCCGTCGCGATCGAAATCGGCTTGGTCGGGGACGAGGTCGAGGCGAACGTGATAGGGCTCGAAGAACGCTCGCATCCGATAGTAATCCGATTGCGGCAACGGATCGTACTTGTGGTCGTGGCACTTCGCGCAATTCATCGTCAGCCCGAGAAAGCCCTTGCTGACATGCTCCACCGTCTCGTCCATCCACTGATGACGGTTGAACAAAAAGAAGTTGCGTGCCAGAAAGCCGGTCGCTCGCAGACGCTGTGGGTCATCGGGGGCGAGTTCATCGCCGGCCAGCATCAAGCGGACCATTTCGTCGTAGGGCAGGTCCTCATTCAGCGATTCGACGATCCAATCCCGCCAGTGCCACATGTGTTGTTGGCTGTTGCGAAGTTGGCCGCCCAGGCCCCACCAATCGCTGTACCGCCAGACGTCCATCCAGTGCCGTGCCCAGCGTTCGCCGTGCCGTGGGTCGTCCAGCAGCCTTTCGACCAATCGGTCGTACCAATCATCTGCGGTCGAATCGACCGCGGCAGCCAATTCCTCGGGGCTGGGCGGCAGTCCGACCAGATCGAGATAGAGGCGGCGCACCAGTGTGATGCGATTGGCTTCGGCTTGCGGTGCCAAGCCGAGTCGCTCGTGCTCGACCGCCAGGAAAGCATCGATCGGATTGCGAACCCAATCGGACCGAATCACCTGGGGCACCGCCGGCCGAACGACGGGACGAAACGCCCAATGCTCGCGAGGATCCGGTTCCGGAGCCTCGTCCGGCGGCGCGACCGCCCCTTCGTCGATCCACAGCCGCAAGCGTTCGATCTGTTCCGCGGTCAACGGTTCGCCCTCGGGGGGCATCCGGGAACCGGGATCGGGATCGGCGACCCGCTCGATCAGCAAGCTCTGTTCGTGCTCACCGGGGACGATCGCCGAACCGGAATCTCCGCCGGCCAGCATGGCGCGGGCGGTGTCGACGCGAAGTTCGCCCTGTTGCTGCAAAACGCCGTGACAGGCAAAGCAGCGGGCTTGCAGGACCGGCTTGATTTCACGCTCGTAATCGACCGGTTCGGCGACCGCATCGGACACGGTACTTACCAAGAACGCGACGAATATCGATCGGATCAGGTTACTTCGCATGGCTAAATCCCAGCTTTGGCGAGGCGATCCATCGGTCATTTGTTCATGTCGATCGCCATCGGGTCCCTCGCCATTTCGGCTTCGAACTCCGGCGAAGTCACCGGAGGCAGCTCAGATCGACAACCGCACGAAAGACACACCAAGCAGGCCAACGCCACCCAAAGGGGAACGATTCGCATCACGCCGGAACTCCAAGGATCGAACTGGGAAACGAAAAATCGCCCTGCGGCGATCAACCCGAATTGTACCAAGCTTGATAGCCGAATGGCGGTAAAAGCGGAGTCGAAAATGGAGCGGGGCAGGCATGGAGTGCCCCTCGGTTCCCCGCGGAGCCGTCGCCGCGGTCGCGACCGACTTCGAGCAGGGCACGCGGTTGCTACCACGAGGGACCAAGTCTCGACCCGAGGTGGCGACGTCTCGACCCGCGGTGGCGACGTCTCGACCGGGCCACAAGTGATTCCGGGGAGTCTGGCGGGAGTTATGGATCGTGGGGGGGATAGTTAAGTGTAGTTAAGTGTCCGGTGCCTTTTGCGAGGAATTCGTCCTTCGGGTGTTTCGCACAGCAGGTACCGGCCACTTTTTTGCCGCTCATTGCAATGACAACCGATGAAGAGATTTCCGCGACTCAGCGGCCTTTCCGTTTGGCTTGCCGGAGTTCCTTTTCACGCCGCTTGCGGAGCTTCAGGCGTTCGTCATTGCTGAGCCGTTTACCGGTCGTCTTTTTGGACTTCATGCCCCGCATCGACAGGTCGTTCATGAGATTGCCCGACTGGAGTTGCTGGAGCATTTTTGCCCGTTCGGCGGTGCCGCCGCCGGCCATGCCCTGCATCAGCGGCTTCATCATCTCGAACTGCTTGACCAATTGGGTGATCACGGGCGACTGGACCCCGGCCCCCTTGGCGATCCGGGCCCGGCGCTGGGCGTCAATGATCTTCGGGTTCCGCCGTTCTTGCGCGGTCATGCTGTTGATCGCGCCGATCGTTTGCCGAATTCCCCCGGTCGCCTCGTCGCTGTCCAGCAACTCCTTCATCTGGCCCATCCCCGGCAACAGGCTCATCATCTTGCCCATCAGCCCCGGTTTGGCGACTTTCTCGAGCATGTTCTTGAAGTCGTCGAGCGTCATTTCGCCCGACGCCATCTTCCGCTCCATCTCCTCGCGATCCCGCTCGTCGACGATCCGGTGAGCTTCGCGAGCCGCTTGGACGATGTCGCCCATCTGCAGTATCCGGCTCGCCATCCCCTCCGGCCGGAAGACTTCCAACGCGTCGAACTTTTCCCCGGTGCCGATGAATTTGATCGGCACCCCGGTGATCTGCTTGACCGATAACAGCGCGCCGCCGCGGGCGTCGCCGTCGAGCTTGGTCATGATCACGCCGTTCAGTTCCAACGCTTCGTTGAACGCGCCGGCGCTGTTGACCGCGTCTTGTCCCGTCATGCCGTCGACGACCAGATAGACCTGATCGGGCGACATCTTGCGATCGATCCGCTTCAGTTCCCCCATCAGCGTTTCGTCGATCGCCAGTCGCCCCGCGGTGTCGAGGATCACCACCTGGGCACCCGACGCCTGCGCCTGCTTGACGCCGGCCTGGCAGACCGCGACCGGATCTTTATTTTCCAGGTCCGCGTAAACATCGACCCCCAGCGTCTTGCCGATCACCTTCAACTGCTCGATCGCCGCCGGGCGTTGCAAGTCGGCCGCGACGAGCATCGGTCGGACCTTTTGCTCCATCAGCAACTGAGCCAGCTTGCCGCAGGTTGTCGTCTTGCCGCTCCCCTGCAAGCCGCAGAGCATCAGCACCGTGCAGCCGTCTTTCTTTAGGTGCAGCGAGTTGTCGACCGGCCCCAGCAGCTTGACCAGTTCCTCGTGGACGATCCGGATCAATTCCTGATCAGGCCGGAGGCTCAGCAATACCCTGCGCCCCAAGGCCTGCTCGGTGACGTGCTCCATGAAGGACTGCACGACCGAGTAGCTGACGTCCGCTTCCAACAGCGCCTGCTCGACCGTTTGCAGGCTCTCCCGCATGTTGGCTTCGGTCAGCTTCCCTTTGCCACGAATGCTCTTGAAGGCGGCCTGAAAGCCAGTGGATAGCGAATCGAACATTGGAAAAACCGGCGTCAGAAGGCGGTCGGGCGAGGGCGAGAAAACGACCGATCAGTTTAGGCGGACCGGCGTTCAGCGGGTAGCGGGCGGCGCCGGGGCTGCGAGCGCAAAAGAATGTCAGCGGCGACCGCGCAAGCGGCCCGGTACCGCTGTCCACGGCTCCGGCGTGCCCCGCGTTCGCTGTAGCTTTTCAGCTTCGGCGGAGCGTCCGCAACGCGGCGTCGTGAAGTTTGCCGTTGGACCCGAGTCCCTCGCCGCCGCGGCAGGTCGGTTCGCCTCGCCAATCGCTGAATCGGCCACCCGCTTCAGCCAAGATGGGCAGCATCGCGGCGACATCCCACGGGTTGCAGACGGCGTCGACCATCAATTCTGCGCGACCGGTCGCGACCAACAGGTAGCCGTAACCGTCGCCCCAACTTCGCGAAACCCAGCAGTCGCGTTCGAGTTCCGCGAAGGCTTCGCCGGCCCCACGCCGGGCGAACAGGTCGGTTTGGCTGGTCAACAGCACCGCTTCGCTGATGTCCGTCTTGTCGGAAACCCTGGCCGGTTGCCAGCCGGCCTCGGCAGCCGGCCGATACCAGGCGCCTCGCCCGGTGGCGGCGATCACGGTTTCGCCGAGCGCCGGGATTTGGATCACACCGGCGACTGGCTCTTCGTCGCATTCGAGCGCCAACAAGGTCGAATAGAGCGGCACGCCGCAGACGAACGATTTCGTCCCGTCGATCGGGTCGATGATCCACCGATAACGGCTCGACCCGACCTGATCGGAATACTCTTCACCGGCCACCGAGTCAGCCGGGAAATCCTCGGCGATCCGTGTCCGAATCAAGCTTTCGGCTTCGCGATCGGCGACCGTCACCGGCGAATCGTCCGCTTTGGCTTCGACCCGCAGGCCCGTGGCGCGAAAGTGCCGGAGCGTTTGCGCCCCGGCCGCGACGGCGTAAGCGAGCAGCGCCGCGAGCCGCCCGCCGTGAAAATCGTCGGCCGGTTCGTCCCAACGGTCCGGGGTGATCGTGCTGTCCGAGGTCGTCATCGCGGCGAGGTCTCCGTGGGGGGGGGCTCGGGGGACGAAAGGCCGGCGGTCGATTCGTCCGATTGGGTCTCCGCCACGGAGGTCGGTTGGCGGAACGAATGCCACATCAGCATCCCGGCCCCGCAGACCAGCAGGCTGTCGGCGATATTGAAATTGGGCCATTTCCAGTTGGGGCCGGCTTGCCAGAGGATCCAGTCCCGCACCCCGCTTTGCCAGGCTTCCGGATAGCCCGGTTGCCACCATAGCCCGAGCCTGTCGTAGAGGTTGCCGATGATCCCGCCGGTGACGCAGGCGAGGGCGACGGTCAGCCACCACTGATGGGCAGCCCCGAAATGAAACAGCCAAATCAGGATGCCGGTCGCGGCGATGACCGAAAAGATCGCAAAAAATGTCCCCTGACCAGCCCCGATGCCGAACACGGCGCCGATGTTGACCGCCGTTTCGATGCCGACGTAGCCGTCGATCAACCACCAAGCGTCCCGTTCACCCGGCAATCCTCGCCACGCGAAAACCGCCTGCTTGGTCCAGAGGTCGGTGATCGCACCGACGATCGCTATCGTCGCGAACACCAAGAATCGGCTCGCGGGGACCCGCTTGGCGAGCGGATCGGAAGGATTCTCGGAGGGCACGTCGACTCGTCAGGTTAGGATCGTGCGGAAAATAAGTGGCCGGTACCTTTTGCGAGGAACTCGCCCTCCGGGGGCTTTGCACAAAAGATACCGGACACTTTTTTACCGCTCATTGCTCAGGGACGTCGGGAGGCCGAAACGGCGGTCGGGTGGCAATGTCGCTCGCGGGCCCGCCAGATTCACCGACCATCCGACGACCATCGCCAACTCGTCAGCCGACACGATAAATCTTTTTGCCAGCGATGCCCAGGCGAGTTCCCCAATCCCACCAACTTGCCCTGATCGGAAAGAATTACGCGACCGGCAACGACGAGTGGCCGCGACGCGGACGTTTTTTTCGCTAAAATTACCAAGGTCGGGGCAGACTTCCTGCTGGGATCGGGGTCGGATCGGCCGATTTTTGAATTGGGCCGCTCGATTCCTGTCTCTCGATCGGTACCGATCGCCGTCCTTGCCGACCATTCGCCAGCACCCCACGTCGCCATGCTGCTCCAGGCTCATTCACAAAACGCCAATCGCACCGACCTGTCTCACCAGCGGTGCATCAATCCGGCCTGCGGCGCGACTTACGAGACGCACAGCATCCGGACCTCCTGCGATCGCTGTGGCGAACTGCTGGACATCGCCTACGATTGGGATCACCTGCCGGTCCCGGAAAAGCTGAGCGACTTTGAGGCGATGTGGTCTCAGCGGACCAACCCGATCCGGTTCAGCGGCGTGTGGCGGTTTCACGAATTGCTGCCGTTCGCCCCCCAGGACAAGGTGGTGACCGTCGGCGAGGGGCAGACGCTGTTGCAGCAGGCTGACGCCGTCGGCGAATTCGTAGGAATGGATGCCGGCAAGCTGCACTTGCAATACGAGGGGATGAACCCGTCGGGCAGCTTCAAAGACAACGGGATGTGCGCCGCGTTCACGCACGCGCGAATGATGGAAGCCAAGCGGGCGGCCTGCGCCAGCACGGGAAATACCAGCGCCTCGCTGGCGATGTACTGCAGCACCACCCGACTGATGAAGGCGATCATTTTCATCGGCAGCGGCAAGATCTCCTACGGCAAGCTGTCCCAGGCCCTCGACTACGGCGCGTTGACGGTCCAGATCGCGGGCGATTTCGACGACGCGATGCTGCGGGTCCAACAGGTTTCCAAGCAACTCGGCATCTACCTGGTCAACAGCGTCAACCCGTTCCGGCTGGAAGGCCAGAAGACAGTGATGTACCGGGTGCTCGAAGCGCTCCGCTGGGAAGTCCCCGATTGGATCGTCGTGCCGGGCGGGAATCTCGGCAACAGCAGCGCCTTCGGCAAGGCCTTCATGGAATTGAAGCAACTCGGACTGGTCGACCGCATTCCTCGGCTGGCCGTGGTCAACGCGTCCGGCGCCGACACCGCTTACGAACTTTACGAACGCCGCGGCGTCCGTTGGAATGGTGGGCACATCGATTTCGACCCGATCCGCCAGCACAACGACCGGATGGATCGCGAGCATTTGAAGGCCGACACGATCGCCAGCGCCATCGAGATCAACCGACCTGTCAACCTGAAAAAGTGCTTGCGAGCATTGGATGTCATGGACGGTGTCGTCCGTCAAGTTACGGACCAGGAAATCCTTGACGCGAAAGCCAAAGTCGGGGCGGGCGGTTTCGGCTGCGAACCGGCGTCGGCCGCCAGTGTCGCGGGCGCCAAATTGCTCCGTCGCGAAGGGGTGATCGCGCCGAGCGACCGAGTCGTCTGCATCCTGACCGGTCACGAGTTGAAAGACCCGACCGCGACGGTCGCTTATCACACCACCGACCAAGACCTGTTCAACCGGGTGTTGGCCAGCCGTGGGGTCAGCAAGGCGAGCTACGCGAACCGCGCGATCGCCGTCCCGAACGAGTTGGACGACATCATCAAAGCGATCCAGCTCTATTCCTAGCGGAAGGGCGCAGGGCCTCCGTTATCGCCCTTGCCGACGCCCCGGACGGCTTGCGCCGTGCCGCTAAATTGCTCCGACTGCGACCCCTTCGGGGTCGGTGGCGGTATTCGCTGCGCTCGACTGCCGGCTACTCGCTTTCATCCCTACGGGATCTGCGGAACGAGCTCAGCGGGCGAGAGATCGACCACGCCTTATCCCGAAGGGATTACAGAGATCAGCCCCGGGTCGCGCAGCGCACCTGGGGTTTACGAAAAAAACGAGGATTTCGACCCCGACGGGGTCGCAGAGACCGCCCGCCGGTGAATCGTCCCCAGCCCTGCTCGCCTACAGGCGAGCCATCCGCCGGGCGATCGCTTGGGCGGGCAGCGGCGTGATCTTCGCCGCAGCGGTCTCGTGAGTTTGTAGCAGCGAATGGGGCGCATTGGTCGTGACGTCGTCCTCGTATTGGACGATGTACGCACCGATCTTCACCCCGCCTTCCTCGAATACCGGTGGCCAGAACTCGTCGCCACGATTGGCAAGGGTTTTCGCGAGCAACCGGGTGGCTCGGCCGGAAAAGCCGCTGAGTACCATGTCGAGCCGACCGAGCGGTTCGCGGAACAGGTAAAACACCAGCGCCGTGTCTTTGCCGTTACCGCCAGCCCAGACCCAAGTCCCGTCGTCCTTCTCGTAATAGAAGCCGGGATGGGGGGCGTCTTCGTTTTTGCTGAGCCGCGTGCCGGCCGAAGCCGAATCGGGTTGCGGGTCGTTGTCGCGGAAGCGGAGAAAGAACGGGCAAGCCCGAGCCGACGTGTCGTCGACATCGTCCTCGGTGACGAACGGCGAGCAGCCGAAGGCATCGGCAAAGACCAGTTCGACCACCGGGTTGCTTTTGACGCTGCCGATGCAAACCAACGCCCGGTCGCCTTGCGCCTCCGTGAAGCCTTCGAATACCTCATCGGCACGCCCGCGGGCTTCGGCTTGATTCGCCTGCCCCGGGCTCCATACCAGCGTTTGTTGCAAACGTTCCGGAGCGGGAACGTCGCGAGCCGTCTGCTCTACGCCCGCTGGCAGTGACACGTTCTGCTTGGCGTGCTTGGCGGCGCCGCCGAGCGTCGAAACGCCGTTGAGCAGTTCGCCGATCAAAACGGAGTCCGATGCGACGATCCAAGCGTGCTCGGGGCTGCTGCCGCCCTCCGCTTGCCGAACGCCGACGCAGATTTCGACGTCGCCACGGCGGGCGAGCAATTCCCAAAAGTTTTCCGCTTGAACGGAGAACAGGGCTCCGGGCAATTGGTCAGCCGTCGCGTAGCCCTGATCGATCAGGTAATCGCAGAGCCGCGACAACGCTTCCAACGGGATGTATTTGGCTTCGTTCTTGAGTAACGAAGCGACTTGGTGGCGATCGAGCCCGGTGTGCTCCACGATCGATTTGATCGTCCCGGGGCGTTTTCGCCGGTCAGGCGTGTGGCCAAGGATTTCCGCTAACCGAAAGGCGTATCTCATCGAGTTTTCCGTGTATCGGAAAGGAGTTTGGGAACCGAAGCAGATTCGAAAAGTTAAGAGCGGTCGAACCGAGCCGAAGGTGGGAATGAGCCGCACTTCGGGTGAGTCGATGGTCGCCGGCGTCTGGGAATCCAGGATTGCCAACGGAGCCGTTTTTCACATCCGCTCGGATCGGAGTCCATTGTAGGCCGTGGGCAAGCAGCAATGCTAGCCCCTGAAATATCGATGCGTTGCGGGGCCATGCCTTCCCGGCGGGGGGTTTTCGAAAAAAAGCTAAAGGAAAATAAGCCCCATTGATGATTTGGTCGGACATGTCACTCGATCCACACCTTGGCAAACGGCGTAGAACATCTGTCACGAACGGGCCTTACCCAGCCTGCCAGACTCGCCCGCTGGTGGGCCCAAAGCTTGCCTCGACGTGCGAAAAGTCAGGCGGGTTTTCGGAGTCCGATCAAGAGGCCTCACGCGTTCCGAATTAAATCGGTTAAAGTGGTGCGAAGCGTTGGGCTCCGCCGCAAGGCGCGTCCGGCCCCTTGCCTCCATCCCCTCCCCCCGGTTTCCCATCCCCTGGGCTTCCAACGCCACTCGGCTCATGGTGCTTGCGCTCCTGAAGCTCAGGGCTGACAGTTCAACAACAGCAGAGCGGAATGCCTTTCCCATCGTCTGATCACCGATCGAATCGGTTTCTCTCCCTGATCCGCAGCCCTTGGCATTCACCGGACGCCACCGGCAGCTTCGGCTGTGGCACCTTCGGTCGTGGCAGTGTCGTGTGGGGAATCGTGGGTGTCGTCCTGCTGGCACTGACGCCAGCCTGTGATTCGCCAACCCCGATCCGCCAGTATTCGATCCGGACGGATGTCCCGTCCGCCTTAGCCGGTGACGACAGGATGCTGGGACTGATCGCCCCACAGGCTCAGGAGGCTTGGTTTTTCAAAGTCACCGGTCCCAGCGACGCGATCCGTTTCGCCGAGCCCGCGATCCGCGAATTCCTGACCTCTATTCGCTTCCAGGACGGCACGCCGCAGTTTGACGAAATCCCCTCGGGCTGGTCCTTCGGCACCGAGCGTCCGATGCGATTCAAGACGCTGCTGATCGACACCCCCAGTCGAGAGCTCGAATTGGCGATCAGCCAATTGCCCCGCTCGGGCGATTGGGACGAACAGATCTCGATGAACGTCAATCGCTGGCGCGGCCAAATGGGCATGTCGGATTCGGATGACCGTTGGGCCGGCGCCGAGCCGTTCGAGTTGGCGGATGCATCGTTGGCAGGCGAACCGGCCGCCTGGGTCGATCTGACGGGCAAACTCGGGCCCGGTCCCACCGCGATGTCGTCGCCGCCGCCGATGGGTTCAACTCCCCCACGGCCTCCATTTGCAGGGCCGAACGGCTTCCCCGCCCCCCCGCCGAGCGACATCGCTGCGGGTGGATCACCAAGTCCTGCGGTGCCGAAAGCTGACATGCCCCCCGCCGGTTCCCCGGCGGGTGACGATTCGTCGCGGGGGTTGAAATACGACGTGCCCCCGGAGTGGCGGGCGGGTAAAATGAGCATGATGCGGATGGCCGCATTCGAACTGGGTCCGGCTGACCGCTCGGCCGAATTGACGATCATCCAAGCGGGTGGTGACCTGCGTGGCAACGTCGATCGTTGGATCGGTCAGTTGCTCGGGTCGGCCCCAGAGGCTGAGACAGTCGACGAGGCGATGGAAGCGGCCGTCGGTTTGACGGTTGGCGACCGTGATGCCCAGCGGTTTTATTTGCACGGTTCAGACCCCGAGGACGCGGATGCCCAAGCGATCGATGCGACGATCGTGCCGCTCGAAAACGGCATGAGCCTGTTCGTCAAGGCGACCGGCCCCGCCGAAACGCTCCGTGAAGAACGCGAGCGGATCGGTCAGTTTCTCAACTCGCTTCGTATACCCGAGTAAGGATCGTGCGGGAAATGAGTGTTCGGTACCTTTTGCGAGGAACTCGCCCTTCGGGTGCTTGGCACGAAAGGTATCGGAAACTTTTTTACCGCTCATCGCTAACGGATCGTGTCAGACTTGTGGTCACCCGTCACGTCAATCGCGTCATGGAATACACGACGGTGGTCAACCGCCGTCCCTGCCCTGCGAACCCTCCCGCCTGGCCTCGGGTCAGCCGCCGGCTTTTCGCCGGCCGCCGTCACCGCGGACTGCCCCTTTCTTCCGTTCATTGGTGATCAACCATGGCATCGGTAACTTCCCCGCCCCGACTCTCGTCTGCCGCCACCCGATCGGCGGACGTCAGCCTGTCCGCCTACGCCAAACAGGGCTTCCAGTTGTTGGGCTCGTTGAAGCTGACGGTCGCGCTATTCGCCTTTTCGCTGTTGCTGGTTTTCGCCGGCACGCTGGCGCAGCACCACCTGAACATGTACGACGTCAAGCTGCGGTACTTCACCAGCTGGATCGCGTGGCTGCACTTCGAGGACTTGGTCCCTCCCTCCTTCTACATGCACTCCGAGCCGTTCGAGGGCAAAGTGCCGATCCCCGGCGGGGCGCTCGTCGGGCTGCTGTTGATGCTCAACTTGGTTGCGGCCAAGGTCACCCGGTTCCACGTCCACGCCAGCGGCGCCCGGCTTTGGGGCGGTGTGGCGGTGATCTTCGGCGGGTTGCTGTTGACCTTGGCGATCGTCTCGGCAGGCCAAAGCAGCGAGGGGCTGCAAGGCGAACCGCCGATGACCTACGAGCGGTTATGGGCACTCTGCTTGGGGACTTTCGCCGCGCTGTGGATCGGGGCGATCGGTTTGGCGATCACCGCGAAGTCGACGGCTGTGCGGCTGTCATGGGGAGCGCTTGCGGTCGGGATGGCGGCCTACTTGATCTTCAGCCTGACGACCGGACATCGGATCGGCGACCCGGGGCTACGGATCGTCTGGCAATTGACCAAAGGGCTCGGTGCCGGCTTCGTGCTCCTGATCGGCTGCCTGATGGTTTTCCAAAAGCAGGGCGGCAACGTCCTGCTGCACTTCGGCGTCGGGCTGCTGATGTTCGGCCAATTCCTGTTCGGCGACCGTCAATCGGAACAACGGCTGACGCTGCTGGAAGGCCAGTCGGCCAGTGCCTTCGTCAATCTCGATCAGGTGGAAATGACGTTCCTCAAGGAAGGGGACGGGGAACAGCAGGTGATCGCGATCCCAAGCGAACGTTTGAAGACCGCCGCCGGTAAGGCCGAACCGATCCGTGACCCGGCTTTGCCCGTCGACGTACGGGTGCTGGCTTATTTCCCCAACTCCCGTTTGAAGGCCCCGGCCGAGAGCGACGAATATGCCGCCACGCAAGGGTTGGGGCTGCAGGTTGCCGCCGTCGCGGCACCCAGCGCCGGGGGGACGTCAAGCGACGTGAACGTGGCGTCCGCCTATGTCGAATTGCTCGATCGCGAGTCGGGCGAATCTCTCGGAACGCATTTGATCTCTCAACGGATATCGGACCTGGAGACAATGGCGCCCGGTAGAGGTGCCGGCGATGAGTTTGACCAACTTGTGGTTGGCGAGGACGAGTACAAAATCGGCTTGCGGTTCGCCCGCAACCCGAAACCGTTTTGGGTTCACCTCAGTGACGTCCGGCGAGTCGATTACAGCGGCACCGACACGCCTCGCGATTACCGTTCGTTCATCCGCATCGTCGACCCGGAGACGGGCGACGACCGCCGTGAGCAGATCTGGATGAACAACCCGTTGCGGTACCGTGGCGAAACCTACTACCAAAGCAGCTATGACCGGCTGCCCAGCGGCGTCGAATTGACCGGCTTGCAGGTCGTCCAAAATAGCGGCTGGCTGATCCCCTACGTCGCGTGCAGCATCACGGCGCTGGGGATGTGTGTCCACTTCGGCGGCACCCTGCGACGTTTCGTCCGTCGCCGTAACCAGGAACGCCGGTTGGCGCTGGCGAACCAGCCCGGGAGTGCGTCCGACGAACCGCCCGCCTCCCGCTTGCCGATCTACGCGTCCGTCGCGGCGGCAGCCCTGTTCGCCTTCCTGGCGCTCATCCCCTGGACCTCGGTTCGCGATTCGCTGCGACCGGCCCAGCGGGATCGCCAGTTCGATCTGCACTCCGCCGGCAAGATCCCCGTCCAATTCGGCGGCCGGGTGATGCCGTTGGCCGCCTACGCGAATCAGACGCTCAAGGCGATCAGCAACCGCACGTCACTCGACCTGGCCGACGCCCCGACCGCGATCCGCGACCGGGTGAAGGGGAAGAAGCGAATGACGCCGATGGCGTGGCTGATGGAGGTCGCGATCGCCGACGAGCGGTTGGGCGACCTGCCGATGTTCCGCATCGATGTCGCCGAAGTTCGTGACGAACTCGGGCTGCCTCGGCGCGAGAGCAAGCTGTTTACGCTGAACGAGATCCGTCGGGAACTCGATCGGTTCAGCGACTTGGTAAAGGCCGCGGGCGAAAAGGATCCCCTCGACCAGACCTTCAAAGACAAGAAGTTGCTGGAACTCGACCGCCGAACGCGGGTCTTCACGATGGCCGCGGCGGCATTCCGATTGCCGGTTCCTCCGGAGATCCCGAAGGAGTTTTTGCCTCCGGGGATGTCGGAGCAAGAGGCGCGGATGCTCGCCGTCCGGCAGTTGAAAAACAACATGGACGCGATCGAGCGGATGACCTCGCCGGGCTTGATCCCGCCGCCGGCCGACAAGCTGGCGGTCGCGACCGACGCCCCCAAATGGTCCGCCTACTCGTCAGCGTTTTTCAACCAGGCGCTCGAGAGTGTCTCGCAGGAGCCGACCGAACGGATCGGGATCGAGACGTTCGGCGACATGGTCAAGGCGTACAGCGAAGGCGATCCGGAAAACTTCAACCGCGCCGTCGACGAGCACTTGGCCGCCGTTTCCGCGGTCGCCGTCACGGCCACCCCGACTTCCGGCTACTCACCCGGCAAGGTGGCGCTCGAACGTTGGGACGAATCGAACGGCCCGACCTACATCGCGATGGCCCTCTACATCCTGGCGTTGGTCCTCGGCTGCGTTTACCTGATGGCCGATCTGCCGCGCTTGCGTTCGTCGGTCTGGGGTATCCTGCTGGTCGCGTTGACGATCCATACGCTGGTGCTGCTGTCGCGGATCGTGATCACGGGACGTGCCCCCGTCATCAACCTTTACTCCTCCGCCGTCTTCATCGGCTGGGCCGGGGTGATCTTCGGCCTGATCCAAGAGAAGATTTTCCGCTACGGCGAAGGGAACCTGCTGGCCGCCGGCAGCGGCGTGCTGGCGCTGCTGGTCGCGCACGGTTTGGGAATGAACACCGGCGACACGATGCCGGTGTTACAAGCCGTTCTCGATACGCAGTTTTGGCTCGGGACGCACGTCATCACCGTCACGCTCGGCTACACCGCCACGATGGTCGCGGGGTTACTCGGTATCCGTTATCTGATCGCCGGTTGGCTCGGCTCTGATGCCCAGTCTCTGCGTCAGATCTACCGTTCCATCTACGGGGCGACCTGCTTCGGGATCCTGTTCAGCTTCGTCGGCACGGTGTTGGGAGGACTTTGGGCTGACGACAGTTGGGGGCGATTCTGGGGCTGGGACCCGAAAGAGAACGGCGCCCTGCTGATCGTGATCTGGAACGCGATGATGTTGCATGCCCGTTGGGACGGTATGGCCGGCGCACGTGGCTTCGCGATCCTCGCCATCGGCGGCAACATCGTCACGGCCTGGAGCTACTTCGGGACCAACGAGCTGGGAATCGGGATGCACAGCTATGGTTTCACCGAAGGGGTGCTGATGTGGCTCAGCGTCTTCATCCTCACGCAGCTCGCCTTCATCATCGCCGGAATCTTCTTTTCGAAATCGTCACCACCCGACGCCCGCGCGGCATAACGATTTCCCGGATGGGGTTGTGATAAACCTGCTCGCGGTCGATCGCCGATCGGCCCGAGCACGCGATCCGGTCGAGCCTCGGCTCGGCGATCAGCTGGTTAGCAGCCTGGCCCAAGGTCTGAACCTGTGCCAACGGCACAAACGCCAATACCCCACGCACTCAGCGCGGCGGTACTCCTGCTCAATGCAACGGTACTCGTACTCGCTTCGCCCCCGGTCGAGCGACCACGACGGCGAAATCCGTGTTCATCCGGGCAATCCGTGGTTAACAAATCCCCCGTCCGCCTTCAAAAGACATCGCACAGCGGTTTGATCCGGCTGGTCGATTCCAGCAACTGGCGGATCGTCACCCCCGCGAAGGCGGTCTCCGTCGCCTCGTACGCCTTGTCAAGCTCGGCGTGAAGCGGGCACAGCGACGTGTGCGATTCGAGCCCCAATGGGCAGGAGCGGATTCGCTCCAGCGGCGCGACCGCATTGACGACATCCAGGATCGTCAGTGTGTCCGGTGATCGAGCCAACTCGTAACCTCCCCCCGGTCCTGGGCGTGATTTGACCAACCCCGCGGCGGCCAGGTCCTGCAGGACCCGCGTCAAATAACGCCGCGGAACCTTGGTCTGGACCGCGATCGGGTCAGCCGCCAGTGGCGAGCCCTCGGTGGCAGCCAAGCAGGCGACGGCTCGCAACGCGTATTCGGCAGTCTTGGACAACATGCGACAGGCTCCGGTGAATCGACGTCATACCTGCACCTTGACATGCAGGTTTCGATTCTGTACCTTTTGGTGTGTGATTCAATTTTAGGCGATTTGTATCGAGCGGCAAACCAAAGTTTACTCGGTTCCTGCCGTTTGGTCCGTACCCTCCAACCCGGCAGGCTGACGATGAAACGCCTTTTCTTCCGTCTTGTAGCGGTCGGCTTGGGGGCGATGCTTTGCTTGGGCGGCGCCGTTCGGGGCCAGCGAAACGAGTTCGAGCGGTCGCCGATCGATTATCTGACGGCCCCGGTGAACGACGCGGTCGCCCGGTTGAATGACCGTTTGGCCCAAGGGGACGTGACGCTCGCCACCGACCCCCAACTCGGGTACCTCCCGGCGGTGCTCGACGCACTCGACATCCCGGCCAGTTCGCAAACGCTGGTCTTTTCGAAAACCAGCCTCCAGTTGCAACGGATTTCGCCCCGCACCCCTCGCGCGTTGTACTTCAACGACGAGGTCTATGTCGGCTTTTGTCAAAACGGCGACCTGTTGGAATTGGCGGCGACCGATCCCAAGCAAGGTGCCATCTTTTACACACTCGATCAATCGGCCGCGGGGACACTGCGGTTCGTGCGGGACGACGGCAGCTGCCTGTCGTGTCACGCGACCAGCCGGACGCTCGACGTACCCGGATACGTCGTTCGCAGCGTGTTCCCGGACGCGTCGGGACGACCACGATCCGGCAGTCGCTCGTTCACGACGAACCACACTAGCGACTTTCAAGACCGCTGGGGCGGCTGGTACGTGACCGGCACCCACGGCTCGATGCGCCACCTTGGCAACACGATCAGCACCGGGATGGACCAATCCTTTGACCGGGAGCGGGGTGCGAACCGCACGGACTTGCGGGGCTTGTTTCCGACCGATCCCTACCTCACGCCGCACAGCGATCTGGTCGCCCTGATGGTGCTGGAGCATCAAGCGCAGATGCACAACGCGATCACGGCGGCCGGGTTCGAGACGCGGCAGGCGGTTCACCAGTCTGAACAGATGAACGAGATTTTGGAACGCCCGCCGGGCTATCTGAGTGAGAGTGCCCAGCGGCGGATCGCCAAGTCGGCCGATTTGGTCTTGCGGACGTTGTTGATGTGTGACGAGTTCGCATTGACCTCACCGGTCGAGGGTTCGACCGAGTTCGCGGCCGAGTTTTCCGGCCGCGGTGTCCGCGATTCGCAAGGGCGGTCACTCCGCGATTTCGACCTGCAAACCCGTCTGTTTCGTTATCCCTGCAGCTACCTGATCCATTCGGATGCCTTCCGGTCGCTCCCCAGCGAGGTGTTGAGCCCGATCATCGATCGGCTACGGGCGATCCTCGACGGCACCGAGGAATCGCCGGAATACGCCCACCTGACACCCGAATTGCGGCGGGACATTTCCGCGATCCTGATCGAGACCCTTCCCGAGTTCCGTCTTTTCCCACTTGCTCAAAACTAGGAGCCCTCTGATGAGATTTTCGTTTGGTCCCCAATCGCCGTTGGCAATCTTGCTGGCCTTGCTGCTCGGTTCTGCGGTCTCGGCCCAATCGGTCGACCCCGACGCCTTGGCCCGCACCCGCAAGCAGGTCAAGGTGCTCGACGGCATCTACAAAAACGCGATCGTGCTGGTGACGACCCACTTCGTCGACGAGAAGTCGGATCTGCCGGCAGGGACGGCTTTCAAGAAGCTGTTCGACGTCGCCAAGGAAAACGATTGGCACCATGTTCGCATTATCGACGTCACCGGCGACCCGTATGACGCGGAGAACGTCGCCGAATCGGAGTTCGAAAAAGCGGCCGTCCGCAAACTCCGTGGCGGCGAAGCCTACGTCGACCAAACGGTCATCCGGGATGGCAAGCCGATCCTGCAAGCCGCGACGGCGATCCCCGTGGTGATGGCCAAGTGTGTCATGTGTCACGACAACTACTCCGACGTCCCGGCCGGGATGGCGATCGGCGCGCTCACGTACGAGATCGCGATCGAGTGACTCGCGTGGCATGCGATCGAGTGACTTCAGTGTCCGGTACCTTGGTTCAATGCTCCGGTACCTGGAACGAGCGGAAGAACATCGTCGTGACGGTGGACGACGCGCACCGCACGCAAGCAAATTGGATCGCAGGCTGCGTCAGGCCTTGCCCAATGCCTGACTCTTTGGCTTGATTGATGATGCAGGTTGCTTGGCGAACCTGGGCGGCTTACCCATCACCCACGGCTCGAACCGTGGTTAGCGAGATCCCGCTATTCCGCGAATGCCCACCGGCAGGTCCTGGCACTCGACAGCGTCCAGGCGATTCCAATCCCTCGGCAGTTCCGCCTTCGATGGGTCGGGCATTTCCTGGAAAAGGACTTCCGGCAATATCAACGTGTCGTCTGTCCCGCCGTGCGGTCAACCGTATTCGGTGTTTTCTCAAGTGAAACGCACAACTCGGAAGAGTTGTTGCGGGGAGATTGTCGGGGCGCCCGAGGTCAGCCCAGACCGGGGATTGGGGGGTGTTCGCCGAGTTGGGTGACGGCCGCCATTTGGGGGATCAGGCGCAAGTGGCCGATGTCGAAGGCGGTGCGGAGGATGGTCGAGATCAGGTGTTGCGGGGTCAGGTTCTCGGTCGCGGGTTCGCCACCGTCGGCGGTCGAGCTGCCGATCACTTGGCCGTCCCTTAACCCGCCGCCGTAAAGCATCAGCGGGGCAAGCCGGGCCCAGTGATCCCGTCCCCCTTTGGGGTTCAGTTTCGGTGTCCGTCCCATCTCGCCACAGCAGACCAGCAGGATGTCGTCTTGCAGGCCGCGCGATTCGACATCTTCGATGAAGGCCGCGACGGCGTGATCGAACGGTTTACCGACCGCCTGCATGCCGTCGGTCATGTTCAGGTTGTTTCCGTCGGCGTGCATGTCCCAAACGCCTTCGTAATCGGCGTGGACCGTGACGAAGCCGCAACCCGCTTCGCACAACCGCCGGGCGAGCAGCAGCAATCGGCCGATCGACTTGGCTTGGCCGTCGTAGTAACCGAGCCGACCTCGGTTGGCTCGGCTCCAACCGTCGGGGCTGGCGAAACCGCTGGTGTCGTACCTCGCCAGCGTCGCGGCGTCCTCGCGGCTCAGGTCAAACGCTTCGGCGACCCGGTTGCTCAACAGCATCCCGAGCGCCCGTTCGCGGACGTCACCCAGATCGCGAGCGGCGACGGAGGAGTCGAAATCACGCTGCAGGCGGTCGAAGGCTGACAACAGGGCACGGCGATCCTCGAAACGATCCCGCGCCAGATTCAGACGCATGTTCTTTTGCAGCGGTCCGCCGGAACCGGGGATGAACGGGGCGTGGATCGCCCCCAATTTTCCGGTGGCTGACAGGTCACCTCGTGCAGCCCCCTTTTTCACGTCGTCGCGGACAGCTTGGGGGAACAACACCGTGTTGGTCGGAACTCCCGTCGCGGGGTGGACCGGCCCGGTGACGTAGGAGATCAGTGAGCCGATGAAGGCGTCGGCCGTATCGCGGCTGACGAGCGGTTGAATGTTGTGTCCCGCGTTGTTCGTTTGGAACGAACGGACGATCGTCAGCTTGTCAGCGACCTGAGCGAGCTGGGGCATCGTCGATCCGAATCGGATGCCGGGGACGGAGGTGGGGATCGTGCCATCCACGGTACGGATGTTTTCGATCGCGTCCGGTTTGGGGTCGAACGTCTCGAATTGGCTCGGACCTCCCTGCTGGAAAAGAAAGATCACCGATTTGCCGGTGACTGCACCAGGCTGTCGCTCCGCAGCAGCCAGCAGGTCCGGCAGGCAGAGGCCGCTCAATCCGAGGGAGCCCGCGGTCAGGAAGCCGCGACGGTCGATACGTGAGCCAGCGTCGGCGACGGTCAGCATGTCGGCGGCTCCAGGGTGAGTAGGGAGGGCGGGAGGGCGGGAGGGCGAACGACGTCCGAGCCGGTCAGCCCCAGGTCAACCTAGCGGTTTGACGGGCGAAGTCAAGAAAAAAGGGGCGTGCTCGTCCCTGGCTTTCCGATCGCTCACCAGCGGCGGGTGAACCAAAACAGCCCGGGACGCAGCAGGAACTCGCACAGCGTGGAGCTGATCAACCCGCCGACGATCACGGTGGCGACGGGATAAAGGATCTCCTTGCCGGGTTGGGTGCCGCCGATCACCAGCGGCAACAGCCCCAAGCCGGTGGTCAGTGCGGACATCAGCACGGGGGCCAACCGATCGAGACTGCCGCGGAGAATCGTCTCGGGGCTCATCCCAAATTTCGGGATCAGGTTTTGGTAGGTCGAGACCAACAGCAGGCCGTTGCGGGTCGCGATGCCGCCCAGCGAGACGAAGCCGACCATGGCGGCGATCGACAGCGATTGACCGGTCAACTCCAAAGCAGCCACTCCTCCGACGAACGCGGCGGGGACGGCTGCCAAGATTTGCAGCACGATTCGGGTGGCGGGAAAGGCCGAATAGAGGATCGCAAAGACGACCAGGCTCGAGACGAGGGAAAACCACAGGATCTGCCGCTGGGCCGATTGCCGGGCTTCGAATTGACCGCCGTACGAGACGTAGTAACCCTCCGGCATCGCCACCTGCTCGGCCACGGCGGCGCGGATCTGCTCGACCACCCCGCTCAGGTCTCCACCGAGCGTATTGACCCGGATCACGATCCGTCGCCGGGCGTTCTCCCTTTGGATCGTGTTCGGGCCTCCGCCTCGCTCGACCTTTACCAAGGCTCCGAGCCGCACGCGGCTGCCGTCGGCCATCTCGACCGGTAGCCGATCGAGGTTGTCGAGGTCGAGCCGATACTCGTCTTCCATCCGCACCAGGATGTCGAAGAACCGCTGGCCGTCGGTCAATTGCGAAACCACTCGTCCGTGCATCGCGGTTTCGATCAGGTGAGTCAGTTCACGGGCCGCGATCCCGTAGCGGGCCAAGGCGTCGTAATCGATCTCGAACCGCAACTGCGGCACGGTCTGCTGCTGCTCGACGAACGGGTCGGCGATCCCGGGGATCGGTTCGATCGCCCTACGGACCTCCTCCGCCTTCCGCCGCAAGACGTCCAAGTCGTCGCCATGGATCTTGATCGCGATCTGGGCCGCGACGCCCGACAGCATGTGGCTGATCAGGTGCGCGATCGGTTGCTCGATCTCGTGTTCCACGCCCGGCAGGTCCTCCACCGCCTCGGTCAGCAGTCGGATCATCTCCGGACGGGTGACGTTCGATTCGGGGTTCAGCGACATCACGTACTCGGCGACGTTGACACCCATGATGTGCTCGTCCTGCTCCGCCCGCCCCAATTTGCAAGTGAAGTTCGCCAGCGGGCGGTTGGGGTGCTCCTCGGTGCGGAGCAGTTCGGCGAACCGTTCGTCCGCCACCCGGCTGATTTCGACCATCGTGTCCAGCGACGTGCCGGGAGCCGAATAGAGATTGACCTGCGTCGCCCCTTCGTCGAAAGCGGGCAGGAAGTCGCGGCCCAGTCGTGTTATCCCGACCGCCGAGACGATCACGGCAATCGCCGCCGCGGCCAGGATCAGGGAGATCCCGAATCGGTTCAGGCTGAACCGGATGACGGGAGCGGCGAGCTTTTTTAGCCCTTGCAGTACCAACCCTTCGTTGTCCGGTTTGGCCCGGATGGCGGAAGCCGGCAGCAAAATCAGCGACAGGGCGGGGGTGACGGTAAGCGCGACGACGGTCGAGGCGACGATCGAAACCAGGTAGGCGATCGCCAACGGTGTGAACAAACGCCCTTCCATGCCGGCGAGCGTGAACAGCGGCAAGAAGACGATGACCACGATCACCGTGCTGATCACGATCGCGCCCAGCACCTCGACCGTCGCCTCGTAGACGATCCCCAGCGGCGTTTCGTCGTCACCGGCAAGCAACCGTTCTCGCAACCTGCGGTAGGCGTTCTCGACACCGACGATCGCGTCGTCCACCAACATCCCCAAGCCGACAGCCAGGCCGCCGAGCGTCATCACGTTGATGCCCAGCCCGAGCATGTAAAAGACGATCGCCGTGACGGCCAGCGACAGCGGGATCGCGACCAACGTGATCAGGGTGGTGCGGAGGTTGAGCAGGAAGGCGAACAGCACGATCACGACCAAGATCGAACCGTCGCGCAGCGCCCCAATGACGTTCGCGATCCCCAGGTCGATGAAGTCCCGTTGCAGGTAAGTCGGCCGGATCACGACGTCCGGTGGCAGGGAGGGCCGGAGTTCTTCCAACGTTCGTACGATTTCTTCCGTCAAGCGACGGGTGTCCGCGTCAGGCTGTTTCTGGATGGTCAAGACGATCGCCGATCGGCCGTCGACCGACGAATCACCCCGTTTGGCTTGTGGGCCTTCCACGATCCGGGCGACCTCTTTCAGCAACACGGGACGCCGCGCCGAAGGGCGGACGACGACCTGACCGAGCGTGGCGGGGTCCTGGATCAACCCCAGTCCTCGAACCAGCAGTTCCTGGGCACCGTCCGTGACGAAGCCCCCGGTCACGTTCAGGTTGGCGTCCAGCAACGCCCGTTCGATCTCACCCAGCGAGATCTCGTAGGTGTGCATTTTGTGCAGGTCGACCAAGACCTGGATCTGCCGCCGGCCGCCCCCCATCGTGATCACTTGGGACACGCCGCGAATCGCCCGCAAGCGTTGGCCGACGACCCAATCGGCCTGGGTTCGAAGTTCCAACGGCCCGGTCGTACCGTCCTCACTCCACATCCCGATCAGCAAGATTTGTCCCAACAGGGAGGCGATCGGGGCGAGTTGCGGCTGGACGCCGGTTGGCAATCGATCGGTGGCGGTGGCCAAGCGTTCCTGGACGATCTGACGAGCTCGATAGATGTCTTGACCCCAGTCGAATTCGACCTGGACCACCGACAAACCGATGTCGGAGGTGCTGCGGATATCGAGCACATCCGTCGCGCCGTTGAGGGCATTTTCGATCGGGATGGTGACCCGCGTTTCGACTTCCTCGGGAGCCATGCCGGGGCATTCGCTGATCACGATCACCCGCGGCCGGGTCAGGTTCGGCAGCACGTCGATCGACAACTGCGAGCCGACGTAGCCACCCAAGACCAGGATGCCCAGCGCGATCGACACGATCAGCAGTCGGAAGCGGAGGGAGAAACGGATCAGCAGCGACAGCATCGGGTGGTTCTAGCTTGCTTGAGGGGGCGATCGCGATTGTCACGACCGGGTATCGCTTATCTTATTTGCCGATTCCGGATCGTTTCTCGCCACGGGCGAAGGTGCGGCCGCTGGTCGATCAGCGGCGCCGCAGGACGGGGATGGCGGGCATCGTGACGTCGCGGGGCTTTGTCAATCTGGATCGTGACGCCAGCACTCGGTCGAACGCCATGCGGGGCTGTGTGAAGCGCGGCCGGACGCAGCGAGTCGTTGCCGCCCACAACGGCTCAATGATCATGGTCGTGAGCCATCCCGCCGCCGGAGGCTTGCAGCTTCCAGGCCAGGAACAGTTGATAGGCGTGGTTGAGTGCGACGAGATCGGCGATCTTCAGATCCCCGTCGTCGGCGATCACGACCCGATGTCGATCTTGATGCAGGATCTGAACGGGAACCGGCTCGAACTCGAACTCACCCTGCCGAGGGACCCGTTCCAATCGCTCCGCTCGTTTGCGGTACCGCTGCAACGGCGAAACCCCCCGCTCTTTCACGCGAAATACGTACGCTTCCGGTCCGGAACGGACGACGGCATCCCGAGGCAAAACGATCTGGTTCGGCCACTCTTCCACCGGAACGAACAGGTGTGCCCGTTGCCCCGGCTTGAATTGCCACGAACGGAACAACCGGCCTTGGGCATCGCGGCTCTCCGTGACGACCCGATTGGGCAGCGACATGTAAAACGGAAAGGTCTGCGTCTGCTGGTCGACATGGTTGTCCATGTAGGTCACCCGCAGGTTTTCGATCCGTTCATGGCCGTCCCCTTCGCCCAGTTCCGCGGCAACGCCCCAATCACGCTCGTTCAGCAGGCGGATCGCCGGGACGTCCAATTCGAAGGCTTCGCCCCGCAGGAACAGTTCGAAGTGATTGGCGATGTGACAAAGCTCTTCCCCCTTCAGGACGGCGCGACCAGGAAAGACGTCGATCCGCTCGATGGTGTAAACCGGCCCCGGATCGTCCGATTCGATCTCACCGATTTCTGTCTGAGCCTGCGGCAGCGGTGCGACTTCCAAATGAACGTCGATCTCACCGATCAACTCGCGCCGGGTCACGATCCGATCGACCTGTTCGTCCGATAGCCCGCGGAGGCGCAATTCTTGCAGCCGCGCCGACTTTTCGGAGTTCAGTTGCTTGAGTTGATACTCCAGTTCGAGTTTGCGGCGCCCCATGATCGCGCCGGATTCGGCGAGCGGTTCCAGCCGTTCGATTTCCGATTCGGTCAGGGTGGTCTTGATCAGCGTCTCCAGCAGCGTCAGTTGCGCCCGTTCCAACGCCTCGTCTGTCACCTGAACCGTGAACAGACGGTCGCCCGGTTCCAGCGATTGGCCGGGAAACTTGTGGATCTCGCGAACGATCCCTTGGATCGGCGAGGTCACCGTCAAGCCGCTCTGCCCCGGCTTTTCGATCACCAGCGCGGGGATGTGCAGTTGTTTGCGGAACGGCTCGCGGTCGATCAGCCCGAACCTCACCCCCAGGTTCTTGACCGCCTTAGCGGAGAGGTCGATGTGGTCGCCATGATCGTCACCGTGGTCATGATCATGATCGTGATCGTGATCGTGATCGTGATCGTGATCGTGATCGGACGACGCAGCGGAAACGACTCGGGCGGCCGCAGCAACCGCTTCTACGCCAGGTGATTTCCCGCGATCGGCCCGCCAAGCCACGTAGCCGACCGCCAAGCCACCGATGAAAGTGGCGACGGAACAGGCCAACAGGATCGGCAGCGCGAGGCGTTTGGTCATGTTTTCCTGACTCGGGAGGGGAATCGCGCGACTGGGGCGAATAACGAGACTTTGCGGACACAATTCATGCTCAAAGATAGACCATGGTTCGTGGGCAGACGAGGCGAAGTTGTCAATTCGGGTAGCCTTTGGTAGGCCGCACAGCCGTCGCGACCCAATCCTCCGAGGGCCGATTGGCCGGCCCCGCATCGAATCCCCTCAGTCCGATCCTCACTCTCGGTCGATTCTGGTCGAGTAGGAACCGTCAGGGATGTGGAACGGATCACGGAGGGAGCCCGCTCGGGGTGATGGACAATACTGCCACAAACCGTTCGTCACTCGACACAGCACCCGTAGGGCGGATGGCCCGCCGGGCGGCACTCGCGATCGCCTGCACGCTGGCTTCTGCACCCATGGGCGCGGCGCAAGGCCAAGAGACGCGGCCCACGGTCCGGCGGTTGCCGAGTGTGAAGGCCGAATCGGTGCCTGCTCCGCCGTCGATCGGGGAAGCGACTTCCGGCCCCAGTCAGCTCGATCGGCTGACCGAGTTCGCGATCATGCAGCATCCCGAGTTGGCCGGGGCGCGTGCGCGGGTCAGCCAAGAAGCCGGCTTGCGGTTCCAGGCGACCCGCAAGCCGAATCCTTGGCTCGGCTATTCGGCGACCGAAATCGGCAACGAGGGGCGCGGCGGTCAGCAAGGTCTGTTTGTTGCCCAAGAATGGGTCACGGCAGGCAAATTGGGATTGGCCGATCAGGTCGGCCACTGGAAGACTCGGGCCGCGCAGGAACGGGCTGAGGTCGCGAGGTTGCGGGTGGGGCTGCGGGTCGGAACGCAATACTGGTCCTTGGTCGCGGCACGCCACCGCGTCGAATTGCTGCGTCAGTTGGAGGGGCTGCTCGAGGATGCCGTGCGGATCAATCGATCACTCCAAGAGGCGGCGGAGATCGA
The DNA here is from genome assembly GCA_007694185.1 of Planctomycetaceae bacterium. Lineage (GTDB taxonomy): Bacteria > Planctomycetota > Planctomycetia > Pirellulales > Pirellulaceae > UBA6163. Next base: position 47,075 of record RECD01000127.1, read on the forward strand.
ACGCGGCACGCTGCTGCAAGCGCAATTGGAAAAGGGCCAGATCACGGCGGCCCTGCGGCAGGCCCAAGCGGGGCTGCGAGCCCGTTCGGCAGCCTTGGCGGCGACCCTGGGAACGGATGTCGCCTTCGTCGAGGGAGTGCCGAGCGATCCTTGGCCGGAACCGAGTTTGCCCGATGACTCCGAGTCGCCCCAACTCGGCTTTCGGATTGATGACCAGCCCTACGCGACGAGCCCCGAGCTGATGGTCGCCCAAGCGGTTCTGGAGACCGCGCGCTGGGATCTGCGTTTGGCGGAGACGCAGGTCGTGTCCAATGTCGACAGTTACGCCGCGGTGCAGCGAGATCTGGTGACCGATCACACGATCGTCAGCGTCCAGGTGGGGATGGCGCTGCCGCTGCATGATCGCAAGTCCGGCTTGATTCGGGCGGCCCGAGCGGAGATCGCTCGCGCCGAGGCCGATTACGCCCGTACCTACCGCCACCTTCAATCCCGTTGGGCGGACGCCGTCGGCGAATACCGGGCGGCCTGGGAATTGGTACTCGAAATCGAACAGCAGTTGCTGCGATTGGCCGAGGAACGATTGGAACTGGCCCGTCGCGCTCACGGCCAAGGGGAGCTCGAGTATCTCGAACTGCTAACGGCCCAGCGGTCGTTCCTGGCGATCCGCCAAGCCGCGATCGACGCCCGGCAGCAAGCCGCGATCGCCTCGGTCCGACTCACCCAACTGGTCGTCGAAGACCAGCCGTAGCAGGCAGGTGGCAGCCGGCAGTCGCGACAACCCGAGCCAACTGAAGAACCCTCACGGTTCCCCTCGCTAATCGGCGACCAGGCAATGCCGGTTAGCCATGCTGATCCCGCTCAGGATCGCCCCAACGATCCCGACAAAGCCCTGATCGGTGCCGCACAGGAACAGGTTGTTCAGGTGGGTGGAACCGTCCAGCCGCTTGTCGGGCGCGCCATAGACGGCGCCGTTGTCGTGCCAGGTGAACCGCCGAATGGTCTTGGGAGTGAAGATGTCGGTGGCGATGGTGTGGCGGCGAAAATCGGGCATGAAGCGGACGGCCGAAGCGACGGCCGATTCGTACTGGGCAACCTTCTCGGCGGCATAGCGGGTCTCGGACAGCCCGCACCACAGGTCATGGTTGGCCAGGGTCGTGATCCGGATCACGCCGTCGGGCAATTCCCCCTCGGCGGCACCGTAACGGTAGTTGTTGGGGGAACAGATCACGCCGGTCCGGACATCGCAGAGAGATTCCTCCGGGCGTCTCCAGTGAAACTGATCGCTGTCGTTGTAGAACACGATCGTACGATCGAAGCCGAAGTCACGCGGCTGTTTGTCGAGGATCGAAATCGACTCGATGAAGCTGAGTCGGCCCGCTTTGGCGACGTCGACTTCCGTGATGTCATCACACAGCCTCAAGGTTTCGATCGTGCCGGCGGACGACAGGATGCGTCGGCCAGCGATTTCGGTGCCGTCGTCCAAAACAACCCCGACGGCCCGGCCGTTTTCGACCCGGATCCGTGACACGCCGCTCCGCAGTTTCAGCTCCCCGCCCAACCCGCGGAATTTGCGGACCAAGTTCTTCAGGATCACCCGCACCCCTTTGAACGGCCGGGCGAAACCTTCCAGGTAGCAGGCCCGGAACATGATGCAGAACTGCCCGTAATCCATGTCGTCTTCGCGGGCGTTGCCGTACCACATCAACGGGCAGAGCAGCATCTCGCGGAGCAACGGATCGGGGATCAGTTCCGTGAGGACCTCGCGGGAGCTGCGGGTAAACGTGGGGTCGTCGCCGCTCAGGTCGTCATAGTCGAGCAGCGATTGGTGGAGTTTGCGAAAGCCATCGACGCAGTCGGGAAACTCCCGCGCGACCTCGCTCTCCAGCAACTCGATGTCGTTACCGAAGTCCAAATTCACGCCGGGGAACCGGATCGACGAGCCGATCTGTTCAGCCAGGGCAAAATCTTCCCAGTTGAAACGAAGTTGGCGGATCAATTTCGCCAACGGGCCCCGCTTCGTACCCTTCTTCGCGAAATTGGTCATCGCATGCAGGCCGACGTCGTAGTCGCGGCCACCCATGCGGTAGAAAGAATTGAGCCCGCCGATCGTGTAGTGGCGTTCCAGTATGCAGACACGCTGGTCAAAGTGTGCCAGCCGGATGCCGGCCGCTAGGCCGCTCATGCCGGCACCGATGATGATCGTGTCGTACATCCGAGGGGTCAGGCCTTCACGATGTCCCGCATCTTCGGTTCGAGGTAGCTCACGGTCGAGCCCATGCTCGCCAAATGGCCGTAATCTTCCTCGGGGATCTGGACCCGATGACGCTTCCGGAGCTCCATGACGATGTCGAGGAAGTCCATGCTGTCGAGTTCCATTTGTTCGCGAAAGCTGACGTCGTCGACGAGCTCATCGAGGTTTTCGTCCGGGGCGATATCGCCGAGGATGTCGAGGATCTCTTCGCGAATTTCGGCGGGACTCATGGGCTTTGGTGACTCCGGGAACGTACCTGGGCGGCGGATAACAAGGGATGATTCTAGCAGCGATGACGCGCGCGGCAGAGGGGGACGGGTAGCGATGTCGATCGATTGTCAGTCGCGGACGGAACCGTGGTTTAACCGATCAAACCCGCCGAATGATCACCACCGAATTGATGCCGAGCATGCCGAACGAATTGTTGAGGATGTAATCGACACCGGCAACCTCCTGGGCGTCGGCGGTGACGAGACCGGGAAGTTCGCAGGCCGGGTCGAGGTGGTCGACGTTGATCGTCGGGTGGACCACATTGTCTCGAAAGGCGGGGAGGTTGCCTGCCAATTCGAGTGCCCCAGCCGCGCCCATCGCGTGCCCGATGAAACTTTTGGTGTTGTTGATGCGAACCGTTTTGCATTCGCCGAACACGCTCCGCAGCGCCACGCATTCCTGCGTGTCACCGCTGCTGGTACCCGTCGCGTGCGTGCTGACGATGTCGATGTCTTCGGGTTCCAGTCCCGCGCGACGCAGCGCCAACTGGACGCACTGAGCCTGACGCTCGGGATTGGGCAGGACGAAGTCGGTGGCGTCCGTGTTGATCGCGTAACCGGCCAACTCCCCATAAATCTCGGCCCCCCGCTGACGGGCGTCGCTAAGCCGTTCCAAAACGTAGATGCAACTCCCTTCGGCGACGACGATCCCGTTGCGGTCGCGGTCGAACGGGCGGCTGGCTTTGGCCGGGTCGCTGTGGCTGGCCAACGCGTTTTGGCTGTTGAAGCTGGCGAAGATCCCGAAGGTGTGGATGCTCTCGCTCGTACCGCCGGCCAGGGCGACATCGCATTCGTCCAACCGTAACATCTGGGCACCCTGGATCAGCCCCGCGTTGCCGGCCGCACAGGCCGCACCGATCGTGTAATGCGGTCCGGTCACCCCGAGGTTCAACGCGATTTCGCCCGCCGGGTTGTTGGCGACGGTTCGCGGGTTGTGGTGATGCGACCAAACGGAGGTGTCGTAATCGAACCCCTTGATTTGGTAGATCTCGTTCTCCGTCTCGACGTTGCCATGTTCGGTTACGCCGATGTAGATCCCGACGCGGGAACGGTCGAAGTTTTCCCACCCGAGCCCGCTGTGGCGGATCGCCTCATTCGCCGCGTAGATCCCGATGCTCCCGGCCCGCGTCCCACGGCGGAGATCTTTCTTGGTTTGGTAACGTTGCGAGTCGAAGTCGCAGACTCCGGCCAGCGTCGCGCCGAAGTACCGGACCTCGTATGGCTGGACGCCACTGCGGTGCTCCAAGAGCGCCTGGCGAAAATTAGCCCAATCGTTGCCGTTAGGCGACGTCAAGCCGACGCCGGTGATCACGATCCGCTGGGAATCGGGCAACAAATCGACACGGGATGGGGCGATCACGAGGAGTACACATCGACACAAAAGAGGGGATGGTCCGAGTCGGCCGGAGTCACGCTCCCCCAAGCTCGGTCAAAGCAGGATATCGGACATTCAAAAAGTAACCGGCCGACCGTTTTTTGACAATCACCGCCAACGGTTCCCGGGGCCGTTACGAGGCAGCTCCGGAACTTGCCGAGCCCCACCGAAAGGGGGAGTCGTCAACGTTTGAAGGCCAAGTAGGCCAAGCAGAGGCTGATCAGCGTGAGTAAGATCAGCGCCAGTCGTCCCCAAGAGACATTTTGGCGCGGCATCCCCCCCAGCCGGGCGATGATCTGTTCTTGCAGCATCTGTCGCCCCAGGTCGCTGACCTGCCCGGCCGAAACGTCGGGCCCGGAAGTTTCCTCGCCGACCGCGACGGGGCGATCCCGCAGATGGTACTGATCCATGATTTGAAACATTCGTCCTTGCACCTCCCGCGCGTTGAACGGCCGGTCCTCCGGCTTCTTGGCCAGCAAGCGGACGATGATCTCGTCCAGCTCCGGAGGGCAATCGGGGACGAAACGGCGGGGATGCGGCGGCTCGGCGCGCAGGTGCTGCTCGAACAACTGAGGAAAATGTTCGGCGACGAACGGCTTCCGCCCCGTCAGCATCTCAAACAGGCAGCATCCCAACGCGTACAGGTCGGCCTTGCCCGAGATCGACGCGTCACCGGTGATCTGCTCGGGGGCCATGTAGGCGTGGGTCCCGACTGTCAGCCCTTGGTCGGTCAGGTCCGCCGAGCTGACGTCGCGGGCGATCCCGAAATCGCCCAGCTTGATGCCGCCGTCTCGCGTCACGAACAGGTTGCCGGGCTTGAGGTCTCGGTGGATCACCCCATGGTTGTGGGCGCACTGCAGCGCCGAGCAGATCTGAGCGGCCGCGTTGACCACCATCGGCCACGCCAAACCGCTGCCGCCGCCGTCCTGGAGCAGGTCGCGAAACGAGCCGCCTTCGACCAGTTCCATGATGTAGAAGAGGTTGCCGTCGGCATCCTCACCCCCGCCGAAATAGCCGATGACGTTGGGGTGTCGCAGCCGCCGCAAGATCAGCATTTCGCGGCGAAATCTCGCTCCGATCAGCGGGTCGCGGCTGATCGCCGGGTGCAGACGCTTGATCGCGACCGCTTGCCCCGTCGACTTCTCAACGGCCGCGTAGATCGTTCCCACCGTGCCGACACCCAGAACCGCACCGAGTTCGTAATCACCCAGATTGAGCCTGGACATGGTCGGTCATCCGGGGCGGGAAATCGGGCCCATGGCGTGATCGCGCAATGGTGCCCCGCGGAACACGAAGCCGCGGCGGGTGGGTGCGGGCAGCAAGTTGGGAAAAGAGGAATGGAGCAGCAATGACGGACAGCTCCGGTCCCGGACGCTGCGATCAACGGCCGGGACCTCCGCTGTCCCCTCGGAAGCGTCAACTTGAGGCTCAAGCCGCCCCGATGCTTTCGATCCGAACGCGGGTGTAGAGCGGGCGGTGTCCGGTTCGCTTCTTGGAGTGCTTGCGGCGACGGAATTTCTGGACGTAGATCTTTTCGCCCTGCTTGGGGCCCAAGACCGATGCGGTGACAACGGTCCCTTCGACCGTGGGCGTGCCCAACGTCAAGCCTTCTTCGCCTCCCACGCACAGAACTTTGGCCAACGTGATGTTCTCACCCGATTGGATCTCGCGATAATCGAGGTCGAGTTCCATGCCGGGTTCCACGCGGTATTGGCGACCGCCGTCGACGATGATGGCGTACATGATGTCCGTGTTCGCTGCGTTCGTGGGTGATTCGATACCGTGAGCGATCCCCGAGCGAATTGCGATCGAGGCCTCCGGCGTTAGCGTCGCCAAGTTTAGCGTCCGGATGCCGGATTCGGAAGCCCTCCTGGCAGCGGCTTTGCCAAGTCATCGACGCGATTCCGGCCAAGTGCTCCGGCTTGCACGATTGGAGCACGTCGCACGGCAGGAGAGGCGGTCCGCGTAGTCGGATTGCTGTCGCGCCAGGCCCATCCGACAAGCTTCCGAAGTTCGATTCGACGCCGCCGTAGTTCTGACGTTCGGCGTGCGCTATACTGAGCACGAGCAGTTCGGCCCAAGCATTTCGGGGGTGACGGCCCCGCGATGGCGACCGGTCACCCGGCTGCCACCCTGGTCAACCACTCAGGCCAGCCTGGTTAACCAGCCACGGGCGCGCGGTCAGCGGATGGTTCGTTTCGCAGCCGCTTGCTCGACATCCCATTTCCAGCATCTTTCCCTTGTCCCGACTTCGACCCACATGAGTTTTCAGGTTTCGATCAACGGCGAACTGTTTGCAAAAGAAGACGCCAAGATCAGCGTTTACGACCACGGCCTGCTGTATGGCGACGGCGTTTTCGAGGGGATGCGAGCGTATGGAGGGAAGGTCTTCAAACTCGACGCCCATCTGGAGCGGCTTTACGAATCGGCTCGGGCGATCGCGTTGCCGATCCCGATTACCGCAGCCGAAATGGGGGAAGAGGTCTATCGAACTCTGCGGGTGAACCGGTTGGAGGATGCCTACATCCGCTTGGTAGTCACCCGCGGTTCCGGTTCCTTGGGGCTCGACCCGAACCGCTGTTCGCATCCCCAAGTGATCGTGATCACCGATCACATCGCCCTCTACCCGCCGGCGCGGTATCGCGACGGGATGGAGATCGTGACGGCGTCGACGATGCGAAATCATCCGGCGGCGCTGAGCCCGCGGATCAAGTCGTTGAATTACCTCAACAACATTCTGGCCAAGCTCGAAGGGTTGCGGGCCGGTTGTGACGAGGCGCTGATGCTGAATCACAAAGGCGAAGTCGCCGAATGCACCGGTGACAACATATTCATTGTCAAACGGGGAGAACTGTTTACACCACCGACCGACGCGGGCATCCTTGAGGGGATCACCCGCAACGCCGTGATCGAATTGGCTCACCGGTTGGAAATCCCGGTGGTCGAAAAAACGCTGGTTCGTCACGACGTTTATGTCGCCGACGAGTGCTTTTTGACCGGCAGCGCCGCCGAAGTGATCTCGGTGACCAAGGTCGATGATCGGGTCATCGGTGCCGGTGTCCCCGGCCCGATCACTCAGCGATTGAGCGAAGCGTTCAAAAAGTGGGTCAACGAGGGCTAGGCTCGTTCCGGAAAGAACTAAATTTTGCTGATTCGTGCCGAAATCGCCTCCCGGACAGGAGTCGATTTCGGACCCCCATCGTCCTCGTGCCTTGTTTCTCTTCTCATCATCCCACCCCTGAATCGGAGGCGATCGCGTTGCGACACTTGGCCCCCCAAAACCGTCCCGTCCGGCGACCGAGAATTTTGCTGTTGCTGGCCGGACTGATCCCGTTGTGCGTCTTCCTGAGCGGTTGCCAGCCTCCGGCGGAGCAGGCGGCCAAATCGACGCCCGACGGTGACCGGCGGTTGCAAATCGCCATGATCCCCAAAGGGACGACGCACATCTTTTGGCGGTCGGTGCATTTCGGCGCACTTCAAGCGGCCGAGGAATTGGGCGTCGATGTGCAGTGGCGCGGGCCACAGAAAGAGAGCGATCGGAACGAACAGATCAACGTCGTCCAAGGGTTCGTCAACAAGCGGGTCGACGGCATCTGCCTGGCGCCGCTCGACGCGGATGCGCTCGTTCGCCCCGTCAAGGAAGCCGGCAGGGGCGGCGTCCCGGTCGTGATTTTCGACAGCGGCTTGAATGCGGAATCGGACAGCTATGCCAGTTACGTCGCGACCGATAACTTCCGGGGCGGCCAGTTGGCGGCGGAAGCGATGGGCGAAAAGTTGGGCGGCAAAGGGAACGTCGTCATGCTGCGGTACAACCAAGGCAGCGAAAGCACCCACCAGCGAGAGGAGGGATTCCTGAAGGGGTTGGAACAGTTCCCCGACATCACCGTGCTCAGCAGCGACCAGTACGCCGGGACGACCACCGAGTCGTCGATGGACAAAGCCCAGCAGATGCTCAACCGCTACGGCGATCAGATCGATGGCATCTTCGCGGTTTGCGAGCCCAATGCCGAGGGCGTTTTGAGAGCGTTGGAAGACCGGAAATTGGCCGGCAAGATCGCCTTCGTCGGCTTCGATTCGAGCGAGGCGATGGCCGAGGCTTTGCGGGCCGGCAAGTTATCCGCCATCGTGCTGCAGGACCCGGTCCAGATGGGCTATCTGTCGATCCAAGCGATCTGCAAGGTCATCCGGGGCGAACCGGTCGAACCGTTCGTCGACACCGGCGTTTATGTCGCGACCCCGGAAAACATCGATAGCGAACAGATCCAGAAACTGCTGAACCCGGAAAAAGCGTGAGCCGGGAATCGACCGGCGACCCGCCCCGTTCCGACGCGGGCGAATCGGCCTCCAGCGAAGCGTCACGGAGCCAACCTTCGACCCAGGTTTCACCGAACCTGGTCGCGGAAGGTTTGGGCAAGCGTTACGGCAAGAACTGGGTCCTTCAGGATGCCGATTTGACCCTCGCGCCAGGCCAGGTGCTGGCGCTGCTCGGCGAGAACGGTGCCGGCAAAAGCACCCTCGTCAAAATCCTCAGCGGTGCGGTGTCGCCCGACCAAGGTTCGGTCGAGATCGGCGGTCGGGGCATCCCCCCGGGACGTCCCGATCTGGCCCGCCAGGCGGGATTGGCGATCGTCTACCAAGAGCTGAGCGTTTGTCTCGATCTGAGCATCGAGGATAACATCATGCTGGGACGCGAACGGTCACGCGGCGGCAAGCTCGACCGCGCGGCGCAAGCCCGTTTGGTCGATGGCGTCCTGAGGCGGTTGGGCCATCTCGATCTCGATCCTCGCACCCCGCTGGCCGCGCTGTCGATGGGCCAGCGGCAGGTCGTCGAGATCGCACGAGCTCTGGTGGACGATGCGAGGGTGCTGGTGTTGGATGAACCGACCAGCTCCCTCGCGGCAGCCGATGTCGCCAAGCTGTTCGAGACGATCCAGCGGTTGGCGGCCCAAGGGATTTCGGTGATCTACATCAGCCATTTCCTGGAGGAGGTTCAACAGATTTGTGACAGCTATCTCGTGCTGCGGGATGGCCGTGTCGCCGGCAGCGGTGAGTTGGCAGGCGTCGGTCACGCCCGAATTGTTGAACTGATGGTCGGCCGCAGCGTCGCGGAACTCTTTCCCACGATTGAGCACCATCCCGGCGAGCTTTGGTTGGACGTGCGGGACGTCGTCGGCGACCCGCTCCCCCGCTCCGTTTCGTTTCAGGTTCGTCGCGGCGAGATCCTCGGGTTGGCCGGGCTGGTCGGTGCCGGGCGAACCGAGACACTGCGGATTCTCGCCGGCCTGGCACCCTGCCGATCGGGTGAGATCTTTGCGGCCGGCCGGCCGCTGACCGGATCACCCGCCCAACGGATCGGCCGCGGCATCGCCCTGCTCAGCGAAGATCGCAAGCACGAGGGGCTGGCGCAGAATCTGTCGATCGCCGACAACACCGTACTCAGTCGCTTGCATCCTTACTCACGTGGTGGCTGGCTCCGCCGAGCCGCCCGAGATCGGGCCGTCGAAGCCTTGGCGGGAACCCTTCGCATCAAAACCGTCGGCATCGAACAACCGGTCGCGACGCTGTCGGGAGGTAACCAGCAGAAGGTCGCGATCGCCCGGGTGCTGCACCAAGACGCCGATTGCTTGTTGTTCGATGAACCGACCCGGGGCGTCGACGTCGGCACCAAAGCAGAAATCTATCGGCTGATGGGCCAAGCCGCAGCCGAAAACCGGGCCGTCGTGTTCGTTAGCAGCTACTTTCGCGAATTGCTGGAACTCTGCGATTCGATCGCCGTCATGGCCCGTGGCAAGATCGTCGCCGTGCGTCCAGCCACCGAGTGGACCGAACACGAGTTGCTGCTCGCGGCGATGTCCACGCCCGAAGAGACCGGCTGAGCGAACTGGCGAACTGGCGAACTGGCGAAATCGCGATCGGGACCGCTATCCGGATCGCAGCCAACGTCACCGCAGGACGTTCGCTGCTAGCCGATCAAATTGCACGATCCGCTCCCTTGAGATATCCTGTGGGGGTGATTTCACGGCCCTGATCGGTCGCGAGCCCGCTTGCCTTGCTACCCCTTCGACCTCCCCAATCCCTCGCCCCTTCGAGCATCTGAGCATCATGGAAAACCAACCCAATCGTCGCGGCTTCATCAAGTCCTCGACCACGGCGGCCGCCGGGGCTGCCCTGCTATCTTCTGGGATCGCCCGTACCGCCCACGCCGCGGGTGACGATCAGATCCGCTTCGTTGTCGTGGGATGCGGTGGTCGTGGGACCGGGGCCGCCGACCAAATCATGAACACGAAGGGGAACGTGAAAATGGTCGCCGTCGCCGACGCGTTTCAGCGGAACGCCGAAACGACGATCCGGTCGATGAGCGGCCGCCATCAAAACAAAGTCGACGTGCCGCCGGAACGGATCTTCACCGGCCTGGACGCCTATAAGCAGGCGATCGATGTCGAGTGCGATCTCGTCGTCATCGCGACGCCGCCGGGGTTCAAGCCCCAGCAGTTCGAGTACGCGGTCAGCAAGGGCAAGCACGTCTTCATGGAAAAGCCGGTCGCCTCCGACGCGCCCGGGGTGCGACGGGTGCTGGCTGCGGTGGAGGAATCGAAGAAGAAAGACCTGACCGTCGCGATCGGTTTGCAACGCCGGCACGAACCGCAGTACACGGAGACGATCGAGCGGATTCATAACGGGGCGATCGGCGACGTGATCGCGATGCGGGTCTACTGGAATGGCGGCGGCATTTGGTACCGCAACCGGACCGCGGATCAGACCGAAATGGCCTTCCAAACGAATAACTGGTACCACTTCAATTGGCTCAGTGGCGACCAGATCTGTGAACAGCACATCCACAACATCGACGTCGGCTGCTGGGTCAAAGGGGCCTA
>RECD01000212.1 GCA_007694185.1 Planctomycetaceae bacterium
GGCGGTGGCGGGCTATGGCCGATTCATCCAGTCGTGGATCGAACGGGAGCAGGCTTGGTCTAGCCCGAAGCGTTCCGCATGGAGCGCGGCGAGGATTTTTTGCGTGTGGGATTCGAGGTCGCTGGTGATCAGCTCCGATGCCTCGCCCAATTGCTCCTGCAGCCCCTCCAGCGCGGCCAACAGGTTGATCGCGTTGCTGCTGGCGACGTTGGTGACCGCGTGGGCTTCACTCGGCAGGTTGATCGGCCGCACCGATTGACGCATGTGGAGCTTCCACATCAGCGCCACGATGATCACCGCCATCAAGTCGACTACCGCTAGTACCAAGACGCGGAGCGACGGGTGCGTGTACCAGGGGTCAGCCGGCAGGGCGTCAAGCCCTTCGCCGAAGCCGAAGTCCATCGTGAGCTCGACTTGGTTAGCACCGATCAGGGCGATGTTTCCCACCAACACAGCCAGCCCGATGGGGAACAACGCGTACTTCGCGAGTGCCAACTTGCCCTTGGACAGATCGCTGAACCCCAAAAAGGGCAACTTGCCGAGACAGGCGGTCAACAGGACCATCGGCACGGCGAAAGCGACAACCTCGGCCTCCACCCCCTCTCCGAGCACGTCAAGCAGTAGCCGACGGATGGCAAAGAAGGAGCTGGCCAGCAGCGTAACCAGCAGCACCGCCAGAAGCGCGGCGTAGGCCCAGAACATCCGCACGGCGAACGGGCTCGCTTCGCCAAAACGGTTATCGGGTAATTGCTGACGGACCCAGCGGGGCGTTTCGTCCATTTCGGCCGACAGCGAGCGGGCCCTGCGGTCCATCTCCGCACGACACCGCTGCACACAGGCGGTCGCACCGCGGATGACTCGCCGCAGTTCGCGACGGACCGGTTCGGCCTTGGCCGCCTCTTCCGCCAACCGCTTCGCGATCGGTTCGTACTGCTCGCTAGCCTGCCACGCCGCGTTGCGGATGTCGTCCGTCGGCAGGGGGAGTGGTGGTGGGGTGAGCACCAGCGCTCGCGACACCGCCGGCTTCAGGTCGGGCAGGTGAGCCGACTCGAAATCGACCGGTCCGGCGAACACGCCCTCCCAACCGGGCGTGGCCGAGTGGCCGAACGGTTGCATCGCGGAGGGGAACAGCGGATCCCAAAAATGGGGCTCATGCAGGGGCCCTGTCGTACCGCCCGCCGGATAGCTTTGGCCGTTGTGAGAACCGGTCCCGTTCAACGATCCGTTGATCGAGCCGGCGTGGTCATGCTTGAGGGGCTTGCTGGTATTGTCGAACATGCGCGAACATCCTTGGAGGGTGAAAACGTTGTCTCGGCATTTCCGCCGAAGCCGGCCGGGTGTCGGCAGCCATAGGAAAGACGTCGAAGCAATCGGCATGTGACATCGGAGCTCCCGATGGACGACGCCGTTGCCCGGCCTGCGCGGCGGAACGTGACGTTCGGTTGCCCGCGCATCCGCAGCGTCCCGCAGCCTTCACCAAGCGATACGCCGATAGGCGAGATGATGTGACAGGAACGCTCGGAGCTTGTGAGACTCGATCAGGAGCGGCCGGGCGTTTCGAGACCCAAGCAATGAGGGGTAAAAAAAATTTCCGGAAACTTCTTTTCCGCACCAGCTTCGTGGATCGTACCGAAATGATCCTGTTGCGGCATTTAGCGGCACGGCGCAAGCCGTCCGGTACGTCGGCAGCGGCGATACCGGAGGGCTTGCTCCCTTCCGCTAACCTGGCGATGAACGCGGACAGCCGCTAGTGTTCGTTTTGCCGAACGACACCTGTCGGCATCCTTAGTCGCCATTGTTTCCCTACCGATCTTTGGCTCAGCTTGGCAGATCGCAATCTTCAAGTGTTGGCGATTACGGATGGGCTGCTGACGCTCATTATGGCGGCCGCAATCATGGGGCTGAGTAGCACCCGCAGAACCAGGCAGCAATGGCGGAGTCGATTACGATCACGAGCACCGCTGCGCTGGGCACGAGCACGTTAGCCGACATGAGTTCGACCCAGCGGTTGCAACGGAACGAACAAGGGATAGTGCTCGCCGAGTCACGAGTTTTGGGATCGCTCTGTGAACTCCGTGGCAACTTCTCTCAGGGATTCACTATCCCATGTGCGACCAATCACTTCGGGACACAACGTGAGCGGCGGTCGTCGTGTTCCCATTCAAACCGAGCCTGGCGGCTGAAGCAACGCTTCGAGGGCTTTTCGGTTTGGCGCAAGCCGATTGACGCATTGCTGCGGAATCTTTCCGTATTCATTCTTGATCGATGGGTCGGCACCGTTGGCCAACAGAAACTTCGCGCCGGTTTCGCTGCCGACATGGGCTGCCCGATGTAGAGCTGTCGATCGGTAGACGTCGTCGCAGATGCGGTTCACGTCCAACCCCAACTTCAGCAGCATTTCCATGCACTTCGGTGACCCGGCGGCTTGAATGAGCAGCGAATGGCCTTTTTCATCGAGAATATTCGGTGGCAGACCCGCGTTCAGCAACAGACGCAGCAGTTTCGGATCACCGAAGTTGCCGTACGGGTATTGCCCGTCACCGATGCTGCTCAAGTCGTTGCCGCAGGCCTCGACTTCGGCTTTGATTTGGTCGAACAGCGAATTCCGTTCCGGCTTCGCGAGCAAGCGAAAGAGCTTGCTGAAATTCGGTTGACCGCGGGTGGCAGCTTTCTCGGAAACGGCGGGTTCGACCGAGTTGGCGGGTTCGACAGACGCCACGCGGACGCGTGGGGCTTGCGGCTTGACGTCCATTTGATCGACGAGTTTGGCGACCGCGGCAATCCTCTTTTCGTTGCCCCGCGCCGTCGCCGGTTTCACTATCCATGCCTGGCCTTCATCCTGAGTGAATCGGGTCCGCAGCGGAACCCGTACCTCGATGGAAAGGCCGGTTGCGGCCGAAAGGTCATCAAAGCAACCGGCGCCGATGCCGTCCGTGATCTGGGCCTCGAAGTCTTCGCGTAGGGCATTGATTTCGTTGCGCGTCAGTTTCCGGTTGCTCTGGACTTCGACCGAAATCAACAGTTGCCCTTTGCTGTCGATCGTCAAACGAGGATGCCCGCCTTGGAACGAGCATTCGTCATCAAAGGGCAGTTCCGCGTAATTCAAAACGCTGTCATCATGGCACGCCAGGCCCTCCAGTTGCCGAGTTATGCGGTCGGACGAGACCACCGTGCCGTCGTGGTCGACAACTTTCGCCTGAACGGTATAGCAAATCACATAAGTCATCGAGAAAAGCTCCGACGGGTGGAGAAAACGAAAAGGGATCGACAGGACTCTATTCGAACAATACGATCGGGTTGTTGAACCTAGACGATCAACGAGGCGGCAATGCGATCTCTTGATGCGGTTTCGACGGCAAGCCTTAGTTTACTGTACCGGTGTGATCAGAGCATGTCGCCCGTGAACGCTTCAGCCGGATGAACCGTTTTTCTATGGCTGCACGATGTATCGCGGCGTTTCACGCAATAGGTGCGAAATGGCGTCTGTGTCCTTAAGGCGTTCGCCGAGCATTTCCATTGCGTGTTCGCTCGGTAAACAGGTTGAGAACTTGAACCCGTCGATGGCGGCATCCTCGATATTGGGAGAAAACTCTTTTGCCGTTCGTTGCCGTAATTCACAAATCGCTCCTTCGGCATCCTGGAGTTTGTGACCAACGGGAAACTCCAGCATAAAACTATCACCACGAACTTTCTTTTTGAGCATCCGCGACAATTCGCTTGCTAAGGCGGCATTGGCTCGGCCACCACCGAAGTTCCACCACTGAACCGCGCCGCCTCCGGTTTGAATCACAACCGTCGATTCACCAGAAAGCCACGTATGCTCGTGTCGGATGCCACGGATGCACTCGCTGGCCCGGCGCGACCAACATTCCCGACCCTGATCACCTGACAAAAGTCGCTTGATCGATTGCGCGAGCTCGAATTCGACGCCTTGCCCCGCGCCACTCCATCGTGTTCGACCTTTGATGTCGGTCGGTTCGACGTAAGCTTTCTTTCGCGGCCAATCGATATGGTTGACCATCCAGGCCCGGCCGCCGAGCGCCAGGATACGAGGCCCCTCCTCCTTGCTCATGAAGGTCGTTTGGTCAACGAATCCCAACTCTTGCCGACCGTATAGGATCGTGAACAGCGGCGGTGACAGGAAAACCGAAAAAAGCTCCATGAAGTTTCGGCGTCCGAAAGCGTCTTCTCCCTGGCGCCCCATTCCGAGGATCCCCGAGTCGTCCCAAAGGATCCCTTCCTCAATCATGAAGTCGACCATTTCCTCAACGCGATTTGGCTGCATCGTGGCGAATCCGGGCACGCCGCGAATCCAACCAAACCATTCCGCTCGACCGATCCCGCCCTCTTGCAGGATCAGCCCCATCAGTTGCTGAGCGAGGACGTGGTAGGGCAGCGGCGGCGGAACGATCGGTTCGACATAACCATCCGACCAAAGGTCGATCAGACCGGCCGCCTGGACCAAAGTCGTTTCTTTGGTTGCCAAAAACAGACAATTACGAACGGAGCCTGCTCGCCGTCCGGTACGTCCCATGCGCTGCAGGAAACTGGACACCGTATTCGGCGAGTCGATTTGGATGACCCGGTCGAGGTTGCCGACGTCGATCCCGAGTTCCAATACGCTGGTCGCTACGATGACACAATCGCTGCGTGTCGCAAACGCTTCCTCGGCTTGGTGTCTTTGTTCTTGGCTCAGCGAACTGTGCGTGACGAAGGTGGCGACTTCGAGCCCGTGGAGTGACTGCGCCAATTGTTCGGCTCGGGCACGACTGTCGACAAAGACCAGGCGTTTCTCCCCGCGATGCAGCCGCGAAATGACGACGGCGGCGTTATCCAAAGACGCGACGTAATCGAGTTTGACATCGGCTGATGAAGAGGGTGACGAAACCTGTTGGTGCGAAGCACCCGCCGAGCCGCTGCTACCAGCGGAAACGGCGGCCTTTATCGGTTCTTCTGGCAAAAACACGCCACGCCGGCCTTCGCACGATCCGGCCAGCCATTGGACCAAGTTTTCCGGATTTCCCACGGTAGCCGACAAGCCGATCCGCTGGACTTCCCTGCCGGCCAACCGCGAAACCCGTTCCAGAACGGCCAGCAAATGCCAGCCGCGGTCGTCGCCCGCGAACGCGTGGATTTCATCGACGACCACGGCTCGCAGATTCCCCAACAACACGCGCGCGTCGATGTGAGGCGAATCGAGCATCACTTCCAGCGATTCCGGTGTCGTCAGCAAGCAGTCCGGCGGCTCCCGAAGGATCTTTTTTCGCTGGTGTGATTGAATATCGCCGTGCCACAAGTCCGACCGGCGGCCGAGCAACCTGCAATAGTGCTGCAACCGAATGTCCAGGTTGTTCAGCAATGCCTTGATCGGACAGAGATACAGGACGCTCAGGCCCGTCCAGTCCTCGGTCAACATCCGCGAAACGATCGGAAAGAAGGCCGCCTCGGTCTTGCCGCCGGCGGTCGGCGCGAGCACGATCATGTGCTTTGCGTCAAGGATTTCCGGAATGACGGCTTCTTGGAACGGCCGCAACTCCCGCCACCCGAGGCTGTTGACAATGTGGTGCCGCAGCGCCGGGTGCAACCGATCAAAGCCGCTCACAATGGCAACTCGATGTCATCGACGTCGGACGCGCTGGCTGCCTGACGCTCCTGGGCCGTCATCTCCGACTCCGAAATGGTCGGCGCGTAGTGTTGGCGCGGGTCGAAATCGTGGTGTTCATCCACCCGGTCCAAAACGTCGCTGACCAATTTCTTCAAAAAGATCCGCGGAGCGATCCCCGCTTTGCCACCCAGTTTCCCCGCGACCGCATTCGCCAATTGCTCGACGTAGTCATCGTTCACCAGCGAACCGATGCGATCCGCGTTGGGCGAGCCCGCCAGGTAGATGTCGCGGACTTTACAGCCCACCAACTTCAAACGCTCCAAACTGAACGCCGGCAAACGGATTTGAACGGCTCGCGGGTTGTCGAAACGGGAATCTGTCTGGAAATCGACATGCAAACGTTGAGCGAGCGGCTCGAGGCGGCCGATTCCTTGTGGCCCATCGAAGAAGGCGGGTGTGCCGGTAATCAACAAGTACAGGCCCGGGAACCGCCCCGAGTCAACCTCATCGATCAATTGCCGCAGCGCGTTCAAGCTTTTGTCGCGAACGTCGCTGCGAACCCGCTGGATCGTCTCTACCTCGTCCAGGACGACCAGCATGCCCGCGCTACCCGAATCGCGAATGACGGTCAGCAACCCCTGCAAGAAGTTCAAAGCTCCGAAGTGGTCGATGTCCCCTTTAACGCCCGCGTATCGCTTCGCCGAGGCCGCCACGTTGGGTTGCCCGGAAAGCCAAGCCAAAATGCCGTCAGCCGTGGCCTGGTCGTTTTCCGCTTGGGCGTTCCGATAACCTCGCAGCGCCGCGCTAAACGTGGGTGCGGTTTCGCTGACCTTGCCCAGACGTTGTTCGAGCAATTCTCCGGTTCTGGCCAATAACGCGGCTTCGTCGTTTTCGTCGATCGTACCTTCGGCTAAGACGTCTTCTTCGAGTGTGAAGAACCAGCCGTCGATCAAATTGCGAAGCGCGCCAACCGGCGTGCCGGCCGTTCCGAGCCGCTCGGTCAATCGCCGATAGACCGTTTCCAACCGGTGCAGCGGCGTTTCTGTCTCGGAAATCTGAACCTCTGACGTGGCAAACCCCAACTTCCGCGCTCGGTCACCCAGCCAACGTGCAAAGAAAGTCTTGCCGCAGCCGTAGTCACCCCGAACGGCTTTGAAAACGCTCGCCCCCGCGCTGACCTTGCGCAGTTCCTCATCCAACGTCCCCGCCAGTCGGTCCAGCCCCACGGCGAAGGCATCCAAGCTGCTTCGCGGGACCGTGCCGCGCCGCAAAGCATCGACGATCTCTTCGCGTCGTTGGGGGCTGATGGAATGGGCGGCGGCGTGATTCAACGGTTCCCTTCCGGTTCGATCAGGTCAAATTGTTTGTACAACAGCGTGCGATCCAGCGCGACCGTGTCCGACGTTTCGTCTCGCGTGATCACCCCGTAACCGTCGATGTTGAGCACCCTGTTGGCGATCGCCAGCAACCCGCGCAATCGCATCGGCGAGCAGCCGATCGAACTCGCCAGCGCCAAACCGGTCATCTTGCCCCCGCGATCATCGAGCGATCCGAGCAGTTTCCGAAAGACATCGTCACCAGGGACGGCTCGTCCACCTAGCTTTTTCTGCACTTCAAAGATCGGCGACGCGAGCAACGCCTCGATCCAGGCAACGGGCGGTTCCGTACCGACCGGCTGAACCTTGTCTGCGGCATCGACAGCATCCTCGGCTGAGTCGACCAAGTCAAACAGCGTCTCCGGCGGTTTTTTCGGCTGAGGTTTGATGACCGGGACTTCACGATCCGAGTCCACATTGGAAACCAGCGATTCATTCCACCAGGCCGGCAGATCGACATTCGCCTCTTGCCATCCGGTCGGAAACGCATCGCTGGTGCTTAGCACCGCGATCGGAACGACCATCTCTTGTGGCGACAGCCCACCGTGATATCCGTTCTTCTTGATGCCGTAGCGAAGCTTTTCCGACCAGGCGGCGATCAATCCCGTCGATCCGACCGCCGGCCCGGAGGGACCATCGGCCGCCGCCGGGATGACGACCCGCGGACCCGTGATTGAAAGCTCGCCCGGAGCCGGGTCGTTGTCATTGACGCGCCAGCGTTCGCCCCCCTCCGCTTGCTTCCCTTTCGCGTTGCAGTCCAACACATGACCGTGATCGCTCAGCAAGACGAGCGTTCGCCGCGACATCTTCGCTTCGTAAAGCAAGGATGGCAGCACCTTGATTTCGTCGCGAGTCCAGCGGGTGTCGATCTGATCGCCTTTGAGCAAGTGGTCATCGACCGCGTTCACAACGACGCCGACGACCTTGCGGTGTGGCGATCCGATTTCCTTGCGGATTTCTGCCGCTAAGCTCGCGTCTTCGGACTCTTGCAACGACGCCTTGTGGAAAATGACTGGCGGGTGAGTGCTTCGGGATGCGGAAACCAATCCCGCATGCCCCGCAAATCCCGCTTGTTCATTCGCGGAGGAACCGCGGGTCAGTTTGCCACACAGCAAACTGGTTCGCGAAACCTCGGTAACGCTCGGCACCGCTGCCAAACCGCATCGCAACCCGATCTCTTCTTCGGCTAGCAAAACCCAGTCACCGCCCAACACATCCTCCATCAGTTCACGGAACACCGCGACCGACATGCCGTCAATCACGACCACCAACACCGGGTTTTGCTTGGCGAGCGGGGTGACAACACGATCTAGGATCTCCTCGACCGGAACCAGCGTATCATCCCTGAGTCCGGAAGCGGTCCAGTCCTTCAACAGCTCCGCGAATGCCTGGGAACGTGATTCCACCATCGCCGTGACTTCGTCGAACAGTTTCGAATACGCTCGGGACAATTCCGGAACCGGATCACCCGTCCGCAACGTCAGTCGCGCCCAATCGACAAATCCGCCCTCGCGGAGATGCGATCGGGCGGCTTCGGCAAGGCTGGTCGGCGGCTGAGCAACGCTCGCTGCCGAGGAGGAACTTCTGTTTTGCTCCAACCACCTGACCAAACGCATCGCCATCGTGCCGCGATCAACCCTCCGCCGATCACGCTGGGCGCGCTCATGAGACCTCAAAAGGTCACGTGAATCAGCAAGCGCTTCCAAGTCCACCGCACCCCGTTGCGACTCTTTCAGCACCGCCGCCAAACGCTCTCCAAAGCGTGCTAACCGCTGATCGAAGCCGATCGCCGAGGTGTCGCTCAACCACGCGTATTCATGGCCGCCGACCTCTTGCAGGATCTCGTCACCGCGGACGATCAATTGCTGCCTCAACCTGCCGTCACTGACCCCCAGTCGGACCACATCGGTAGCGGCCGCGTGCCAGGCCGAAATGACAGCCGGGCTCGGCGTTTCACCCGCCAGGTAGCGTTCTTCGAATTTGCCAGACGCCTTTTCGAGCTTCCCCGCTGCCGTCCGGTGCAGCACCACGCCGGCGGCCAAGCCGATCGGCACCGCGTCGGGCTTCGCGTGCTCAAACGCCGCTTGCAGGATACTTGCCGCGGCGGGACCGGCCAGCCCGACGATCCACGCTTCCATCGCCGCTCGCGTCGTCTCAGCCAATGACCGCCAACGCCTTACGTTCTCTACCGAAGTCGACCACTTCAACAACCCCAGCAGATCCGGCGAATCGACCTCCAAACCGATGACCTGCCGCAACACGATCTGCCAAACCGTTTCGGCATCCAGAAAACCACTGGCGGCCGGCGGGCAATCACCCGTTACCCCGTAGTCCATCAATTCGGTAGCGATCCACGGATGCGACGTCACCCGCGGATCGATCTCGCGGGCCTGAAACAACGACTTGATGATCTGCCAATTGTCCAGCGGCACCACCTTGCGTGGTTTCAAACGGACAAGGATGTCATCACCGATTTGCCCGTCCGCCAAATCGGTGATCAGAATCGTCATCGACCGTGAGGATCCGTCTTGAACCTTTCCCTGGTCGCGGAGTGCGACTCGCATCGCCAGTGGCGAATCACACTGGTGAACCCGGTAAACCTCATCCCCTTCGCGCCGTTCCGGATCACCGTTCCAGCGATGGACCGAACGGATCGCGATCGCCGTCGAGTCAGAGATCTTTTTGCGGACCGCCGCGACTTGGGCCTTGATCTGGTTGAAGTTCAGGTCAGTCACGGATTATTCCTCAATGATCCAACTGACACTCAAGCGAATCGTTTGGCCGCTGTTGGCATCGCTCTGAATTTTGTCGATCAACGAACGAGCAGCCGCCAGATCCAAGTCCGCCTGCGTGTCCTGCGCCACCAGCCTTTTCTTGGCCGCAGGGGGCGTCGTCACCGGCGGTGCGGTTGGCGTCACCTGAGGAAAAGTCGGCGGTTCGACCGGTCTGGTTGCGGCCGCCGCATCCGTAATCAATCGCAGGGCTTGCGATCCCGCCACCGTCAGCGCCGGCCCCAAGGCGATTACATGCTCGTCGGTGGAAACCGCTTCGCGCATCGCTTTCAAGATCTTTGCGGCCCGGTCTTGATGCTCAGCCCCCAACCCGGCGATCGCATCAAAGATCTCCCAATTTGTCGCGATGAGTGTGCCGAACAGTTGGCTTGCCTTGGTCAAACACTCTCCCATCGCGTTGGTTGACGTCTCGACTTTCGATTCGACGAGCGCTTTGATCACGTTGCCGTCGGACGCAGCGGCAACCGCATGCACCAGCGCCGCCGTGGCGTTGGCCGTCGACGCCCTCTCCGAGGAATCGACGTTCAAGCCGAGGCCTGCCAAACGCGAGACCAATTCCTTGCGATAATTCGCGATCTGCGGCTGATGCTCCGTCGCCACCTTCTTCACCGCCGATGACAAAGCGATCACCGTGCCGGCACTCCGCAGCGACGAGCTGGTCACGTGAAAGATCTCGAGCGCCCGCGAAACCGCCGTCTCCCAATCGGCCTGCGTCGGCAAGTCCTGCTGACGCAGCTCACAATCATCCGGGATGCTCGCCAGCGTCACCTCCCACGGCCCCCCATGACGAAAGAAGGTGCGATTCGTTTGTGACGCGAAGGTCAGGATGATCAAATTCTCCGCTTCTTTAGGAAGCCCCATCGCCCTGGGCTGATTGATCCAGGCCCGCAAACTCGACACGGGAATGTGGGCGTCTTTGTCTGCCTTTTGCAGAAAACACCTACGCCAATGATGGCCGATCACGAAGTGGGTCTTGTCGTGCCCCAAATCGCCCAACAGCAGCGGGTTCGCTAACCCCCGAACCAGCGACCGCAACGGCTTGTCGACCAACGCCCGCTCGTCCGGTGACGCGATCGCTTCCTCGACGACGGCTTGAACTTTCCGCAAGTGACTCGTCCGGACCTCTTCCCCGAACACCGGCGCACCGGGGAATTCGTTCGCCAACGCCTGGTCCAGCAGATGCCGCATCGCATCCGCCAGATTGGCGGCGACCGGCGGCTGGGGATCGAATCCGTTTCTCAGCGATACGAATTGCTCGTTCTGGTCCAGCTCGTGCGTCGTGTCGAGCGACCCTGGCGAGATCGATTCCAAACCGTAGGCCGCGTCCAAATGGTTTTGCACCCGCGTCCGCAGGATGCTGCGTTGGTTCTCCATCAACGACTTGGCCGCCTGGCGGTCCTGAGGAGATAACTCGCTGGCGTATTGCGAGAACCGTTCGCCCGTCAGAATGTGATCCAGAATCACGAAACGCCCCAAGTCCTTGCGGGCGTCCTCGCTGAAAAATTGCGGCAACCAGCAGATCGTTTTGGCGCCCCCCGGATGCGACTGGGCGAACTTCTGCAATTGGGCGATGTCACTCCGTGGGCCGTGACCGGGGTCGTCGAACGGGAAGTCGATCACCAGCTTCCATTCGTGGTCCGCGTCGTTCTCTAGCGACGCGTCGGGCAACTCGCGGATGTTGCGGAACAACACGGTGCAAGCTCGCTTCGTGTTGCGCCAAGTGAACTCGTGATACTGCTCCCCCGTCAAATTCTCTTCGTCCGCGATCCCGATCTGTTCGAACAGCATCTGCCGAATGCGACGCAGGCGGTTGCCCTGATTGTCCTCCCGTTCGGCTTGCTTGAGGATGCTTTCGGTGTCGACGCCCGATAGCTGGACCGAAATGACCGGGTTCGCTTCCTCGCCGATGCGAATCTCGCCGACCGTACCGGCCCAATACCGCAACCGCCTCAGCACCTCCTGGCCTTCTCGGCCGGGAATCGGCGTGCGGATCGTGCCGTGATTCAGTGCCGCCAACCGTTCGGGCGTCAGCCCCCTCAACGACTCGACATCCGGCACGAGTGCCGACAACAGCAGCGTCTTGACCAGCCGATCATCGTTCTTGAACGCGACCCGTTTGGGATCGTCGACCGGCAGCTTCTCGATCGCCTCCCGCCGGCCGTGATGCTGTTCCAGAATCGGCAGCAGCTTGCGTTCGTAAAGCTGTTCGGCGTTGCGGAAATGGATCTGCATCTCCGGGCTGAACGCCTCGTCGCCACGCTGCACCACGTCGAACAGATCGCCGACCGGAACCAAGTCGCCGACGGCCAACGTCTCGCGGCTGTCGACCAACAATTGCAGCATCAGCTTCAGTGCCGACCGTTCCCGTTGCAGCACGCTGGAAACCGCGACCAGCGTTTGCACAAGTGCCGGACTGAACGGATAAACCTTGCGGAACGCGTCCGCGCTACCGGTTTCCGTCAACAGGGCGTTCATCACCGACTGACGCACCTTCGTCGTCTGCTGGAATGCCGCATCCAGTTCCTTGCGGGCATTCTCGTCGCGTGGCTGCAAGATTCGTCGCGCGGCGATCGCCGGCAAGTTGCGGTCCTCCAGCGTGATCGTTTCGAAACGCCCTTGTTGGAAATCCAACGTATCGCCCAGGTTGCCCCGTTCGATCCCGGGAACGCCTTCCCCCACGACGTCGCGCAAATCCCGTTGCCGGGCAACGAAACTGATCAGCGGGATCGGCCGGTCGGTCGATTGGGCTTCGACCAGCGCCGTCAACTTCGACGCTTCCCGTTTGACAAACGACTGGTCGGCCGAATTCGAAATCAACCACAGGATCAATTCGTCCAGGAACAACAACACCGCGTCGTAACCCAAGTCCGCGGCGTGCTGGCTCATGTACGACAGCCCGATGTCAAAGCGGACGAAATTGCCGCCGCGGGAGCTGATCACTTCCGCATGCGATTTGGCCACACCGCCCAGCAGATCGCTGACCAACCGCCGGTGTTCTTCGGACTGAGGCGCTGCCGCGGCCGCCCGGTCGAAGGACGCCGCGTCCCAGATCGACGCCAGGTCGCCCCAATCGCTCCGAACACTTTCGTTCAACCGCTTGAAGAACGCCTCTTCGCCGTAGCTCTCCCGTTCCCCAACGGCATCCTGGATGATCGTCGCCGACATGTAGACCGGCGGAACCGGCGCATCGGGATGCGTCCGAGCCATGAACGTCACGTAATTGCCCAGCACGCCCGATTCCATGTCGTGCGAGCCCAGCATGTGATAGGGCACCAGCAGGAACCGTTTGCCCTCGATCCACGCGTTGTGTTTCTGGATCACGCCGGCCAATTCGGGGATGCCCCGCGCCCGGGCGTTGCCCGACAGGATCAGATGCAGCACGGCCATGAAGTGCGACTTACCGCTACCGAAGCTGCCATGCAGGTAGGTCGCCTTGCTGCTGCGGTTGGCCAGCGCGTTGCGAACGAACCCGAGCGCCTGATCGAAGCACTTGACCAGTTCGTCGGTCACGACATAGCTGTCGAGCACCTTATCCGGCCGAGTCACATCCTCCGCCAACTTCAAAACGAAGTCATCACGATGCACACGTTCGGGGATATCGATCAGGTCTTTGAGTAAAGTCATCGCTCAGTTGTCGCAACTCAAAACTTCGGGATCGGCATGTGACGGAAAAAACTCGTCACCCTCAACCGCCCGATACGGAGTGATTCGGGGGTCGCATTCGGGGTTGGCGATGGAATTGAACAGATGTCCTGGCAAAAGGACCCGCCACGGTCCCGTTCCCTTCAACCCTGCAAAGCTGCGCATTCCAGTTCTCGAATGAATTCAACGGTCTGCATCAGACGAGGATCTCTCGGCTCGTAGCCTTCGTTGCCGCCGCCCATTGATTTTACAAAGCGGCGCAAGCGATGCTCGAAGCTATCGAAAAACCAAGCCGGTGATTGCTCCCGAATGTATTGCACCAGTCTAGGAGCCCGTTCATCCCGCAGGTAGACGATCGCGAGCGCCGCGTTCAAAGCGGTCGCACCGACAAAGCTAGGGCACGTCTGGGAATTTTGAACAGGGATTTGCATATGATCCTGGATCAGCTCTTAATTCGGTTGGATGGTGATGCTTGCAGGGAAATATTCGTCACCCTCGCTCGTGATGTAGGGCGTTCTCCGGAAGTCATCGGGATGTCGGTTCATGGAATGAAAAACATATCCGGGCATCAGCACCGGCCAGGGACCATCGCCGACAAGCCCGAACATCGCTCGAAAGGCGTCTCGCCGAAGAGCAGTGGAAGCTCCCGGATAGGCATCGCAAAGCAGGTCGAGTCCGATGGGTGGCAGGCGTTCAGTGTCGACCAAGTAAAGGCCCGTTACACGGTATGCCTCGACAACCAAGCCGACACAACTGAATTTTCTGGCTGCCTCGGCGGCTCCGGTTCCCGGAGGAGCAAGGTCAACGAAGTGGGGGTAAATGTGGTACTGATCAACCGATTTGGTCTGCAGTGAACGATACTCATCCAAAACTTCATCAAAGAACAGCTCCAGTTTCAACCGCTCGGTCGCTGTTAGTTCGACAGTCCCTACGATCTGAAATGGAAGCTCGGGCGGGTCGGCAGAGCGTTGCAGCGGCGGATTTATCTCGATGACCCTCATTCGCAGTTGCTGGCCTCTAGCAACGGTCCCAGCGTCATTTGCAATCGCCGTATGGCACACCAACCGGGGCACGGTCGCGGAATATCGACCTGCGACATCGCCAAAATCGAAAGAACAGTCTTCCGTCTCCACCCGTTGCACACCCACTCGCCCCGTCCCCCAATTCGCCTGATGCTATTCACGCCGTAACCAGTGGTAGCCGCGCGATCCAGTCAAGAAAAGATTTCGACTCGGGATCGCCGTTCAGGCGAAGTTCGGTCATCAGATCTTCCAATCGCTGGCGGGCCGTTTCGATCAGCCAGACGGGTGCGGTCTTCATCACCGTCTGACAGATGCTAATCGCCCGATCGTGACGTGATAAGCCAACCGCCAACAGGCAGTTCAGGCCCGTTGCACCGTATTTCTTTCGCGTTACCATCTTGGGCCGCGTGTAGATCTCGGCGTTTTCGACCAGGATGTCGAACAGCGGTCCCAGCGACTCCATCGGCAAGCGATATTCGTGCCGCAGCCGATGAACGATCATCTTGGCGACTTCCAATTCGACTTCGATCGGAATCTCGACTCTGCCGTCGGCAATCAGCAACTCGTTGGCGACCGCGAGCTTGTTGGACGGCAAATTCAGCAGGACCTTTCGGATCGCGGCGCCGACGGCGACCAAATCGGCATGCACGTCCGATTGCCGATGCGAACGAATGAAGTCGACCAGCACTTCGATGGTGGCTTCCTGCAAATGCGGCGGGATCGGAAGCATTTGAATTTGACCCACCGCGTCGCGTTTGGCCGCCAAGTCCGCTTCGTCCGATCGCAAGCACTTCAATAGCTTGTCGACGGTCGGACGCTGACCGAGCAACAATTGGATTTCATTCAGTGAGATGGTTTGGTCCGTATCCTTCGCGGCGGAATCGGTAATTCCGAAGTGAACTGTACGGGTCGTAACTGGCGTTGCCGGGCTCCGTTCTGAATCATCCGACGCCGCATGCCACGGCGAAAATCGCATCAAACCTAGTGATACGTTCGTGCTGACTTCCATTATCGTGCTTCCGCTCCTGCCAGGCAAGGCGCACATCCACAGGGCGAGTTGCTCCCACTGTTTTAGTTCGTCATCAAAATCTTCCCGAACGGATTCTGATGTGTGGAGGGCGAAGTAACGTTGAAATCGGGTTGTTTCGGTGGCAGTCGCGAAATATTTGTCAACGCCTTTTTGAGATGTAGTTTCCAGAATCGACCCATAGCGATTTACGAAGACTCCGCGCTTCATGTCGCTCGTAGTCGTTTCAATGCTCGTCTTGATCGAACTCATGATTGCGGTTTCTCCTGATCCCCGGCGACTGAGAGCGATGCGCTCTCTAGCACAGCCATCTTCTTGATTGCGTCATCCGCAAGATCGCGAAATTGCTGCAACTCACCTTTGGTTAAGACTAACTCAAAACAGTCGCGATCGCCGGTTTGTTTGACATACATCACCTTCAGGTTCGCGACCTGTGAAAGCGATAGAATCCGGATATGATCCTCGTCAAATATCGGACGCAGGTCACAGACAAACCGGATCGTCTGGAGTTCGTTTCCGACGCTTCGTACGAGATCCTCCGCCTTTTTCAGCGTGGCGATGGCTTGACGTGGGCCGGTGAGAGTCTCGAGATTACTTCGCAACCTTGAGATTGCGGCATCGTCGAAAATCCTGCGACGCTCCTCGTGGGAACCGGCCCAATCGCTGAACTGCTCCATCATGGGCCCGACGGAATCGGCGTTGATGTTCAAGATCACGTTCATGATCTTGGCCGCATCGGACGCAGAGCCCGTTCCTTGTTGCAGCGTTTCGGCGACGAACGCGTAGAGCGTTTCGCCAGCGAATCGCTCCATTTTCTGAATGAACGCGGCGATCCGCTGGCAAGTTTCGGGTTCCAACGTCGAAACGAGTCGGAATGACGCGACGGTCTCCGGCTGCACGGCGCGACCTGTTGTCAGCTCTTCGAAGGTGTTTTGCAGTGGGTTCATGGCTTGCTGGAAAAGTTTTTCTGCATTGTGATCGATGGACGGGGACGAGGAAACCCGGCCGGATAGGCGGCGTAGCTTGCCTGGACAGCGGGTTGTTACGGTTTTGCGGCGCGGGTGCGGCGACGCGTTGCTGCCGTCGGCGGTTGCCAGGCTCTGATTTCTTCGAGCGTTTTGCCTTGCGAGCGGGCTTCTTCGGTGAGGAAGCCTTCGAAGTAGTCGGCCATCGAGAGGTTGAAGTTGGGGTCGAGGTCGGCGTGCCATTGCTTCAGCCATGGCAACAACTCGGCGATGCAGGCTAACAGCGGGATCAGCCGCGGGTCGTCCGCTCCGCCTTGCTCCTCCTTGATCGTTTGGTAGTGGGTCGCGATCGATTGGGTCTGTTGCAGGTGATCGTAGCCGGCCCAGGCGATCATCAGCGTGCCGTCGCTGCCGGGGCAATGCGGGAAGCTGATCCAGCGTTCCTTCGGCACATCCAGCTTGCCTCGCAGCGCCCAGTAACGGACGCCGCCGGTGGTGATGAAGTCGGATGATTTGTATTTGGGCGGGACCGGGATGTCGGTGATCGTTTCACCGGCGTCCTCGCGGCGCTGCAACTCCCAGGTCTCTTCCCACTGCTCACGTTTGCGCAGGCCCGGCGGTTTGTAGCGGAGGATCGGCAGCAGCGGCACCTGTTCGCCCTGGACCAGTTCCTCGACCAGGCGGGCGACGTTGAAGGCCGGATCGCCGCGGTAGACGGCGGCGACCTCCATGAACGTTTCGTCCGCGGCCGCGATGTCGGCGAGCCGGGCGACGGAGATCAGTTCGATTTCCAGCGGCGTTCCTAAGGGTTTCGATCGAGCG
>RECD01000215.1 GCA_007694185.1 Planctomycetaceae bacterium
TTCCAGGGGTTGTCGGCAGGAAAAATTTGCAGCGCCGCCAGCACCGCGTCAGCCGTAGGCGTGTCAAACTCGATCACCGAGTCGATCGGCGGCAGGCTGTTCATCGCAGGACCCGGTTGGCGCCGCGGTACTGTTTGAATCTTGCAAGCCGGTTGGCGCCTGCTCGACGGGAGCCAATGGCGCCGTGGTACCGTTTAACTCGGAGCGCCGCAAATGGCGCCGAACGGCTCCGCGTGAGACACCGTGCGTTTGATCGATCCGCCGCTCGGAGTAGCCGGCCGATCGTAAGCTGTTGATTGCATAGTGCTTGCCCATCGCCGGTTGATTCGCCACTGGGCACTCGTGGGCAGGCTTTAAGGAAAAAAAGCCATCCGTCAGACGAGCGCCGAGGGTGAGGGATCAACTGGTGCCGTTTCAGGCGTCAATCGGTGGTACCGTTTGGGCGCCAACCGACACTCTGCGTCGCGGCCTACGAGAAGCTGACGGCCGAGGGGATCAAGGCCCGTGTCGTCAGCATGCCGTGCATGGAACTGTTCCAAGCCCAACCGAAGGCCTACCGGGACGAGGTCCTACCGCCGACCGTCACCGCCCGCGTCGCCTGTGAAGCCGGCATCCGGATGTCCTGGGACCGATATTTAGGGCTCACCGGCCGCTTCATCGGAATGGAAGGTTTCGGCGCCAGCGGCCCCTACGATCAAGTTTACGCCAAGTTCGGCATCAACGCCGAAGCGGTAGATAAAGCCGCCAAAGCCGTCATCGGCTGACCGCCCGCGACCGCAGGCAACCACCACTGCCCGCTCATAGAATCGCTCGAGAAGGAAAACTGGACATCCGACGAGCGTCGAAGGCAAATCAGCAGTCAGTGCCATTTCGAACCCCGACCGGCGTTACCGCGCGGATTCCAGCGGACACACGGCCGGCTTGACGGCGAAGAAGCGGCGCCGCGATCCCCTGTCCCTACTTCGCTTCGGCCACAGTGCCCGCTGCCCCGAATTGCTCCAGCAAGCGATTCATCTCCTCGTCACTCATCCCGGCGACCACCCGAAACACTTCCGGCCGTTCGCAAACCCGCCGACGGATCGGTTCGGGTACCTTCTCCGCGAGCAACAACAACTCGTCTTCGTTCCCGTCGAGTTCAACCGCCAATTTATGCAACAATTTCTCCGACGGACTGTGACCCGCCTCCAACTTGTGATTCTCGATCTTCGAGATGTAAGTGAACCCGACGGCTACCCTCGCTGCCAGCTCTCGCAACGTAAGCCGTTTCGCCAGACGGAGTTCCCGAATTCTTTCGCCAAGGGTCATGTCGCTCGCCTGCTTGCGTATTGGATCGCAAGATCGTAGATTGGTTGCACTTTTAAGTCAACAAGGCGGGCGATCCACGCGTTGCTGAAACCGCACCAGCGGTCCACCAAGACGATCCACGAAGCACCCGTAGGGCGGCAGACATGTTGGAACTCCACCTCCGCGAAGAGTTTCGAGGCCAGCGTCTCAAAGGGACAACGGTCGATTTCAAGAACCAGTCTGGCACCGGCGCACTCGACGTCTCGGCGGCCGAATTCCTGAAAATCACCTACCCCTCGCACGATCTGCTCAAGACGATCGAGGCGACCCAGCAGGGACAATCTCGCCCCGTCGTCCTGCTCGGTTCCCGCGGCCAGGGCAAGTCGCACTTGATGGCAGCGCTGTACCATCTCTGCCACAATCCCGCCGCCGCCACGGCGTGGTTGACCGAGTGGTCCAGCCAATTGAAAAACCCCCAGATCGGCGAACTGAAACTGCGAAACGATTGCTTCGTGATCGCCGAGAGCCTGCATCTGCAACGCTACAAGTATCTCTGGGACGTCCTGTTTGCCCTCCATCCCCGGGGACAATGGTACGAAGCCAAATGGTCCGGAATGGCGGACAAGAAGACCGATGTCCCCAGCTACGACCTGATGATGGAGATGTTCACCGACCAGCCGACCGTGCTGATCCTGGACGAATTCCAGACCTGGTACGAAGGGCTAACGAATACCAAACAATATCCCTGGCGAAACTGGGCCTTCAACTTCATCCAAATCCTTTCCGAGATCGCCCAGAAAAACCCCGAAAAGCTCGTCCTGATCGTCTCCGTCCGCGAAGGCAACTCCGACGCCTACCAGCAGATTCGGCGTGTGAACCCGGTCGATGTCGATTTCAAAGGGCCGTATGCCAAACGCGACCGCCAGCGATTGCTCTTGTACCGCATCTTCGAAAACCGGATGCAGGTTCCCGACTCCGACATCGCCAAGGCGTTGCAGCCCCATGTCAGCGAGTATTTCCGCCTCAGCAAGACACCGCCGCAAGAGCAGCAGAAGCGAACCGAGGACTTCATCGAATCGTTCCCGTTCGCCCCGCACCTACTAAAGCTGCTCGACGACCAGGTGCTGATCGCCACCGACGCCCAAGAAACTCGCGACCTGATCAAGATCCTGGTCGACCTGTTCAAAACCCATGACCGCAACGCCCCGATCATCACGGCGGCCGACTTTTCGCTGACCAACCAAAAAAGCGGCGTCTCCTCGTTGCTCGACTCGGTGGCGAACCAATTGCACAAAGACCTACGCGAAAAGGCGCTCCGCAACTACACCGCGGTGATCGACGCGGTCCCCGAGCACAAGTCGACGATCCCCCACGCCGAGGAGATCATCAGCGCCTTGTGGTTGCGGTCGTTGACGGTCGATCAAATGGCCGGCGCCGAACCGTACGAACTCCAAATCGACATCACCGGCGCCTCGCCGATCGATGACAATCGGTTCGAAGTCGAACTGGCCAACATCGTCGACAACAGCTTCAACATCCACCAAATCGGCAGCCGTCTCGTTTTCAAACGCGAGGAAAACGCCCGCTCCAAACTGCTCGCTCACGCCAAGAATAACAAACTGTTCCAAAACGGCGAAGACATCGACCAACTCGCCAAAGAAGTCCGCGCCGTCATCGGTGGCGCCGAGGACGTATCGGCAAAGCACCGTGTCATCGTCCTGAAAAAGAAGTGGCAGAGCGATCCGTGGTCGGAATCGGACGAGAAAGAACAACCCAAAAATTGGAATGACGGCCGCCTGCCGCTGATCGTCGTCCCCGACTACCCGGAAAAACTCGATACCTCGCTCGGTAAATGGTTGAAGGACAATCTGCAGGAAAACCGCAACACGATCCGGTTCCTGTTGCCCCAAAAGGGCTCCGGTAATGTCCATTTCGATCGCGAATTGCTGGTCCTGGCGCGAGCCGTCTGGTTGGCGTCTAAGTGGAAGGCGACCGAAAAGGTCTACGCCGAACTCGAACGCGCCTTCCGGAAGGACGAATTGATCCCGAAGCTGAAACGCCGCTTCGAACGGTTCGCGATACTCAGCGAATGGAATTATGCCGATCCGGCGAAATGCCGATTCGAAGAAGCCAAGCACGACGCCCAAGGCGACAAAATCCCCGACGCCGTCGATCGAATCGTTCGCGAAGAGGTCTTCATCCCTGAGGAATTCGAGGAGTATGTCCTCAGGTTCGCCGAAAACTCCCATTCGATCGGCAAGCTACTCAAAGACCTCCGCGAACCGAGACCGGGCGGCAACCCCTGCATCCCCTGGTTGGGCGAAATCGCCGTCAAGGAACGGGTGATCCGCATGTGCGCCGAAGGCCAAATCGCGATCGATCTCCGCGGCACGGAGATGCTGCAAACCAAACCGGGCGAAGAGACCGAGTTCGCCTGGACGCGGATGAAGGGAAAACTCGGCACCGGTAAACACCTCGACCAAACGATCCTGCTGCTGCCCGACGCCGAATCGGTCAGTGGCGGGAAGTCGACCGCCACCACCAACGGACTCGGTCCACAGGTCGGCGCGGCGAGCAGCGGCACGAATGACACCGGCGCGATTTTCGGCGCGGCAAACGTCCAAGTCCCGCCGAATGTCGCCGAATCGAAACCGGAATCGAACCTGTTCGGCGACACCACCGGCTCGCCTCCACCAACCCTGAAACCCTGCTCGGCCCCTGCCACCTCGAGCCTCAATCTGCTGGGCCAGGTCGAATCGTGGGGTATCGGCCCCGCCACCAGCGTCAACAATGTCGCACTCAAGGTCGGTAAGATGACCGGTGCGCAACTTCAAGCACTCATCAAACACCTGCCCGATGGCGTGACTTACGGTCTGGAACTCGAAAAAGAAGAAAAAACGGTAAAGGAGGCGGGCAACTGATGTCAACGTTCACGGCCGACTTGCTCGTATCGGTCACCCGCAGCCCGCCCCAAGTCGCGTGGGACGCGATCGCCGACAACCTCTGGCAGACCTTCGCCGCCCCGATCGACCCAGCCGTCGCGGACACCGAAGTGGTCCGACGAGATCGTGGCATCACCGAACTCGAAAACACACTCTCCGGGGCATGCTGGGATTTGTGGAACGACTTCGAGTCGAGCGTCCCCCAGGCGAGCGCCGGAATCGTCGATTTCTGGAACCGCATCCAGGGCGGCAAGGCGGTGCTGATCCTCGATGGGCTGTCACTGCGAGAAACGCCGTGGTTGCTCGGCCAAGCCGCCGACCGCGGTTTCACACTCCACGCCGCTGGCCCCCGTGCCGCGGAACTTCCCTGCGAAACGTCGCCGTTCGCCAAGGCGCTCGGCTTTTCCCAGCGATCCGTCTTGGGCAACGACGGTGCCGGCGGCGCCCACAAACTGTCCGGGGCCGCGACCGAATCGTCTCACCTCAACTGGCAGGACTGCGTCGACTTGGTCGGCACCCAGGAAAGCTTTGTCTTTTGGCACCATTTCCCCGATGAACGGCTGCACAAATTGTCGGGACCTGGCGAAGGGCTGCACAAGTTGGCCCAAGAGACGCGGCAGCATTTCACGTCGGACGATTTTTGGGAATTCGTCGGCCGCCTGGCGACCGGACGCCGTCTGGTGATCACCAGCGACCACGGCTACGCCGCCTGCGGCCTGTTCCCCGACCTGGGCGACAAGGAACAGGTCAATTCGATGAAAAAATGCTTCAAGAGCGGACGGACGGCGACCGCCGCCAGCGACGATGGCAGCGCGTCGGACAACCCCTGGGTGCCGCCGATCGACCTGCGGCTGACGACGGTTCACGGCACCCACCGATACGTGCTCGGCCGACGGAAATGGAAAAATGCCGGCGGCTACCCCACGCTGCACCACGGCGGCCTGTCGCTGTTGGAAGTCTTCGTCCCGTTCATCGAGCTGTCCAAGTAGAGGCAATCCCGTGTCCACTTCAGAAATCTACCGAGGAACCGTCCATGGTTCCCTCATCCGTCTCCATCAATCGCCTTGTGTGCCCGATGGAACGGAGGTCGACATCGAAGCCGTACCCGGACTGCGAATCCAAGATTGGCTGATTTAGATACCGCGAAATACGGCGATCGAATAAAACATGGCAAAGTCCAAAAAGAAGACGAAGAAGGAAGAACTCCAGGAAGCCGTCGCCGAGGCGGTCGGCGCGGGACGCGAACTGCACCTCGAATCGGTCGACTTCTCCGACCCGAATCGCCCCAAAACCTGCCTCGAAGTCGATTTCCCGATCCTGCCGATCAACCATGTCGCCGCGATCGAGGGGAACGCCGGCAAGCCGATCTACCAGATGTCAAAATGGTGGGCACGACGGCGGTCGAGCGTCTTTCGGGCGATGCTGATCGCCGCGGCGACGAAGGCGCCCGAGGACGAAAGCGAAGCCGCCAAGCTGGTCTGGGATTCCTATTACGGCAACCACCAGAAGAACGAGGCGTTCCGCAAGCTGAAGGTCGCCGACATCTTCATGGGCGGCGGCACGACGATCGTCGAAGGCTCCCGGCTCGGGATGCAGATGTACGGCAACGACCTCAATCCGGTTGCCTGGTTGGTCGTCAAGAACGAAATGGCCCAGGTCGATCCGGACGAAGTCCAAAAACTGCTCGACGCGATCGAAGCCGAAGTCAAGCCGCAGATCATGCCGTTCTACGCCTGTGAATGCCCCCGCGGTCACAAGGGCAAATGGACGCACAAGCCGACCGGTAAGGTGATGGACGACGCTTTCGATCCGCTCAGCCTGACGCCCCAACAGCGCCCGGAATACGACTACGCCGGGCCGGAAGTGATCTACACCTTCTGGGCGAAACATGGCCCCTGCCAGGCGAGCGAGTGCAATCACCGCACGCCGATCATGTCGACACCGGTGATCGCCATCAAAACGCTGACGGTCAAAGCCTGGTCGGGCAAGGAATGCCAAGCCTGCGGCCAGAAGTTCGATCTCGAACAGAAAGAAGCCCGTATGGCACCCGCGGCGATGCTGGTCGTGGCGGATACCGAAACGCCGTATGCCATCATGGACGCCGCAGGCCACTACGCCTGCCCCCACTGCGGCCATGAAAGCCAAGATGAAAAGGCAGCCCACGAAGGCCAGTCGTCATCGCTCGGCAAGGCGAAAAATAAAAAGATCGAACTGACGCTGCTGATCCATCCCGATTGGCTCAAGGGCTCACCCGGCAAAGACGCCGACGGCAACTGGTTCGGTGGCAGCGTCACCGATACCGCCGAAGCGACCGCCGCGTGGAATGAAGAACGAGCAAAATCGCTCAAGCTGATCGAGGTGCGGGGAAAATTGCCTGAATCGATTACTTGTCCGGATACGCATGAAATGTTCGTCACTGGCAAAGGTGGCGGTACAATTCCAAGGCAAAAACTGTTTAAGTGCAGGAACGAAACCTGTGGACGAAGTCAGGATTTATTGGCCGGCATTGCATCGACGGGTGGGAGCCCCGCCTTCGCCCTATATTCCCATCAGGGATACTGCCCAGAGTGCAACCGAGAAAAGGCCCCGTACGCGGGTCGTTTCTTTGACACTCCGCGTCAACAGCAATATGACAAAAGCCATAGCGAATGGCTGCATCGAAAAGGGCATGACCTGAAAGGATTTTATCCAAGCGAAAAGATCCCTTATGGTTACATGACCCCGATACAAAACGACTTGCCTGGGCATGGATTTCGGTACTGGCGCGACTTATTCAACTCTCGACAACTGCTTGGGCATTCAATGCTGCTTCGCGCGATTTTTTCGAGAACAAGCAATGACAATGGCACCGCAATGTTCGTCCTGGGCTCTTTTCAGCAGTATCTTCGAAATCAATGCATGCTATCTTTTTGGCATCTAACGATGGACAAGCTTGCACCTGCTTTATCAAATAGCAACTTCCATCCGAAGCCCAATGTTGTTGAAGTGGGAATGTTTCCACCGATGGGCTATGGCCCTTGGTCTTCAACGACCAAACCGCTCATATCCGGCCTGAGTTGGAAACAGCGACCGTGGGACTTGATCGCCAACGAAGACCTGGCTTCGAAGGTACCGAAAATTGCTACTTTGTTGACCGGAAAAAGCTCCAAGATTTATCCGAATGATCGAGTTCTGAACAACGCAGTACTCGACTGCCGATCATCGACAGACCTCGCGACCGTTTCAAAAGAATCTGTTGACCTTGTTATTACGGACCCACCATTTGAGAGATTGGTTCAGTACAGTGAACTATCCGATTTTTTTTACGTATGGATCAAGACGGCAATGGTACGGCTACGGCCTGATATTTTCAAGTCAGAAAGCACCCCAAAGAATCTCGAAGCGGTCTCCAACCCAGCAAGGAACCCATCCGATCCCAAGGAGTTCTATCAGCGATTACTTACTGAATGCTGGCGTGAGTCACAACGAGTACTGAAGCCATCTGGTGTGCTCGCATTTACATTTCACCACAATGAAGATGGACCGTGGGTTGCTGTGCTTGAAAGCTTGTTTGATTCCGGATTTTACTTGGAGGCGGCTTATCCGATACGCAGTGACGAGACTAAAGGAAATGGCGAATTCGGGTCAAAAATGGTTGAATTTGACATCATTCACGTCTGTCGCAAACGTCTCGAAGATCCCGCGCCGATCAGTTGGGCTCGGTTGCGGCGGCAGATCATGAAGGATGTTCGCCAACTCAAAGAGATCATCGAACAACACCAAAAAGAAGGACTTGGCGAGGCCGACCTGCAGGTGATCCGGCGCGGTAAGGCGCTGGAGTACTACTCCCGTCACTACGGCAAGGTCTACATCGAAAAAGGACGCCAGGACGCGTTCACCGTCAAGGATGCACTCGTCGGTATCAACCAATTGCTCGATGACGAAAACGATACCGCCAGCGAAGCGCCGCCCGTCCTCGCCGAACCCTACACCCGGCAATTCCTCCGCCTGTTCGCCGACAAGACCAGTCTCGATCGCGACCAGATGCAGAAACACCTCCGCGGCACCGGTGTCTCCCCGTCCGAATTCCTCGAACGTGGCTGGTGTACCGAACTGAAGAAGGTCTTCACCGTCGCTGACCCGGTGCAGTGGGCGATCGACTGGAAAGCGAAACATCGCAAAGGGATGGCACGCGATTTCGACCAGACCTATTTCGTGATCGGCGCCTGCTACGAGGACAGCGGGATCAAATTGAGCGACACGCTCAACAGCGGCAAATTCATTCCCCACCCCGCCACCAGCGACCTGCTCGATTGGTTTGTCAACCACGGCTGCGACCCGGCGATGAAGGCCGCCGCCAAACGCGCCAAACAGATCTACGCCTCCTGGCTGACGAGAAACAGCAAACAGCCCAGCAACCAACCATCTCTGTTCGACCTGGAGGGCTAAGCCATGCCAGCACCCTTGGTGAACGACGACCTCTGGAATCGTCGCGGCATTTCCCTTCTGTGGGATGCCGACGAACTGAATAAGCTCTGCCCGCCGGATCGGGTGATCAGCCTGCGTCGGTTCCTGCGCCTTCACGACGCGGGATGGAACGACGTCGATTCCCTGCTGGCCGACGACGCGCTGGTCGTCGCCGGTCTGGAGAGCGTTCTCGACGCCCTCCCACCCGATCCGATAACGCACTGGCTGGAACAACAGATCTACCAAGCTCTCGTGTCGTACCAGCGAGAGGTCGCCGGCGGAGGCGACCAGGCGGCACTGGTCTTCTGGATGGTCGAACCATCCCGACTCAAACACCACCTCAGCGAAGACGCTTGGCTGTGGCACTGCGGCGGTGAACATCGAAGCCACCAGATCCCGCTCAGCCATTGCCTGTTCAACGGCGCGCAGAGCGACCTGAAGGAAATTCACGACGCCCAAGGCAACCGCCTCGGCCTTTACCACCCGAGAATTTCCTAGCGATCACAACCCCGTCCCGACAACCCACCATCAGCCGCAACGCGCTAGCGTCCGGTTTCCGGCAACCCGAACTCGCATCATGAAACTGGAATACCTGCGGCTGAAAAACTTCCGTGCCTTCCGCGATGTCGAAATGAAAGACATCCCGCGATTGGCCGTTTTGGTCGGTGCCAACGGGACCGGAAAATCGACCCTGTTCCAGGTTTTTGGCTTCCTCCGCGACGCGATGCGAGACAACGTCCACACCGCGCTGACGCGACTCGGCGGCAGCCGCGGTTTCGCCGAAGTCCGCAGCCGCGACTGCGCTGGCGACATCGAGATCGAGCTGAAGTTTCGCCAAACCGAAGACTCGCCACGAATCTCTTACGAGCTGCATGTCGCCGAAGAGAATGACAGGCCCGTCGTGACCCGCGAGGTCTTGAAGTACCGCCGCGGCAGCAAAGGCCAGCCTTGGAATTTCCTCAATTTCTCTCGCGGTACCGGCGTCGCCGTCACCAACGAGGTGGACGAAGTCGAAAACGAACAGGACCTACGACGCGAAGAGCAAACGCTGAAAAACCAGGACATCCTGGCGATCAAAGGCCTGGCCCAGTTCGAACGCTTTCCCGCCGTCGTGGCGCTCGGGGAATTGATCGAAAATTGGCATGTGTCGGATTTCCATATCAGCAAAGCGCGCCCCGAACCAGAATTCGCCCATGCCGAACACCTGTCGACCGACGGCGATAATTTGGCTTTGGTGATCCAGTTCCTGTTCCGCAAGCACCGTGATGTCTTCGACGCGATCTTGAAAAAATTGTCCGCTCGCATCCCCGGTTTGGCTAAGGTCGAAGCGAAGACGACGGAGGAAGGACGAGTGCTGCTCCGTTTTCAAGACGGCAGCTTCCAGGACCCATTTTTGGCACGCCACGTCTCCGACGGCACGATCAAAATGCTGGCCTACCTGGTGCTGCTGCACGATCCCAACCCGCATCCGCTGTTGTGCATCGAAGAACCGGAGAACCAGCTCTACCCTTCGTTGTTGGCCGAATTGGCGGAAGAGTTCCGGGATTACGCGAACCGCGGCGGCCAGGTGTTCGTTTCGACCCACTCGCCCGATTTCCTCAATGCCACCCGTCTGGAAGATGTCTTCTGGTTGGTGAAATCGGCCGGTTACACCGCCGTACAGCGAGCCCAAGACGACCCGCAAATCGCTGCCTGTGCCAAAGACGGTGACCTGCTGGGGGCGCTTTGGAAAGAAGGCCTGTTCCCGGGAGCCGATCCGCGTGGGTGAAGACCATCGGCCGGCGCCTCTGGAACCGGGACAACGGATCCGCCACGCCGAACTCGGCGACGGGGTGATCGCCGGCGCGGTCTCCCACGGGTTCGTACGTGCATTCTTTGTTGGCGGTGGTGAGCGTCAGGTCCCGGTCGCCTCGATCACTCCGATTTTCGGCCGGTCCGAACAGATCGTCCGCCATGTCGGCGCGGGCGAAAATCGCAACCGACAAGCCTGGCTGGCGTACCAAGCCCATGCCTTGCCGCTGATCGAAAGTGCCGCGGCGCTCACTTCTGCCAAGATCGATCTGCTGCCACACCAGGTCGTGCTGACACACCGGATCGCCACGGCGTCGCCACGTCGGTTCCTGATCGCCGATGAGGTCGGCTTGGGAAAGACGATCGAATCGGCGTTGGTCCTGCGTGAATTGGCGAGTCGCGGCGAACTGAATCGGGCGTTGATGGTCGTCCCGGCCGGCTTGGTCAACAATTGGCACCGCGAACTGAACGAGGTTTTCCATCTCGACTTCGAAGTCTTCGGCAGCCAGGGCGATGTGACCGACCGAAAGTCAAACGCTTTCGCCAAGCACGACCGCCTGATCGCCAGCGTCGACACGCTGAAACGACGATCCCGCGTCAAACGGCTGCTCGACGCGCCGTTGTGGGACTTAGTCATCTTTGACGAAGCCCAACACCTGACCGCCTACAAAGCCGGCGGCAAAGTGAAGAAGACCGACAATTACCGGTTGGCGGAAGCACTCCGCGGCCACTGCCGCGATCTGATCTTGTTGTCGGCCACCCCGCACCAAGGCGACCATCACCGGTTCTTCATGCTGATGCAGTTGCTCGATCCGACCCTGTTCACGTCACCCGACGACATGGTCCAGAACCGGCATCGGCTGAACGCGATCGTCTTCCGCCGCACGAAAGCCGACGCCTGCCGACCGGACGGTTCGACGTTGTTCGCCCGCCGCTGGGTCCATACCGAATCGTTCGTGATGTCCGAAGTGGAACGGGATTTTTACAACGATCTGAGCGTCTACCTGATGGACGGGTTTGCCCTCGCCAAACAACGTGGGAACCAGGGACGGGCGCTCGGTTTCGTGATGACGATCTTCCAGAAAATCGCCGCATCCAGCTTCGCCGCCGTCCACCGCACGCTACGTCGTCGACTGATCGCCTTGACCGTGCAAGAGGGACTGCTGCACGACGGAAAGCTCGATATCGACGCCCGGGACGCGGCCTTTGCGGAAGCCCGCCAATGGATCCGGTCGGAATTTCACCTGGCGGATGACCGGTCGGGCCAAATCGAAGCCGAACGCCAATTGGCTGACCTCAAACGCCGAATCGCCAAGAAGATGGACGACGACGACCTGGCGATCTTGTCGAGCGAATATTCATCGGAAACGGCGACCTCCGGCTCCGAGGACTCGGCGATCATCACCGTCGAAATCGCTCTTCCCGAGGAACGGCAACGGATTCGCGACCTGCTGGCGAAGTTCCCATCCGAAACCGAAACCAAGGTCCGAAATCTGATCAACGCCCTCGGCACGCTTTGGCAACAGGACCCATCCGAGCGGGTCGTGATCTTCGCCACCTACCTCGGCAGCGTCGAAATGCTGGGCGAAGAAATCGAACGGGCCTATCCCGGCCAGGGTGTCGTGGTGCTCAAAGGTGGTGACCATGGCAGCAAGCTGGCCGCCGAAAAACGGTTCAAGCAGCCGCATGGGCCCCGCGTGATGATTTGCACCGCCGCCGGCCGCGAAGGGATCAACCTGCAACACGCCCGCGTGCTGTTTAATTTTGACCTACCCTGGAATCCGATGGACCTGGAACAACGTATCGGACGCATCCATCGGTACGGACAAAAGCACACGGCCCAAGTCTACAACTTGGTCCTGTCCGACACGATCGAAGGCAAAATCTTTTTGCTGCTGGACGATAAGCTGAAGGAGATCGCTAAGGCGCTCGGCAAGGTCGATGAACATGGCGATGTCGCCGAAGACCTCCGCTCACAGATTCTCGGCCAACTTTCGGAACGGCTCAGCTACGAAAGCTTGTACGCCCAGGCGATTTCCGACCCGGAATTGAAGCGAACACGGCTCGAACTGGAACAGGCACTGTCGAACGCTTCCGAAGCACGAAACGTCGTCTACGAATTGTTCCAAGACCTCGACGGCTTCTCACTCGACGATTACCAACCGTTCGCCGACACGTCCGCAGGGATGAACGAAATCGTCCGTTTCGTACGAACGGCCGCCGAAGAGGACGGCGACCGTTTCCATCCCGAAGGGCCAGGCGTGTACGTCATCAACACGCCGGACAACGGGCATCCGCTTCGCTTCACGACCGACCGAGACACGTCGATCGAATCCGAGCAGGTCGACCTGCTGGGGCTGGATCATCCCGTCGTGGTCCAGTACCTGCGGCGGTTCCGCAATTTACCCGACGACCAGATCGGCATTCGCGTCCGCTCCGACGATGGCCGCACCGGCGTCCTGTCGATCTGGCACGTCACGACGCAGGGGGAACGGGGCGAAACCCGCAACCAGATGCTCACGCTGGCCGTGGACGACGAAGGCCAACGAATCCCCGCATGGGAAAAGCTGCCCGACCGCCGATTTCAACTCGAACCGGCCGCGACTGCAGGCCAACCGCCGTTAAACCTGCTCAGCGACGTCCTGGAACCGATGGTCCAACGAGAACTCGTCCATCGAGGCATGTTGGCCGAAAACCGAGGCTACGACGCCCGACTGGTCGGTTGGGTGGAGGTTGTAAGATGACTTCAAAAACGTCCCAAGACAAAACCGACCCGCTCGATGGCGACCGGTTGCCGCGTTCCGCGACCAGCCCCGCAAACTCAATGCCGGCGGGCGAATCGCCAACCGATTGGATCGGCTTCCTCGGCGGTGCGGACCTGGAAATGGCGACGATCGCCGAACTACTGGCACGGCAGGGCATCGAAACTTTCGACCGCGAGTTGGGCTGGGGGGCCAAGGCGTCCGCCTACGCGGATGAAATCGCGGCGACGATCCGCCGCGGAAAAATCCCGGTGTTGATCGAACTGGAGCCCGATCTGGCCGCCGAACTGATCGATCGCTGCCTGCTGATCGACCACCATGGGGAACGCGCCGGGCGTGATGCCCCGACATCACTCGAACAAATCCACTCGCTGCTGCGACTACCCGAATCCGAATGGTCACGCTGGGATGCGTTGGTCGCGGCAAACGACCGTGGCTACATCACCGCCATGCGGGCTTTAGTACCGCCCGCGAGCGACGAAGAAATTCGCCAGGTCCGCCAACAAGACCTAGCGGCCCAAGGGGTAACCGCCGAACAGCTCGACCAAGCTCGCCAGGCCGCCACGCTGGCAGAACTGCTGTGCGACGGCAGGCTGACGCTTGTACAGACCGCCGTTCGTGGCGGCCTGGTCGCCGAAATGCTGGAACCCTTTTTCGGCGGCCCCGGCTTTATCAACCTGCTGGTCGTCGGACCGGCGACCGTCGCGTTCTTCGGCCAGGGGGCACTGGTTCAAGCTCTAGTCGACGCGTCCCCCCCGCCACCGGACGCTTGGTTCGGCGGTGCCTTACCCGATTCCGGGTTCTGGGGTGCCAATGCATCGCGGCTCAACTTCGATCCTGCTGGCTTACTTGCCGCTCACCTCGACACCGACTGATCCTCGTCGGATGTTTCGTCCGCTTCCGAAGTTCCGATCGGCTCATTCGTCGCGGGTTCGATCGGTGTCGCCGCCGGCGGTATCACGGTCGAATCCGTAGCTTGGTCGGCCGAGTCCGACTCACCATTTTCCGTCACCACCCGCCGTAACGGACCGCTCCAATCCGGCGGCAGTGTCACCGTGATCGACGAATCCTGAATCATGATCGGCGGCAGCGGATCGATGGAACCGGTAGCAGCCGGCAACGCGTCAGGAACGCCCGGATCGGCCCCAGTGTCCCGCCCCAGATAGCGAACACCCATGACGCCCAGGTAGCACAGGAAGGCGAGCAACACCAACCAGGGGACCCAATTACCAAAATTCATTCTGACGTTTCGCAACCAACCAAAAACTGATTTCGTACTGCGACTGCTCGCCTCGCGGGCCGGGAAACGGCTCCATAACCGGCTACCGATCTGGCTCAAAACCTCGGGCTCGATCAGGTAAAGGATCGCGGAAAACCCCATAACGACCAAGACCGCACTCGCAATCGCATGCTGTTTCAGGACATCCAGCATTTGCAGGCAAAACGCCGAACCGAGGACGTAAACCAGCCCGATCATGCTGACCGACCACTGCCACTCTCGCCGGCGATCGTCATCATGCTGGCGGGTCAACTTTTCGGCATCCTCAACCCCCGATTGCACCTCGGCGTACAAGGCGTCCAGCCTCAAATGTTTGCGAATCATGTCGAACAATTCTTGTCCCTGAATCTGGTTGCTGACCTCCGTACACCAATAGTGGGCCTTGAAGTAATTGAACTCGTTCTTCAGCTCTCGCGTTCGATCTCGAAATCGATTCTGCAGTTCGTTTCGCTGCCTCCGCTCGCTTTGCTCATCGATCGGTCGGTCGCGTTCCGTCCCACGCCCCTGGGTCCTTGACCACAAGACCTCGTAATTTTCAGGCAACTTGAACTTGAACCTCAGCAAACCGGCACGTTGCACCTGCGCCAACATCATCAGCGCAAAGTAATGGTTATTGAAATGCGACAGGGCGCCACTGCGTGGGTTCGCAAAAAAATCTTTACTTTTCGATTCTCCCACACCGCTGAAACTGTATCCGGTGGTCAGCCAGCGTGTGGTAAACCAATCCTGAGCGGGGGGCTTGCCCGTCGGATGCCAAAAGCGATCGTAAGCGACGCCCGCCAAGGGGTTTGCACCCAAAAAATCAGGGCTGTAGGGGTATAACGTCGAATCTCCGGGATCATCGATGAACGCCAACCGCATCCAATCTCCGTCATTGATCCGCCGAATCAATGCGGGCGCCTTATCCGCGTCATCCGACTTCGACTTCCCGATCGCGATGTAGCTCATGATCGGCATGCGTTCGTCCAAGATGTGCTCGAAACTGATCGGGAATGCCGAGCTGTCGTCCGCTTCGTTTGATTTTGATTTTGATTTTGGGTTTGGGTTTGGGTTTGGGTTTCGCAGCCGGATCGGCTCCAGCGGTGCGATTACCGTTTTCCAGACCGATTCGGTAAACGGTTCGCGATGTTCGAACACATGTTCCTGGTGAGCCCTGATCGCATCGGCTGCCGTTTTCGGTGGGGGCTCGAGACCACCGAGACCACCGCCGCCATCCTCGGCTTGCGTGGACTCGGGCGGATCATCCGGAAAGGGAAAGTTACCGAAATGGCTCGTCACCGATCGGCTGCCGTGTTTCATCCGCAGCGTCAACCGGGCCGGCGTGTGCGAGTTGTGACTGAAGTCGAAATGCCCTTCATCAACTCTGGCCTTGGCCGCCTGATCGCCCTTCACCGAATCGCTGCCGACGTCCCAAAAGGCGGAGTAGAGTCGACGGACGACATCTTGCAGCTTCAACACCATGCTGAGATTCAGC
This sequence comes from Planctomycetaceae bacterium, assembly GCA_007694185.1. Classification (GTDB taxonomy): domain Bacteria; phylum Planctomycetota; class Planctomycetia; order Pirellulales; family Pirellulaceae; genus UBA6163. The sequence goes on from RECD01000215.1 coordinate 15,979, forward strand.
GGCACCGTTTCCCACCCCTTTTCTTCATCCGATTTCGGTCGCCACGAATAGGCTGCGGGCGGTGGGTCGCCAGTGTCCGCCTTGTCCGGCTTCCCCGACAAGTGAATTTCCAGTAGCGCGACCTGGGTGTCGAACAGATACAACCAACAGGACGTGATCGGCATCTCCGCCTGCAACCAGCCTTCCTGCTCGTCCTTGCTGAGTTCTGAATTGTCGTATTTGCAGGTCACCGTCAAAGAAGCCAGATCATCGCGCTGCAGGATCCGCAGGTTGCGATTATTGCTCGCCGCGATGACTTCGCTTATCTTTTTCAGGCTTTCATTCTGCAACCACCCCGAGCGGATATCATCGCGGGTTTTGTAGAGCAGATTACGGACAAAGGGATGCAAATAACAAAACTCGGCATACTCCGCCAGCGCGTCGGGGCCATCCATGCGAGGGAACGGCTTGTCGAGTTCCTTCCAACCTTTGCCATTTTCGCCCCGGCTGATGATCCGGTCGCACCAAACGGTCAAAAAATCGGGGCGCTCGACCGTCTCCAATTCGGGGTCGACCAAGATGCCGTCATGATTCCTCAGTGGCTGCAGGAAGACGGGCCACAACAGCTTCACCTGAAAATCGTCAACCGGGATCTTGTGAGCCGGAAGTTTGGCAATCGAAGACTCGTCTGTTGGCATGAAATGACCTTGAAGAAGATTCAGGCTACGAAAGTCATCCGGGTGGGTATCGCGCATGGCAGGCCATCGGGTCAGCCGCGTCCGGACGAAACCGGTCGGCGATTCGGGGAGACGGACAGAACGCTTCCCCGCAGTTTAGTTGGCGGCAGCCCGGATACCAGGCGAAAGGGAAATCGCGGGCGGCAACGCGAGAGTGGCGTCGCGAACGGCCAAATCGGCCTGAGAATTCGTCCCACAAACCGTTCGGCAATAGGTTTCAGGACTACGGGCCATCATCCGGCAAGCGTTAGCGTCCGGTTACCGAAAAACAGACGTTAGCAAACGTCGACTGCTGGCAGTTGCTATCGCCACCCCTGTCAACCGGCTTATTCAAGCAGCGTGGCAAAACACACACCCATCCCGTGTAGCCGGGCAACTGAGTTCAAAGCAACTCTTTAGGGCTTAAGGAGGATGCACTCATCACGGGTTGCAATCCCGTGTAGCCGGGCAACTGCGTTCAAAGCCAAACAAGAAGGAGAGCTAAGATGCAAAATTTGTTGCAATCCGGCGTAGCCGGGCAACAG
>RECD01000019.1 GCA_007694185.1 Planctomycetaceae bacterium
AGTACGCCCGACAGGATTCGAACCTGTAACCTTCGGCTCCGGAGGCCGACGCGCTATCCAATTGTGCCACGGGCGCTTGCGCGGTCACTGCTGCGGTAAGTTAGCGGATTGCGTTGGGCTCGGCTAGGGCTGCTTGAACGCCAAATCCGTTGACGGATGGCGGTCGCTACATGACCTCTGGGGGTGATGGGAAGTGATGGCGGGAAGCGTTGGTTCGTTGGCGGTAAGGGATTGCGGGGTGCCCTTGCAAAAGGGCGGGTCAGCGACGACACTGGATCGCTTCAACGGCAGTGGCATCACTCTTGCGGACGAAGGTTTGGCGACGGGAATGCCGGCGAGCGGTTGAAAACCCCATTTTGATATCGGGCGTGAGCGGCGGCGAAGTGTTTTCGCCGTTTTTTTCGGATCACGCCGAAAAACAGCCGGTTTCCGAGGCCCTTACCGGGTTCGCGAACGGCTGGCGGTCGGTTGCTGCCGGAGCGGTTCCTTTGCCCGCCCTGGTGAGATCGGTCGAAGACCACCTGTTGAGGAAAGTGAGAGCATGGGTCGTTATACGGGGCCGAAGGCCCGAGTGAATCGCCGTCTCGGGGCGATGTTGTATGAAAACGCGGGTGCGACTCGGGCGTCGGACCGTCGCGCCACGCCGCCGGGGATGCATACTCGCGGTGGCCGTCGGCCGAGCAACTACGGTGCGGGCTTGGCCGAAAAGCAGAAAGTCAAGCACTATTACGGGCTGGGCGAACGCCAATTGCGTCGCTACTTCGAACTGGTCAAGCACCGTGTCGGGAACACCGGCCAGGTGTTGCTGTTGACCTGCGAACGCCGGTTAGACAACGTGGTGCGTCGGTCCGGATTCACCAAAACTCGTCCGCAGGCCCGTCAGGGGATCACGCACGGTCACTTCCGCGTCAACGGTGTGAAGGTGAATAAGCCGGGTTACCTGCTGCGTCCGGGCGATGTGGTCGAGGTCATGCCGCGTGAGAACGTCCGCAACCTGTACCGGGGCGTGATCGCCAACCAACCGCCGGATTCGCTTGACTGGGTCGCGATGGACAGCGAGAACTTGAAGGTCTCCGTCCTGGGATTGCCCGGCCCGAGCGACATCAGCCTGCCGGTTGACGCGAACAGCGTCGTCGAGTTCCTCAGTCGATAGGTCGAGCTTTCATGCATTGTCCGGTTGTCGTTTTGGGTGGGGGTCCGGGTGGATACGCGGCCGCTTTTTTGGCGGCCGATGAGGGCCTGGAGGTGATCATCGTCGAAGCCGATAAGCGGCTCGGCGGTACCTGCCTGCTCCGAGGTTGTATCCCCAGTAAGGCTCTGTTGCATGTCGCCAAAGTGATCGGCGAGGTCGACGAGTTGAGTCACGATTGGGGCGTCGAGTTTTCGGAAACCCCCCGCATCAACGTCGACAAGTTGCGAGCCCGCAAGGAACAGGTGATCGATAACCTGACCGGCGGGCTAGCCGGCTTGGCGAAGCGTCGTGGAGTCAAGGTGATCCGGGCTCGTGGCTCGTTCCTCAACAGCACGACGTTGCGATTGGAGCCGGTTGACGACAGCGACGATTCGGGGATTCCCGAAGGCGGCGTGTTGACCTTCGATCAGTGCGTGGTGGCGACCGGCAGCGTCCCGGCGATGCCGGCCGCGTTCGATGTCGGTTCGGACCGGGTGATGGACAGCACCGGGGCGCTCGCGCTGAAGGACATCCCCAAGACGATGCTGGTGATCGGCGGCGGGTACATCGGCTTGGAACTCGGGTCGGTCTACGCCCGTTTGGGAACGAAGGTGACGGTGGTCGAGTTGGCCGAGGGCTTGTTGCCAGGGGCTGATCGCGATCTGGTCAAGCCGTTGGCGAAGCGGATCGACACGCTGCTCGAAGGGCGTGTTTACTTGAACACTCATGTCGGCTCGGTCGCCGCGGTCGACGATCAGGTCCAGGTCACTTTCGAGGGACCGGGCAAGTTCGGACACGAGCGGTTTGACCGGGTACTCGTTTCGGTCGGCCGGCGGCCGGTGACTCGGGACTTGGGGCTGGAGAACACGCAAGTCGTCGTCAACGACCGCGGGTTCATCGAAGTCGACCATCAACAGCGGACCGCCGACCCGCACATCTTTGCCATCGGCGATGTGGCGGGCGACCCGATGTTGGCTCACAAGGCGAGTCACGAGGGGCGTGTGGCGGCCGAAGTGATCGCTGGCAAAGCATCGGCATTCGACAAGGCGGCGATCCCGGCGGTGGTCTTCACCGATCCGGAAATCGCGTGGGCCGGTTTGACGGAGGACGAAGCGAAGCGAGCCGGTCGGGCGGTCGACATCGAGGTCTACCCGTGGGCGGCGAGCGGACGGGCGCAAGCTTTGGGACGCACCGAGGGTTTGACCAAGTGGTTGGTCGACCCCGAGACTCACCGGGTGCTCGGTTGCGGTATCGTCGGTTCGGGTGCCGGCGAGTTGATCGCCGAGGCGGTGTTGGCGATCGAGATGGGTTGCGAGATGCACGACATCACGGAATCGGTCCACCCCCACCCGACACTCAGCGAAACGCTGATGAATGCCGGCGAAGTCCATTTCGGCACGGCGACGGAAATTTTCAAGCCGAAGAAGCGGACGTCAGCTTGATCCGGTCGGGCGGCAAGCAGCGTTACCTCTTCAGCGACGCCGAACATATCAGCACGCCGGCCAGCTATGACCCCGCCGGTTCGAAGGTAGACAGATCGGGTAAGTTGACACGGACGCCGTCCGCGGGAATTTCGGCACCGGCGGACCAGACGATCCCGTTCAGGATCAGCGTTCGCAGGTCGGCGAGTTGCCAATTGCGATAGTAGTGCGGCATCACGATCCCGAAGCCGCGGCCACCGTCGGGACGTTCGATCCCCCAGGCGACGACTTGACGCCGGGGCGCTTCGGGCGGCAGCATCGAGACGGCGAACTCGATCAACCCCGCTTTTTGAGCATGTCCCGGGGGGCCGAAGTAATTGTCGATGTAGGGTTCGTCGTTCAGCGTGAAGGCTTGCCATCCCCGCAGCACCGGGTGAGGCGAACCGCCCGCGTCTGCGGACGTCGCCGGCAGGATTTCGGCTGCGGGGAAGATCCTTGCGATCGACTTGTGATGCGAACAGCGACTGGCGAAGTAGCCGCCCATCCAATGCAGCAGCGGGTGTTCGCCGTCGGGAGCGACGTCGGGTTCACGCAGCCCGGTCGCGAAGTGGATGCAGGCGATGCCGCAGCCACGGTCCATCATGGCGGTCAGTTCGCTCATGATTCCTTCGGAATTGGGCAATTTGTGCGGCGGGAACTCGTCGCCGATGAAGACGACCGTGTCGACCGAATCCAACCAAGGCTCCTCATGCGGCCAGCCCATTGTGACCCGCGTGCGGATCGGACCGATCCCGGATGCTTGCTGAAGCGAGAACTCCATGACCCGTCCCCCCGCGGCGACTTCGTGAGTCCCCGGGGGATGGTTGCTCGGGCCGACAACGATCAGCACCGTCTTGCCAGTCGGTGTGGGCTCGGCCGGCTGATCCGCACCCGCTCGGTCTCGCGGGAGAAGTCCCAACAGGGCTAAGGCGGCCAAGTAACCGCGCCGCGTCAAGGTGATGGGGTGTTTCATCTCGCGTTACGACGATTGGAGAAGTGGATAACGGAAACCGATACGGGACGCGGGTGGTAAGCACCTCGGCATGAATCATTCGGC
>RECD01000124.1 GCA_007694185.1 Planctomycetaceae bacterium
CCGGCATCCGGATGTCCTGGGACCGATATTTAGGGCTCACCGGCCGCTTCATCGGCATGGAAGGGTTCGGCGCCAGTGGCCCTTACGACCAAGTTTACGCCAAATTCGGCATCACCGCCGAAGCGGTAGAAAAAGCCGCCAAAGCATCAATCGGCTGATCGCGTCTTCAGCGAGCACCGGACGCCAACCTCCAGCCTTGACAAGTCGCTACAGTTGTTTGTCCACAAATGCCAGCACTGAGCTGACGACTCATTGGAATCAAATTGTGATTCCGGTGACAATGGTCCTCAAGGTACGCAAAAAAGAGTCCAGGAAAAGTCTGGGTTTGGAACTATGCGGGGATCGACGGCGTGCGTATCATGACTATCGGGTCCCCAAACGCGACTTGTCGCACAGGAGGGCTCGTTATCTGTAAGGTTTTTCAGGAAGACCGTCTGTGTGTAGTAGCTTGCTTCGTTTCGCTGTCGCGGTCGGCTTTGCATTCGCTTGTGGTGCCGCTCAGGCCGGACTCGTCGTTTTTGATTCCACGAACGGTTTAGATACCGGCAGGATCAACGGTGCCTCCAACAATTTTACGACAAATCATGGTGTTCAATTCCAAGTAGCGAATGGTGTCAATTTCTCCCTTGAGAGCATCTACTTTGCAGTCGGGTCATCACACCCGTCGCTTGACCGAGATATCACTTTCTCAGTGAATCTTTTCGAGGTGGGAAACGCGACCCCTTTGGCGACTGCTAGCGGTGTTTACAGGGTTCCTCAACGAATATCCGCTGAGGTTAAGTCTGTGACTGTGATCGGATTCAATGACTTGAAGACTTGGTCCCTTAGCGGAGGTAAGAGTTACGCAGTACAAATGACCAGCGGGTGCTGCGGGGGATTTATTTTTATGGCGGAGACTTCTCAAACAAATCTCACTGAAAATTTCGTTTCCTTCGAAAGATTCGTCAAGGGTGGCAACGTAGCAAGCGCTAATTATTGGATCCAGCTCACCGCGAACGATGCGTCCGTCGTACCGGAACCGGCAACCATCGGTCTGTTGGTTGGCGGATTGGGGATCGGATTGGGTCGTTGCGTCCGTCGGCGTTCGCGGAGGACGTCCACAACTGCCGCCTCAAAGTCTGCCGCAGCCTTTAGCAATCCGCTACGCCGCTTGAAGGCCGCATTGAGCCGCTGAAAAACACCCCGACGCGCCTGAGGCCTTTATTTGGTGTTTCTCCGCGGTCTGTCACGACACCGTGAAGACCGCAACGCTCAGCAACAGTTGTCTGTCTGAAACTCCGCCGGATGGTCTCTTGCCATCCGACGTAGCTGCGGGATCGTCGCAGCTTCATCTCGGGAGCTTTCTAGCGAACTTGCCAATTGTCAAACACGTACAGTTGTTCAGGTTCGGGGCGGCCCCTTATCGATATTGATTTTCTTCCCACGTTTGTTTTTTGTCGCTAGCCCCGACTTGCCATGTCCCAAGATGAAGCTTCGAATCGGGACCCGTCGACGAGCACCCTGTCTTGCTCGGGGCAGATGCCGCTGAGTCCATGGGCGACTCTCGCTGCTTTCGGGTTTTGGCTCTGTTTGCTGCTGGCGACGCTGCCACTCTTTGCCCGCTATCTGATCCAACTCTGGTCCTACCGGATCGAGCATTACCAGTTTGTTCCGGTGGCTTTGGTCGCCGTGGTGGCTTTGATCGGCTTCCGCTGGGACCGCCGAGCCTCGGTTCCCCGAGGCTTGATCGCCTGGGGCTTGATTGCTGCGGGGCTCGCCGTCTTAGCGATCGGCGTGCTCGCCTTCTCGCCCTGGCTGGGGGCACTTGCTTTCGTGCTCGTCTTTACCGCCTGGGCTTGGGTTTCCCACGAGCCCGATGGCAAGCGACTGATCGGCTTGGCGTTGCCGATGGCGATGGTGCTTCGCTTGCCGTTGGGATGGGACCAATTCCTGATCGTCAAATTGCAGCGGTTTTCGACGCAATTGGCGAGTGTCTTTCTGGATGGGACCTGGACTCCCCATTTGGTGACCGGCAACGTGATCTCGCTGGCACACCGCGACCTGTTTGTCGCCGAAGCCTGCAGCGGGGTTCAATCCGTGTTCACGCTGGCGTTCGTTGCGGCGCTGTTGGTCAGCATCAGCCGCCACCGTTTGTGGCTTGCCCCCGCCTACTTCGCAGCCTCGATCTTGCTGGCAATCCTCGGCAACGCGCTGCGAATTTCGATCGTCGCGATTGTCGACGTGCGGCTCGGGTTCGACGCCACCACCGGCTGGCCACACGAACTGATCGGATACGTCACCCTGCTGATCGCGTTCGGGCTGTTGATCTCTTTCGATCGCCTCGTTCGAGCACTCCTTCACCCGGTGGGATTTGGCTGGATCGATGAGCCGGTCTCAGAAAACTCGCTCGCCATGATCTGGGATAAGCGGCTCGCCTTGATCCCGTCGGATTGGGAACTCCCTGCGGAGGACGACGAGCCCGCTTCAAGCGAAGCCGCCTACCAACCACCACGCAATTTACCCGCGACCGAGCAGGGCGGTTCCAAGCCACTGATGATCGGGTTGAACACCTTGGTGGCCTTGATATCACTCGGTCTGGCCACCTGGGCGGGCATGTCTCTCACCCGAAACGAATCGCCCGAGCGACCGGTCGAGCTGGCACTGCAAAATCTGTTTGTCCCTTCATCGGATGTGTTGGGGGAGCGTTTGGGGACGCTTGCTGTCAAGGATCATGAACAAGCGCGTGACACCGGCCAACGTCGCCTCGGTTTGGCTGCCGACGTTTGGACGATCGGCGACCATCGGTTGTCAGGCCAACTGGTGCTCAGCCAACCCTATTTCGGTTGGCACGAACTCTGTTTTTGTTACGAAAATCTCGATTGGCATCTTGTCGATCGGGGCGTCTTGACCGAAGCGTCACCACTGGCGTCGACGGAATCGGATTTCGGCAGCCCCGAGTACGCCTACGCTCGCTTCAAGCGAGCGTCGAGCCCGTCGGATTACCAGAACGGGTACCTCTGGTTTTCGGCGATCGCCTATGACGGCGCCGTCGCGTCACCACCTCCTGGCATGCTGGCCCCCAGCAATCTGGTTCGCCGTTTCCGCGGTCCCGGCACCGACGTTCAGGAGAACCTGATGATGTTGCAGCTTTGGGTGGAAACCCCGGAAAGACTCAGCCCGGATGACGCGGAACGCTTTCGCCAGGCATTTGAAATCGCCCGAAATCGGCTGCTGCCCGACATCCGTGCGTCGGCCGATGACGAATCGCAGCAGGATTTGAGCCTCCACCGCGCCGCCGGTCCGGACGAACTGACCTCGTTGGCGCCTTCCCCGGAATTGCCATGAACATCGATCAACCCGTCGGGCATGTCATTCGCCAGACGATGACCGACTTTTACGCGTTCGGCATCTATTGGATCAAAACGCTGCCTGGGATCCAGCTACTCCAGGGGCTCCCGTTCTGCATGGTGGCACTCCTGATGGTCCTCTATTTGGGCCGAGACACAGAGACTTCGAGTCGGTACGAACGGATCGAACGGCAGGTCGTGCAGGCGCTGAACTGGGATGATTTCGACTCGGCCAAGGTGCTGTTGCAGCGTCAATTGTTGCTGCGTCCCGATGATCGCAACGCGCGATACCAGATGGCGAGAGTGCTCTATGAGACCGGCCAAACCGACGATGCGGTCCTGATTATGCGTCAGTTGGCGTA
>RECD01000216.1 GCA_007694185.1 Planctomycetaceae bacterium
TTTTGCGAGGAACTCGCCCTTCGGGTGCTTTGCACAAAAGGTTCCGGACACTTTTTTACCGCTCATTGCTAAGTAAGTACGAAGGGGAGCGGAGGAAACATGACGGACGTGGGCGGGATGGTCGCATGGGTCGATCAGGGGGGCGAAGCTTATGTGCCGGAAGCGGCCATTGCCATCAGCCTTCACGACACCGGTTTTCGCCAGGGCGTGGTCGCCGTGGAGCGGTTGAGGACCTATGGCGGTAAGCCGGCCGAACTGGCGCAGCACTTGGCCCGCTGGCGGAGGACTCTGGAGCATCTGCTGATCCGCATCCCGACCGATCAGTCCCGAGTGGCTGCCAGGATCGAAGCGTTGATCGAGCGGAATCGAGCTTGGTGCCAACGGGCGGGCGACTTCGGGATCACGATGCTGGCCACGCCCGGCCGGTTCGACGACCCCGGCGGCGGCCCGACCCAAATCATGCATTTGAATCCGCTCGATTTCGAAACGATCCGTCGGCGTCGTTCGAACGGCCAACCGCTCGTGATCACCGATGTCCAGCAACCTTCGCCGCGCTGTTGGCCGCGCGACATCAAGGTCCGCTGTCGCTTGCATTACTATTCGGCCGACGCGGCCGCCCGTCTGTTGATGCCCGACGGCTTGGGGGTCTTGATCGACGCGGACGGTTCGATCACGGAAACGTCGGTCGCCAACATCGCGATCGTTCGCGACGGCATCTGCTTGGCCCCGCCGATCGATCAGGTTCTGCCCGGCGTGACCCAGAATCGGATCCGCCGTCTGGCCGATCGGCTCGGCCTCCCTTGGCAGCATCGGCCGCTCTTTCCCGCCGACCTGCGCGACGCCGATGAGGTCTGGCTGATGGGGACCGACGGCGGGTTGTGGTTCGCCGATCGTGTCGACGGCCATCCGATCGGGGACGGAACGGCCGGGCCGCACTACCGTCAGATGTCGGACGCGTTCGACCGCCAGATGCGAGGACCAGCCGGTTTGCCCCAATGACGGCCGACCGCGATCGCGAGCAAACCGGCCCAGGAAGCGAACCAGATCGACAACGCGGGGATCAACCAATTGGGGCGGTAGGTCAGTTCGATGTCGAACTGACCGCTCGGCAGTTCGACCGCGGAGAACAGGTAATCGCAGCGCCGGACCGGCAACGACTGAGGCGCGCCGATGTCCCCATCGATGATCGGACGAGCGACGGCCCGCAGGTTCCCGTCTTGGAACCATTTCCAGCAGAGCAGACCGGCCCGGTCGGCTTCGACCCGCACCCGCCACCGGTCCGGTCCTGTATCGAGTACCGTCAGGCTGGCGCCGTCAGCGTCATCGTCCCCCTCCCGAGCCGATCGCCCTCGGAATGGCGGGGCGGCGGGACGAGTCGTTTCTAATAACGGCGAGGCAGATCCGGACGGATCGCCGACGACCTCGCGCAGCCGCTCCCGAAACCGGTCGTCGGTAAGCCGATTTGCCGGCGTGATTTCCTGCCAACGCCCGAACCAGACGACGCGTGGCGAGGCCCCATCCAGATCTCGTTGCCGGAACTCGCGGGCCCAGGCCCGCAATTGACGCAATTCGGTTGCTTCATCTGCGGTTTTCGCCACACCGCCTGCCGACGCTGCCTGCCCGCTCGCGGTGGTGCCATCGCTGCTGGGCGCGAAGGATGCTTGATTCGTGCGGGCGACCTGTCGTTCGTGCCAAACCCGGTCGACCGCCAACCAACCGAAGAGTCGATCCCAATGTGCGATCCGCTCCGTACCGCTCAGGCCTTGTGCCTCGGCGTTAGCGGCTCGCCAAAATGCGACGACACGCCCCGAGGCCAACGACCGCAGCGGGTTGAAAATGGCGACCCCATCAGCCAGATGCCAGCGGCCGAAGCGGCTGGTTCGCATCGCGACTTCTGCTGCCAGCATTCGGCCGGCGCCTGAGGAAGCGGTATGTTGCCAGCTAGCTGGCCAGCCCGTCGGCGAGCTCCTCACCACCCGCAAGGGGAGCTGAGCGAACGTGGCTGTCACATCTGCGCCGGGGCCCGCGGTGCCCGTGTGATCGGCGAGAATCCCAAGCCAACTCGTTTCGGCGGCGCGTTCGACGGTTCCGATCAACGGGCGGCCGACGATCGCCAGATCGATGCCGAGCAACAGCACGAGTGCCGTGCCGTGATGGCGTCGCCGAAGTGAGTTTCGGGTTGCGGTGTAGCGAATCCAAACCGTTGCCGCCGCGGCGATCGCGGCGACTCCCAGCAACGAAGCGGCGATCATCGTGGTCGCGCCGGGCTGGTCGAACGGCCCCCAAATCGAATCGGGCGGCGGTGCCCAGCGGGACTGGCCAAAGAGTCCGCCGGTGGTGACCACGATCACGATCGCCAGCACGGTCGCGAACGCCACCAGGCCGGTGAGCAGCGCAACCAACGATCGCCCGCCATCCACGCCCCGGCGATCCGCTTGCCTGGCGGCGGCGATGGCGATCCCCAGCGGCGCGAAGATCAACCACTTTGCTGGGTAGCGAAATCCGGAATAGCCGGGCACCCACGTCGCCAACCACCACCACAGCCCGCCGACCGCATCGGCAGCCGGACCGGAGAGTTCCGTACCAGCGAGGTCGCTGCCGAAGGGCCATCCGGACAAGTCCGCAGTGCCGGGGTTGAGGCTACGCAGCAGGTAGCCGCAGCCGAAACTGCCGAGCGAACCGAGCACCGCGAGCGGCAGCAAGCTGTCCCAGGCGTCACACGCACGACCGCGTCCGGCCCACCGATCACGGTAACGAAGCAGCATCAGCGCTAGGGGAATCAGGCCCGCATAGAGCGTCACCGTCCAGGTGCGGCCGTCGTCGGCGATTGCGCGGCTGACTCGCGTGTGAGTCGGAAATAGCCGGCCCGAGGCGTACGGCAAGACGGTTTCGACCCAGTGCCACGGCGCGACGCTGAAGTCATAAACCTCGCCGACACTGCCGGCGCCGGCGGTCGTGTACCGATCGCTCTGCCTGGCCCAGTCGGCCGAACCGATGAGCTGCGGCAAAGACAACAGACCGGCGAGACCCAATCCTGCCGCCAGTCTGCCCCAGGTCGCCGCGCCGGCGCGCGGTCCCTGACGAAGGGTCGCGACCGCGGCCACGGCCGTTCCGATCAACAGCACATGGACGGCGGTTTGGGGGTCGCCGCCGAGCACCATCATCGCCAGCGCGACCGACGTGAGCACCAGATCTCGAAAGGACCAGCGAGCTGCCAAACCGAGGCCACCGGCGAGGGCCAGTGGCATCCAGGCCGCGCCGACCAAGTAGGGCGGGTTGCAATACAAAAACAGGACCGGGCCGGAAAGCGGGTAGGTCAGCGTCGCTAAACCACAACCGACGCGCCCCGCCCCCGCCCGTCTGGCCGCGTAACCCGCCGCACCACCGGCCAGCAGCAGGTGGCTGAACACGTACCAAGCCAGCGCCGATTCCGGCGACCCGCACCAGCGGAAAATCAGTCGCCGCGGCGGGTAGAAGATCGCCGTCGTGGTTTCGCCGATCAGCGGCACGCCGAGCTCATCGAGCGGATTGTGCAGCGGCAACCACTCGGCACGCTCCCGCTCGGCCAAGTAGCCGTACAGCGGCGTGTAGAAATGGCCGACATCCCGAAACGCCAGCCGCTCGCGGCCGATCAGGCATCCTGCCAGCAGCCACGCCAAAATGACGAACAAACAGGCTCCGGCAATCGGGTTGACGAGCCGTCGGCGGTGAAGCGTCGAAAGCACAGGTCGTCCGAAGCACGGATTGTTCGAAGCACGGCTGGGCTGAACTTCGGGAGGGCGAAGTGAAGGCAGGAGGCCGTCCCGTCAGACGACCGCCAGCGGCGAATGGCTGAACATCAGCAACCGCTTGTGCTCACGAACCACACGCAAGAATTGCTCCTCGTCGACCGGCTTGGAGATGAAATCGTCGACCGCCAGCGAGGCGCAGCGCTGACGCGTTTCTTCGTCGTCCGACGCGGTCAACACGACGACCGGAATCCCCGCACGCCGGTCAGGAAAGTTACGCATCTGGCGAACGATATCCAGTCCGTCGCCGTCCGGCAGGCAGAGGTCCAGCAGCAACAGGTCCGGGGCCGGTGCCCGACCAAAGATCCCTTCCCGGTTCAGAAAGCTGATCGCCTCCGCCCGGGTGCGAACCAAGGTCAACCGGTGGTGTACCAAAGACCGCCGCAACGCGTGGATCGTCACCTTCGCATCCAGCAAACCGTCTTCGACGAGCAATATTTCCATCGGCTTCGTCTGAATCTCGCCCAGCATCACTGTCCTCCTGTAACAACCATCGCCTAAAAACGCTCCGTCCACCACGCCGAGTCAATCACGCCGAGTCAATCACGCGGCGGGCTCATCTGCCCAGAGCAACGGATCAAATCCGCCTCGACTCGCTCGTGGTCCCTCAACTCTAGCCCGAACTCTCGCACCTCGGCAACCAAAGTTCCCAAGTCGTTGTTCGCCAAGCCGCGAAACTGCAGTTCCTCCGCCCGCTCAGCCAATTCGGTGATTTTCAAATACAGCCGACAGTGCTGCGACCGGATGTCGTGCAGCAGGTGATTGTTGACCGGGGCCACGGCGCTGGGGACTTCGATGTAGCCATACGATTCCTCCAAAGCGAATTCGAGCGCCAACGCGTCTCGCAATTCGCCCAGCAGCGGCACCAACAAACCCAGCGAGGACGCGGGGGGCCGCTGTTCACGACAGGCTTCGTTCAGCCGGTCGAACGTTTTCCACAGGGTCAGGTTGCTGTCTTTGATTTCCTGCAGGAACGCGGGATTGATCGACAGCGCACGGGTCTGGGTCGAGCGGTTCATGATGACGAGAAACTCCGTCGAAAAGGTTGGTGTCGGCACTCGGTCGGCTTCGCTTCTGGGGGCGGCAAGGCCCCCGACCACCGAGGTGTTGCTGACCCTGATCAAGGGGTCTGCACAACCCCCATTCCTGCGGAACGCCACGACCTCCGTCTCGCAATTCCAGGCTGCTTCTTGAACCATCCTGATGCTGAAAAGTCGGTTTCGAAACGACGCATTCTGTATTTTTTCCGAACTGTTCGACCGGCTGAACGCTTCCGTCGTTCGTGGGATTCACGTCCGCCGGATTACCGACACCGCACCGACGACCCAAGCCGGTTTCATCGGTGCCGATGAGGGTATCCGCCGCGAATTTTACCGGTCGTGGATTTCTGCGTGGAGGATGCCTGATCGCGGTGGAGCGTTCATCCGATTCGTATCCCGTTGCGAATGGGACGATTCGCGCTGGCGTCGCGGGAACCGCCCCTACCAACTGCTCAGCGTATCGTGGTGGGACTCGCTAAGTCAAATCATTCATCGGCCGATTGCGTCGTCAACTCCGACGGCGCGAGGTCCGCGGTGGCTGCGGCCGTGAAGAGGTCGTGGTCGTGGGCGAGGCCGTCGCAATTTTTTTTGAGCCGCGAATCCTCGGTCAAAACCGCTGCCTCCGATGTCTGGGTCGGCTCTGTCAGGCGATCGTTCGACGGATGTTGCTTGACAAGCGGTTGCTCGACACGCAACACTTCGCACGGCCGAATCGGAACACCCGGATCGGTGCTCCCGAAGTCGCCACGATGCGGTTTCGTCAGTCGGATTCAGACGGTTCATCTCACGTGGGTAACCTGTGGATGATCAGGTCCGATCGACTCGGGAATCACCGATATTGTCCATGCAGGTTTGATTCACGCATGCTCCCGATCGATATCTCGATTCCCGGTTGGCCACTTCGCTCGGCTGGCAGTCCGATCACTGAATCTCGTCTTGTCCCTGACCACCGATCGCTTCGCCCATTGCTCTGCCAACTGGGCGGCGTTCTCACCCGACAAGGAATGGTTTCGATGAGCTTCAATCGAGTCCCTCCCCACGTACACCTCACGGAATCACCGCCGCTGGGCGGAACTCCGATGGCCCGGGTACCGCTGCCGGCGGTGACCCTCATTGGCGGTCGGAGTGAATCGGTTTCGCTCGAAAGATTCGAGTGAATGAATCGTCGCACGGATTCGCGGCGACAGCGGACTTGTGGAGGCGCGACCAACGGATTGACGTCGGTGAATTCGTTCACGCACACGGAATGTCCCTCCCCTTTTTCGCTTAACCTAGGTTCCTAAACGCGACCGTTCGGTGGTCGCGTTTGAGAACCAGCCTGTTGTCGAGGTCGGCAAGACGTCGGAATCGTGATGGGCAGTTGGGTGGTTTGGCGGCGGTGCCGTCTTGACGGGATGACAAGACGGTAACGTCCTCCGCTTGAGCGGTTCTCTATTCACGCCGACACCATCGCTGCTCGGTTGGCCAACACGTTTTTTCTGCGACCTACCCGGTCGCCTCGGCGCTGGGGGCTGACGGCTCCGGCCCGCAACCAGTCCCCGCGAGCCCCCTGCCGACAGGGTCGTCTTGCTTGACGCGAATGTCGGCGACGATGGCGGGATCGGGGGCGGAGATTTGGGCCGCGTCTCCATTTCGGCTAGAATGGAATCGTGCTGGGATTGTCTGGCCTGAGGTCGTCTGGCCTGGAGTCGTCTGGCGACGGGAGTTCGATCGAGCTGCTCCTCGCTGGCCGGTCCCTGCGGCCAGTCGGCCCCCTGCGACAATCGCCTCACCTCCCTGTTCCGCCTCGCCACTCGTTTTTCGAATCGTCATGGCACTCATTGCTCGATATGGCCGATCTGGTGAAACCGCCACGCCCGCGTCGGCGGTCGTTGGCTGCCGCTCGTCACGGACCACCGATGCGAACTCGGCGGGCCGACATGTCACCGATCGGCTCTGCCTGAGTTGGCTTGCCACCGCGGCTTGGTTGCTAGCGGGGATGTGGCTTGGCGGCGCAGCCCGTTTGGCGGTCGCCGAAGATTCGCCTTCGCCTCCGGCCGACGCGGTACCGAGCTACAACCGAGACGTGCGACCGATCCTGGCGACCCATTGTTTCGCTTGCCACGGCCCGGACGCCGCGGCCCGGGAAGCAGATTTGCGACTGGATCGTCGCGAGGACGCGCTCGCGACGGGGGCGATCGTTCCAGACGATCCCGAGGCGAGTGAACTGATCGCTCGGATCCTGTTGCCCGACGACGATCCGGCGGCCATGCCGCCCGCCTCGGCTCACAGGCGTTTGACAGATCAGGAAAAGGCGTTACTGATGGAATGGGTGCGTGCCGGGGCGGAGTACCAATCGCATTGGTCGTTTCTCGCTCCGACCCGACCCGAACTGCCCCAAGTGACCGATCTCACGTGGGTCCGCAACCCGATCGATCGCTACGTCCTGCATGAACTCGAGCGGGTCGGGTTGGAACCTGCGCCCCAGGCCGATCGTCGCACCTTGGCCCGCCGTGCTGCTCTCGATCTGATCGGCTTGCCGCCGACGGTGGCGGAGGTCGAAGCGTTCGTCGCCGATCCGTCCCCCGATGCTTACGAACGGTATGTCGACCGGTTACTCGATTCGAAACGTTACGGCGAGCATCGCGCACGGTACTGGCTCGACTACGCCCGCTACGCCGATACCCACGGGATCCACTTCGACAACTTTCGCGAGATTTGGTCGTATCGCGATTGGGTGATCGACGCCTTCAATCGGAACCTGCCGTTCGACCAGTTCACGATCGAGCAATTGGCGGGCGACCTGTTGCCGCAACCGACGCTCGACCAGCAGATCGCGACCGGTTTCAATCGCTGCAACATCACCACGAACGAAGGGGGCGTGATCGCGGAGGAGTACAAGGTGCTGTATGCCCGCGACCGAACCGAGACGACGAGCCTGGTGTGGTTGGCGATGACGACCGGTTGTGCGGCTTGCCACGATCACAAGTTCGATCCGGTGTCGCAGCGTGAGTTCTACGCCCTGTCGGCTTTCTTCAACAACACGACCCAGCCGGTGATGGACGGCAATGTGCCGAACACGCCGCCGGTGCTCCCCGTGCCCCGCGCCGAGGACCGCGAGCGTTTCGCGTTGTTGCCGGCCGAAATCGCCGCCGCCCAACAACGGGTCGACGAAGTTCGAACGGCCGAACGGACGCGGTTCGATGCGATCGTCTCGACTTGGTCGGCCGACGAACGGTTCGACGCGATCCCCTCCACGGGGCTGACGCTCCACGCGCCGCTCGGCGAGGGTGCTGGGCCGGCCGCCGCCTTGCGGGTCGACGGCCGGCCGCGGCTCCGCATCGCGGACGCCCCGCTCCGTTGGGCACCTGGGCATGTCGCACCGGCGTCGCTGGAATTGGCTGACGATTCGGTTCTGACGGTCGGAGACGTCGCCTCGAATTGGGATCGCGACAGCTCTTTTTCCTACGGGGCCTGGATCTTTCTGACCAAGGACAACGTCGGCGGCGCGGTGTTCGCCAAGATGGACGAGTCGGCTGCCCACCGTGGCTTTGATTTGTGGCTGGAAGGTAACAAGATCGGCGCGCATCTGATTCACGCCTGGCCCGACGACGCGATCAAGGTCGTCACCCGCGATCCCCTGCCGGCCAACCGCTGGCATCACGTGTTCGTCACCTACGACGGGTCGGGCGGGGAGGCGGGGTTGCAGATCTACCTGAACGGCCAGCCGCAGGCGGATCGCAACGTTCAAGCGGCGCGGCTGGAGGGAACGCTTGTTAGCGACGTGCCGCTACGGATCGGCGCCCGCAGCCAAGGCTCCACGCCGACCGGAGCTCGCGTCCAAGACGTGCGTTTGTATGACCAGCAGTTGTCGCCGGAGGAAATCATCGCGTTGGCCACGAACACGCGGACCGCTTACCTGCTCGCCCTGCCCGCCACCAGCCGTTCGCCGGAGCAGACCGAGGAGCTGTTCACCGGTTGGTTGCCGTCGGGTTCGCCCGACTACACCGCGGCTCAGGCGAAGCTCGTGACGCTGCAAGCCGAAGAATCGGCAATCCGTGCCGCCGGGACGATCGCCCATGTGATGTCCGAGCGGGGCGAACCGGCAGAGGCGTTCGTGTTGAATCGGGGCGAATACGACCAGCGTGGCGAGCGTGTGACCCCTGATGTCCCGGCCGTCTTTCCGCCGCTCCCCGACGATTCCCCGCGGGACCGGTTGGCGTTAGCCCGATGGTTGCTCGCTCCCGATCACCCGCTGACCGCTCGGGTGACCGTCAATCGTTTCTGGCAGGAAGTTTTCGGGCGGGGGTTGGTCGACACCAGCGACGACTTCGGGATCACCGGCGAACTGCCGAGCCACCCCGAGCTGCTCGATTGGCTGGCGGTCGATTTTCGCGAATCGGGTTGGGACATCAAACGCCTGTTGCGGCTGATGGTCACCTCTGCCAGCTACCGACAGCTCGCGAAGACCGATCCCGAGAAGTCGTCGATCGATCCGGAAAACCGACTGCTGTCGCGGGGGCCGCGGTTCCGGCTTGACGCCGAAATGATCCGCGACCAGACGCTGCAAGTCAGCGGGTTGTTGTCGAGCAAGATCGGCGGCCCGAGCGTCAAGCCGTATCAGCCGGAGGGGGTTTGGGAGGCGGTCGCGATGCGGGGCAGCAACACGCGGGATTATCGACAGGATTCGGGCGAGAACCTATATCGTCGCAGCCTCTACACGTTTTGGAAACGGAGTGCCCCGCCGGCGATGCTCGATATTTTCAACGCCCCCAGCCGGGAGGTATGCACGATCCGCCGCGACCGCACGAACACGCCGCTGCAAGCCCTCGCCACGTTGAACGACCCGCAAGCGGTCGAAGCGGCTCGGCACCTGGCGGCAGGGGTGGTTCGGGGACAGAGCGAACCGGTCGCCCGCGTCGACCGAATGGCCCGTGAAGTTCTCGCCCGGCCGCTCGATCCGGAAGAGCAGGAGATCGTCACGGAGTCGCTCGACGCCCTGATCCGGCATTACGCCAACGATCCGGAGGCGGCTGCGGCCCTCGTCGCCGTCGGCGAATCCCCCGTTCCCGCGGACCTGGCAATCACCGAACTGGCGGCCTACACGATGCTCGCCAATCAATTCCTGAACCTCGACGAAATTTTGAACAAATGAACTCCGATCCCTCCGGGCTGTTCGCCCCCTTGCATCGCCGCCGGTTCCTGACCGCCACCGGGCAGGGATTCGGCTACGCGGCGCTTAGCCAACTGTTGGCCCCGGCCGATGGTACCGCCCGAGCTGCCGCCCCGTCACAGACTCCCTCGGACCAAAACTTCGGGGCGCTCGACGGCTTGCCCCACTTTCCTCCCAAAGCGAAACGGGTCATTTACTTCCACATGGTCGGCGGCCCGGCCCAGATGGACTTGTACGACTACAAGCCGGCGATGAACGACTGGTACGACAAAGACCTGCCTGACAGCATTCGCGACGGCCAACGGTTGACGACGATGACCAGCGGCCAGTCCCGTTTCCCGATCGCTCCGTCCAAATTCGCCTTCGCCCAGCACGGCGAGTGCGGGATGTGGGTCAGCGAATTGCTGCCTTACACAGCGCGGATGGTCGATGACATCTGCTTCGTTCGCTCGATGTATACCGAAGCGATCAACCACGAACCGGCGATCACCCTGATGCAGTCCGGCAACCAATTGACCGGTCGACCTTGCATCGGCTCTTGGTTGTCCTATGGCCTGGGGTCAATGAACCAGGACCTGCCGACCTTCGTCGTGTTGGTCGCCGAACCGACCAACACGGAACAGGTACAGGCGATCTCCGCACGGCTTTGGTCCGCCGGCTACCTGCCGGGCCAACATGCCGGCGTCTCCTTCCGCGGCAAGGGCGACCCGATTTTGTACATCAACAACCCGCCCGGGGTCTCCGACGACGTGCGGCGACAGACCCTCGATTCGATCAACCGCTTGAACCGAATCGCCTACGACCGTTTGGGCGACGAAGAGACTCAAACCCGCATCCGCCAATACGAGATGGCATTTCGGATGCAGGCCAGCGTCCCGGAACTGACCGACCTGGCGCAGGAGTCCGAGTCGACTTACGAACTGTACGGCGAGCAGGCCAAACAACCCGGCACCTTCGCTCATACCGCCCTGATGTCGCGTCGACTCGTCGAACGGGGCGTCCGCTTTGTCCAGGTCTATCACAACAATTGGGACACCCACGGCAACACCGCCGGCCGCTTGCCGGATCAGTGCCGCGACGTCGATCAGCCTTGCTGGGGACTGATCCAAGACCTCAAACAACGCGGCTTGCTCGATTCCACCCTCGTGATTTGGGGCGGGGAGTTCGGACGGACGATCTACAGCCAGGGGGGCCTCAGCCGTCAAAACTATGGCCGCGATCACCACCCCCGCTGCTTCACGATGTGGCTGGCCGGCGGCGGCATCCGCGGCGGCACGGTCTATGGCGAAACGGACGAGTTCAGCTACAACATCGTCCGCGATCCGGTCCACATCCGCGATTTCCATGCCACCGTCTTGCATCAACTGGGGATCGATCACGAACGGCTTTCGTTCATGTCCCAAGGGCTCGACCAACGGCTGACCGGCGTCGAACCGGCCAACGTCATCCGCGATTGGTTGGCCTGATTCCCCGCTACGGGTTTCCCCGGTAACCAGGCCGCCTTCAACGATCGGCCCGAGTGGCGACCGCGACCGTCGGACGCTTCGCTCGCCTGCCTGACCCCGCCGGGTCGCTCTCGAATCCGTCTCGACCCCCGCACTCAGCCCCCGTTTTCACAGCCGCTCGCCCATGACCTCAGCCCTGATCACCGGCATCACCGGCCAGGACGGCTCCTACCTGACCGAGCTATTGCTGGCCAAGGGCTATCAGGTACACGGCATCGTCCGCCGCAGCAGCAGCACCGTCCGCCAACGGCTCGACCACCTGACTTCGGACCCGGATGTCTACGGCAGTCGCCTGTTTTTGCACTATGCCGAATTGGAAGACGTCACGACCGTCCGGCGGATCTTGCAGAAGACGCGGCCGGCTGAGTTCTATCATCTGGCCGGACAATCTCATGTCGGGACCAGTTTCGAAGTCCCCGAATCGACTTGCGAGTTCAGCGGGATGGGGACGCTGCGGTTGCTGGAGATCCTCCGGGATCTCGACAACCAGCCCAAGTTTTTGCATGCCAGCAGCAGCGAGATCTTCGGCCGGCCGCAGGTCTCACCGCAGGACGAATCGACGCCGATGAACCCGGTCACGCCCTACGGCGTGGCCAAGGCGTTCGCGACGCAGATGGTCCGGTTGTACCGCGAGTCCTACGGGATCTTTTCCTGCAACGCGATCTGCTTCAACCACGAGTCGCCACGGCGGGGCGAGTCGTTCGTGACCCGCAAGATCACCCGTTCCGCCGCCCGCATCCGGCTCGGGCTGCAAACCGAACTCGCATTGGGCAACCTCGACGGCCGTCGCGACTGGGGATTTGCAGGCGATTACGTCGATGCGATGTGGCGAAGCCTGCAAGCCCCGACGCCGAACGATTACGTGATCGCCACCGGGCAAGTGCATTCGGTGCGCGAGGTCCTGCAGATGGCGTTCGATGAGGTCGAGCTCAACTGGCAGGACCATGTCGTCATCGACCCCAAGTTCATCCGCCCGGCCGACGTGGAATTGCTAGTCGGCGACCCGTCGCGGGCCCGCGAACGGCTCGGCTGGAAACCGCTCCAAGATTTGGCGACGACGATCCGCCAGATGGTCCGAGCCGATCTGGAAATCACCCGCAAGGAACTCGCCTCCTGATCGCCCGGCGACATCAAACCAGCCGCGGCAGAAACCGTGTCCGGTTGCGATACCAAGTTTCGCGCAGAACCGGAGTCGCTCGCGCCCCAAGGGGTGATCTCGCTGCTGAGAACTGCTGCCGGTTGCACCCGCATCAATTCGGGCGGTTACAATGGGCATGCTGCGGTCTCTTTTCCGCCCCTTTAGCCGGTTTCCCGGCGTTCCTGACTCCCGCTTCCCTCCGGTCCCCGAATGGAAATGAAATTTCTCGCTCCCTTGCACCGCGTCGCGTTGTCGTTGCTGACAGCGTTGACGTTCACCCCTCTGGTCAGCGCCCAATCGTCGGACGGCGACAACGAGAAAAAGTCTCGCGGCTTGGGGGTCGCCCCGGCCGACGCGTTCAAATTGGCGGACGGATTCGCGATCGAACTGTTGCACGAGGTTGCGGCCGAATCCGAAGGCTCGTGGGTCAGTCTGACGGTCGATCCCAAGGGGCGGCTGATCGCTTGTGATCAATACGGCGGGCTGTTCCGCATCGACGTCTCGGTCGATCCGGTCACGGTCGAACCGCTGGCGATCGAGTTCCAGGGGGCGCAGGGCTTGTTGCACGCCTTCGGGGCGCTCTACGCCAACGTCAACCTGCGGGGGCCGACCGGTGGGCTGTGGCGTTTGACGGACACCAACGGCGACGATCAGTACGACACGAAGGAACAACTCGTCCGGATGAATGCCGGCAGCGAACACGGCCCGCACGCGATCATCCTGTCAGCGGACGGTGAGCGGTTGATCTTTTGTGCCGGCAACAACACCGACATTCCTCAGAACCTCGCCCGCAGCCGCGTGCCGCAGGTTTGGGACGAGGACCATTTGTTGGGCCGGATGCCTGACGCGCGTGGGCACAACGCCAATCGGATGGCCCCGGGTGGATTTGTGATTTCGCTCAACCCCGACGGCAGCGACCTCGAACTGATCGCGGTCGGGTTCCGCAATCACTACGACCTGGCGATCAACCGCCGCGGTGATCTGTTCACCTTCGACGCCGACATGGAATGGGACGTCGGCACACCTTGGTACCGCCCGACGCGGGTCAACCACGTCGTATCCGGCGTCGATTTCGGTTGGCGAAACGGGACCGGCAAGTGGCCCGAGTACTACGCCGACAGCTTCGGAACGGCCGTCGACATCGGACCCGGTTCGCCGACCGGCATCGTCTTCGGCTACGGAGCCAAGTTCCCCGCCAAG
Organism: Planctomycetaceae bacterium; assembly: GCA_007694185.1. Classification (GTDB taxonomy): domain Bacteria; phylum Planctomycetota; class Planctomycetia; order Pirellulales; family Pirellulaceae; genus UBA6163. Next base: position 13,824 of record RECD01000216.1, read on the forward strand.
TACCAAAACGCGTTGTTTCTGTGCGATTGGAGCTACGGCAACATCTACGCCGTGCATCTCGATGCGGACGGCAGCACCTACGGCGGATCTTTCGAAACCTTCGCGACCGCCGCGCCGTTGCCGGCTACCGATCTGGTGGTCCATCCTGGTGACGGCGCCATGTACCTGACCGTGGGCGGACGCAAGACGCAGTCCGGTCTTTATCGGATTCGCTACATCGGCGAAGAATCGACCGAACCGGCTGACGAGCCGGCCGACGACGCGGCGACCATCGCCGCTCGAGAACTCCGCCGCAGCCTCGAAGGGTTGCATTCGGAAAAATCCGCCTCGGCCGCGGCCGCGTTGGCTAATCTCGGCCATCCCGACCGCGGCATCCGTTCGGCAGCCCGGGTCGCGTTGGAGCACCGCCCGGTCGCCGATTGGGCGTCGGCGGCGCTTTCGCTTGATCACCCCCATGCCCGGATCACCGCCGTCGTGGCCTTGGCACGCACCGCGGACGGGGACTACCAAAGTCAGGCGATCGATGCCCTGACCGGGATCGACTGGGCGTCGCGGTCTCAGACCGAGCGACTCGATTTGCTTCGCGCTTACGCCTTGGTGTTTTTGCGATTGGGAGCCCCGACACCGGAGCAAACTGCCGAAATCCTGACGCAACTGGATGACCGGTTCCCCTCGGCCGATCCTGTCGTCAACCGTGAGTTGGCGCAAGTTCTGATCTATCTCAGCGCGCCCGACAGCGGCAACGGCTCGGCCGTCGAGCGGACGGTGGCGTTGATGAAGACTGCCCCCAGCCAAGAGGATCAGATTCACTACGCAATGGCGCTCCGCGAAGCCAAGTCGGGTTGGACGGACGAATCTCGGATGGCCTATTTCGGTGCGTTCGTGTCGATGTCCGAAGCTCGTGGCGGGATGTCCTTTGGCGGGTTTTTGGACAACATTCGCAAGGTCGCCATCGAAAACCTGCCCGATGACCCGAAGTTGATGGACAAGCTCGCCGACGTGCTCGCCCCGCCCCAAGCTGCAGCGAGCGACACGGCTCAGCCCACGCGTCCGACGGTCAAAGCCTGGACGGTCGACGACTTGGCCGTCGCGGTCGCCGCCGACGAACACGACTACGATTACGAACAGGGCAAACGGGTCTTCGCCGAAGCTCAGTGTTACAAGTGCCACCGCATGGGGCTGCAAGGCGGGATCCTCGGGCCCGACCTGACGGCCGCCGGTCGCAGGTTCACGCCCCGCGACCTGCTCGTCTCGACGCTCGAACCGAGCAAGGAGATCAGCGATCAGTATGGCGCGACCCAGTTTCTGACGGAGGACGGTCAGGTCGTTGTCGGTCGGGTGATCAACATGAACGCCAACAACCTGATGGTGTTGACCAACATGCTCGACCCGTCCAGCCTGACGACGCTCAACCGCGATGCCATCGAGGAGGCCCGCCCCGCGACGACCAGCATGATGCCTGCCGGCCTGTTGGACACCTTCACGCAAGAGGAGATCGTCCAGTTGATGGGTTACCTGCGGGCCGGCGGACGGAGCGACCATCCGCTCTACGGCGGCACGGTCGCGACGAACTGATCGCGGCGGCTCCTCCGCCTTGGCAATACCCTGATACGGTGTTCAGGCCGCTCACCTCGCGAAGCGGTTATCTACCCCTGTCGCGTACAAAAGCCGATCGAAAATGAACAGGCGAATGATTTATCTGCCCTTGGTGGTCATCGTTCTGATCATCGGTTCGTTGGCCTGGAACCTGACGGCTCGAGCCGCTTACGAAACGGCGGAGTATCGGGTCGTGGAAACGGATGGCAAGTTTGAAATTCGTGAATATCCCGACCTGATGCTCGCTTCGACCCCGATGCGGGGCGGTTCGCAAGGCAATGACGGCAGCTTCATGCGTTTGTTTCGCTACATCAGCGGCGGGAATGAAGCGGAACAGAAAGTCGCCATGACGACGCCGGTCTTCATGGAGGGAGCAGGAACCGAAGCCGAAGGGCAGATGGGTTTCGTCCTTCCGAAGGAAGTCGCCAGCCGTGGTGCGCCGCAGCCCCTCGGGACGGAGGTCCGGTTGCGGCGTCGCGAAGGCGGACGGTTTGCGGTGATCCGGTTTTCGGGACGGGCGGACGAGAAGACGCTTGAACAAGCCGAGCGACAGCTGCGGGATTGGATCAACGCGAAAGGTTTGACCACGACAGGCCAAATCGAATCGGCCGGCTACGACCCGCCTTGGACACCGGGTTTGCTGAGGCGAAACGAGCTGCTGATTCGTATCCAGGCTGCGGAGCGTTCCGCGGAACCGCAAGCGGCGGAACCGCCCGGTGCGGACGGGTAGGAAGCGCGATCTCAACCGCGTTCGGCTCCCAATCGCAGGCGAGCGAACTATAGTAGGAGGCTTACGGTCAGCATTTGAGACCTCGCTCAACGGATCGAACTTGTGGGAAACAGCATCGGCATCCTCGAAGTGACCGGTTTCACCCCGGCCATGGTCGCGCTGGATGCCATGGAAAAGGCGGCCGACATCGAGGTCGTCCAGGCCGAGCTCAATGATTTCCTCGGGACGGTGATTAAGATCGGGGGAACGGTCGATGCGGTCTCCGCCGCTTTGGCCGCTGGCAAGCGGGTGGCAGCCGGATTCGGTGTGGAACCGATCGTCACGTTGCTCAGTAACCCCGAGCCGTCGGCGCTGCGAACGGGCATTTTGAGCCGTCAGGAACGCAGCCCGTTGCTGGACCAAAACGTCGTGCTAGGCGAACCGACCCCCTCCCCCCAAGCTACCTCAGAAACTGAAGAAACACCGATGGCAGAAACCCCCTCGTTCGCATTGGGATTCATCGAAACCCAAGGCTTCACCGCCGTCTTCGAAGCGATCGACAGCGCGTGCAAGGCCGCCAACGTGGAGGTGTTGGCAAAGGAGAAGTTAGGGGGCGGTTACATCACCGTGGTCATCAAGGGCGACGTCGCCGCGGTCACGGCGGCGATCGAAACGGGCAAGGAAAAAGTGGGTTCGCTCGGCAAATTGATCGCCGCTCACGTCATCGCCCGCCCGAGCGCCAACGTGTTGGCTTTGCTACCGAAGTGAATCGCGGCCTTGGGTGGAAGACAGGCCGCGTACCGATCCGGGGCGACCAGGGTTTAGGATTCGCCGCCATGCCAGCTCTCGATCGG
>RECD01000099.1 GCA_007694185.1 Planctomycetaceae bacterium
GGTGTCCTTCGGCAAAACACACACCAGCGTCTGTCCGAGTTCATCGCCAAGTTAGCGGAAGGGGGCAAGCCCTCCGGTCTTGCTGTTGCCAACGCACCGGACGGCTTGCGCCGTGCCGCTATGTACCGCAACAGGATCGTTTCGGCATGATCCACGAAGCCGGTCAACGGGGTGTCGATTTGCGCGTTCAAGTTGTGCGGGATGGAATCTGTTGAGGTGCTTAAGCGGCCGACTCGACGCGTTCCCAACCGGGACGGGGGCCGACGAATCTCGCGCAGCGCCCCGCCGGCCGAGCGGTCTGCGGTGTTCAGGCCCGATGCTCAAGCGGGTCGGGTGACCCGGTCGGCTGGGGAACGCCGAATCATCACGCCTGATCGAGCGTTTGCTCAAGAACTGAACCAACCCCTCTGGGATCCGAATCTTCTCGGTACGGGCGTCGGCGCTGGTCGCGAGCGTGGCGGCTCCACCAGGCATCCCCATCCGCGACCGTCCAAGCGTGGGCGGCGGGGCATTTGTCGAGCAGTTGCGCCAAATCGCGGGCGGTTTGGGGCCGCAACGCGCGTTTCTTTTCGAGACAGGCCAAGATGGCATGTTCCAATTGTGGCGAAATCGGTAACTTCGCGCGATCGGACGGAGGAATCGGCTCCTCGTCCACATGTTTGCGGCACAACTGCGTGATGCTCTCCGCCTCGAACACCGGGCTGCCGGTAAGCAGAAAATAGCCCACCGCCCCGACCGCATACAAATCGCTGCAGGCGTCGACCGCCATCGGCGACGTGATCGCCTCGGGTGACATGTAGAGCGGGGTGCCCGTGAGCGTGCGTTCCGACTTTTGCGTGGCGTCGTCGACCGCCTTGACCAGTCCGAAATCGAGCACCTTGACCACGTCGGGTTCACACCCGCGGCGGGCGATCATGGTGTTCGCGGGTTTGATGTCGCGATGCACGAGACCCTGAGAGTGGGCTTCGAACAGCGAGCCGCACATCTGCCGCAAGATATGGATCACGCGGGCTTCCGGTAGGGCGCCATGCTTGCTGACCAACGTCTGCAGATCGATCCCCTCGATGTACTCCATCGCGTAATAAAACACACCTTCCGGAGTTCGGCCGTAGTCATAGATCGCGATCGTGTTGGGATGATTCAATTGGCAAGTGATCTGGACCTCCCGCTCGAAACGGTCGAGTGACTCTTCGTTGATTTTGTCGATGTTCAACATCTTGATGGCAGCGGGTCGCCGCATCATCGCATGGTGCCCGCGGTAGACGGCGCCCATCGCACCTTCACCGAGCTTCTCTTCGAGGCGGTACTGTCCCAAATGGCGAGCCTCCACGGCGGCCTTCTGGGCCTCGCGTTGGGCTCGTGACAAGGCGATGGTGAACCCGAAGATCGCGATCGAGCTGAGGATCAGCATGCCGTACAGCGCGAAATAAGTTCGCCTCAAGATGACCAGTGGTCGAAACGCTTGGGCCATGTCGACCTCGGTCGCCAAACCCATTTTGTATTCCGGCATCCACTTCCAGGCCCCGACCACGGGGACGCCGCGGTGGTTGCGGTAGCCGTCGACATCGATACCCGAAGTGCCGGCGATCGCGGCCTCGGCCATCTTCGTCAATGGCAGGTTGCTGCGGCGTTGGGCCGGCCTGAATCCCTCCATCAGGTTACCGCCGGGATCCCGCAGGTGGACATTTAAGATCGACCGAACCCCCTCCTGATCGGGCAGCACGCCGAGCAGGATGAGTTCTTCGTCGAACCGACTGTTGGAAACCATCACGCCGTCTTGGTTGAAGGCAAAGGTCTCGCCGGACGCGCCGACCTGCCCCAGTTCCAAGATGCCCGTGAACTCCTGTTCGGGACGAATCTGGAGCGCCAATACGCCGATCACTTGGAACGATTCCGAATCGCGAATCGGGGCGCAGGCGTACATGACGGGCTGCCCCATCCGCAACCGCCCGTTGGCATCCGGCACCATCACGACGCTGGCGAACGGCAACGACACGGTCGTGTCACCGTCGAGACAACGCCCTAAAAATTCGTCGTACTCGGGGGGGGCCGGTTGGCCCAACAATGACCGGTGGGAGGACGCGACGATGCGCCGTGAGCTGTCGGCGACGAAATACCCGTCGTAGTGATGGGACGACATCGCCGGACCGAGGTGCTGACGCAATTCGATGTGAGGCGGTGAATCGACGGAGTCCACCAGCTCTTGGTCGGTGACACCAGTCAACAACGGGTAAACCGCTTTGCGAATCGGCTGTGAACTGGCTAACTGCTCCGCGTTGGCCCGCTGGACCGAAAACCATTTCTCCAACATCGCCGCCTCGATCGTGACGAACGACTGAAGCCCCGCGCTCAGGTTGCCGCGGATCGTCGATTCCACAAGTGATTTCGTCAGGAAGCCGACTGACCCCAAAACGACCACCGCGATCAACGGCCAAATCCAGAGCTGCTTGCTCAGGAACAGGCTGGTGCGCGCGAACGACTGAGACAGACTGCGTGAAGCCCAGGTCATGTGCGGCTGTGGGTGCTGACTGCTGCGGCTTCGCGGGGCGGAACGGAAACGGTTCAGTAGGTTCATGCGGGCGACGGCGGTGGACGGCAACGAGGATGGCGAGCGATCCCGTAGAATCCCGTGCTCTCAGCGACCGCAAGGTCGGCCATAACGTCGCCTTGAACAGACCCCTTCATTGTAGTTGCGGGCCGTGTGATTGCCGATTTTCTCGGCATTGCTGACGGGAAATAGCCCATCCGCCCCATGCCATCAGCCCGCAGTCAAACGACCGCACAGGCCGCGAGGCAGACGAAGCAACCGTGAGAACTCGCTGCGGGAACCGCAGGTTGCGACGGGAACGGACGGCGCCCGGATCAACGCCGGACCATCGGGAACCCTCGACACCCCGATTCGGGCGGCTGACCTGGCGCGAACTGTTGCCCCAACTGTTGCCCCCGCTGCTGTCCAAACATGTCAAGCCATGGCAATTAGTGGCAGAATCACCGCCACAACCAAAATGGCCCGCATGGGGTCAAAACACGAAAAAACCCCGGAAAACGCGGGGTTTTCCGGGGTTTTTGTGAGCGACGCTGACGGGGCTCGAACCCGCAACCACCGGATCGACAGTCCGGTACTCTAACCAATTGAGCTACAGCGCCTGATCCGACTGGGCGTGAAGCCTGTCGGTTGGCTCCGATTATAAAAGCCGAAGCCGGTTCGGCAAGCCCGCTTCGGGGTAATCGATGGGACAACCCCAAAAGTGTGCGAAATCGGCGATCAACAACCGCTTGAGCCCTTGAGCGAACCGCCTCATTCCACGGATCGGTTCAAAAGGCACGGCGACTTGCCACAAATTTCGGCGATTTCCGTTGACCGACAGATGGTTATTTGTACACTTCGCTTGCCCTCGTGTCGGACGGTTTCGAGCTTCCCCCAAAAATGCCGTTGAGGGCGTGTGTCGGGGGAATCTGGCCAAGCTTCTTGGGAGGCAATCGGGATGGGCAGCAAAAACAGCGAAGTTCGCGGGATCAACGGTCGCACGATCGCCGACGACGGAACCACTAGCGGTTCGGCGTGGGGAGGGGAGGATCCCTCGGCGGTGTTGCGACGGTCCTTCGGGATGGAGTCGTTTCATCCTGGACAGCGGGAAGTGATCGATCGGCTGTTGGCCGGCCGCAGCGCCGTGGCGGTTTTTCCCACGGGCGGCGGTAAATCGCTCTGTTACCAACTGCCGTCGCTGCTCTTGCCGGGCACGACGATCGTGATCTCGCCGCTGATTTCGCTGATGAAGGACCAATGCGACGCGTTGGCCCGCCGGGGGATCGCCGCGGTCCGGCTCGATTCGAGCCTGACGCCACAGCAGTTCCACACGTCGCTCGCCCAAATCCGCAGCGGTGAGGCGAAGCTGCTTTACGTGGCGCCGGAGCGGTTTTTCAACGAGCGATTTCGGGCGTCGATCGGTGATTTGCGAGTCTCCCTCTTCGCGGTGGATGAGGCCCATTGCATCAGCCGCTGGGGTCACAACTTTCGGCCCGATTACCTGAAGTTGGCGGAGCTGTCGCGTGAATTAGGGGCCGAACGGGTGCTGGCGTTGACAGCCACCGCGACGCCACCCGTGTTGCAGGAGATTCGCGAGGCCTTTGGGATCGTGGAAGAAGACGCGATCCGGACCCGATTTTTTCGTCCGAACCTGCAACTGCGAAGCCGGGTGCTCGATGTTTCCGCTCGGGACCGCGAGTTGATCGAGTCGATTCGGTTGCGGCCGCCGGGGCCTTCGATCGTCTACGTCTCGTTGCAGAAGACCGCCGAGGCGGTAGCCGAAGCGTTGGCCGGTGCCGGGGTGGCGGCTAGGGCTTACCACGCCGGGATGGAAACCGATGCCCGCGACGAGGTTCAGCAGTGGTTTTTGGACTCGGATTCGGGGGTGGTCGTGGCGACGATCGCCTTCGGAATGGGGATCGACAAACCGAACATTCGCTACATCGATCACTACAACCCTCCCGCCTCGTTGGAGGCCTACGCTCAGGAAATCGGTCGAGCGGGCCGCGACGGGGCTGATTCGGTTTGTCAGATCTGGTTGGTGCCCGAGGACCGCGTGGTGCTCGAAAACTTCAGTTACGGGGATACGCCAACCCGGCAAGCGGTGGGCCGCTTGGTCGATCTGATCGCCGGTCAAGCGGAGACGTTTTACATCAGCCACTATCAGTTGTCGGCCGAAACCGACATCCGGATGCTGGTCGCCCGGACCCTGCTGGCGTACCTGGAATTGGACGGTCACCTGGCCGGGATCGCACCGCGGTACAACACGTACAAATTGAAACCGTTGGCGACGAGCCGCCACATCTTGTCCCACTTCGAAGGCGAACCGCGCGATTTCTTGGCGGGGCTGTTGGGCTGCCTGACCAAGGGCCGCACTTGGTTTTTGTTGAACATGGTGACGGCGGGGCGGCGGTTGGGGTGCGAGCGTCAGCGGATGGTGAAGGCGGTCGAACATTTGGTCCAGCGGGGCTGGGTGGAAGTTCAGGCCGCCGACTTGGTTCACGGCTATCGCAAGCCGGCGCCCTTGGTCGATCTGAAATTGATCGGCGACCGGCTGTACGAGCGATTGATGGACCGGGAGCAGGCAGAAATCGCCAGGCTGGATGATGTCTTCGACCTGGCCGGGGCGGGGGGCTGTTTGGCGGCACGGTTATCCAGCCATTTCGGTGAGAGACTACAGCAGGCCTGCGGACGATGCACTTCCTGCGTCGGAGAAGGCCCTTGGGAAATCCCGGCCATCGCAGGCCGAGGGATCGGCCACTCGGCACGAACGGCGATCGAGCGATTGATCCAGCGGTATCCCGACCACTTTGCTGACGCGCGCAGCCGGGCCCGCTTTCTGTGTGGGTTGTCCGGGCCGGCGTTCACTCGAGCGAAGCTGACCCGTGATCCCCATTTCGGGATTTGCGATCGGGTCCCGTTCAGTCGGGTGCTGGAAGAGGTACGAACTTTGGGCAGCCAACGCTAGCGATGGGGGCGGGTTATACTGGGCGACCGCGAGACCGGTCGGGCGGGGTGATCGGTCACCGCCCTGCCAAAACTTGCCCCCACAACTTGCCCTCCGCACGCCCGATATACGGGCCACTTCCTTCGCAGCATGGAGAATCCGGATGAGATCACGACTCTGGTTGGCCGTCGGCTTCTTGGTGTTCACCGGCGGACGATTTGTCGAGGTGTCGGCCCAAGAGACAGGAGCTTCCGAGCAGGGAGGGTTGCCGGCAGCCGCCAAGCTGTTGCCCGACCAGCTACCTGGGGGATCCGAGCCGTCGACAATGGTCCGCGACGCGTTGCATCGCGAAGCGAATGAACACTTTGCAAAGTGGCGGACGGCTTACGAGGCGAGGGTCGAACCGGATGAGATCGCTGGGTATCAAGAACACCTGCGGCAGGAGTTCGTGCAGCGGATCGGTGGGTTACCTCCCCGCGGCCCGCTGCGTCCGCAGATCACCGGTACCTTGCAACGTGAGGGCTACACGGTCGAAAAGGTGCTGTTCGAGAGCGCGCCCCAATTCTTCGTGACCGCCGGCTTGTTTTTGCCTGATCCGGAAAAGTTTCCACCACCCTGGCCGGCGGTCGTGATCGTCTGCGGGCACTCCGCAGAGGGCAAGTTGCAGACCGGTTATCAGACCGGCACGGCGCTCGCGGCGCTCAACGGGCTGGCGGCGATGGTCGTCGACCCGGTTGGCCAGGGCGAGCGCATGCAGTTGCTCCGCGAGGACGGTCGGCCTGCGATCGCGGGACCGACGACGGAGCATACCTTGTTGGGTACCGGAGCCATCTTGGTCGGCTGGAATACGGCGCGTTGGATGATTCATGACTCGATGGCGGCGATCGACTACCTGCAGAGCCGCGAGGATATTCGCGGCGATCGGATCGGCTGCATGGGGAACAGCGGCGGCGGGACGCAGACCTGTTACCTGATGGCACTGGACGAGCGGGTGACGGCCGCGGCGCCGAGCTGCTACGTCACCAGCTTCAAGCGGCTGCTGGAAACGATCGGACCGCAGGACGCCGAGCAGAACATCTTCGGGCAGATCGCCTTGGGCATGGACCATGCCGACTACCTCATGATGCGGGCCCCCAAGCCGACGATGATCAACTGCGCCACTCGCGATTTCTTTGACATCAGCGGGACGTGGGGGGCGTTCCGAGACGCGAAACGCTTATTCCAGCGGTTGGATGCGGGCAGAAACATCGAGTTGGTCGAGGTCGATGCGACTCACGGCTGGCACCCGATGTTGCGGCGGGCGAGCGTGCAGTTCATGGTTCAGCATTTGGCGGGACGGGTCGGTGATTTCGTCGAGCCCGAGATCGTGCCGTTGACCGCCGAGGAGATGAACGTGACGCCGGAGGGCCAGGTGTTGAAGCTCGCCGGCGCGATCTCAGCTTTCGACCAAGTCCGCCTGGAAGCGGAACGGTTGGCGGCGGAACGGCAGACGGCAGCTCCGGCACCTGAGGCGCTGCGACAGACGGTGCGGCAGGTCGCCGGCATTCGGACGATGACCGAGTTGGCCTCACCGGAAGTCGAGCGACGAAAAGAAATTCGGGTCGGCAACCTGACCTACCAGCCGCTCGTTTTTCAGGTCGAAGACGGGGTTTGGTTGCCAGCCGTCTTGGCACGCCCCGCGGACAGCAAGTCAGCAGGGCGAACGGTCACCTGCCTGGCGATGGCGGAAGGCAAGGAGTCGGTTTTGGATGTGGACGGCGAGCTTCAGCGGCGGGTGGCGGCCGGCGAAACGGTGTTGGCCATCGACCTGCGTGGCGTGGGTGAGACGCTGCCCGAGGGGCAGCGGTGGTACCACCAGCGGTTTGGGGCCAACGGCGGCAACTCCGTGCTGGCTTATCTGCTCGGCAAATCGCTCGTCGGCTTGCGGGCCGAGGACTGTTTGGTCGTCGCCCGCTGGTTGGCGGCTGAGGAAGGGGTCGAGCGGATCGAATTGGTCGCCAGCGGCGAATTGACCACTCCGGCGCTGCATGCCGCCGCGGTCGAGCCGGCGCTGTTCGGCGGGATCGAGCTGCGGCGTGGTTTGCGGTCTTGGACCGAGGTGACCGCCACCCCTCAAAGTGAGAATCAGGTAGCCGGGCTGGTTCATCAGGCGTTGGTCGCCTACGACCTGCCGGATCTGGCTGCCTTGGTCGGCGATCGCCTGATCCTTCGTGACCCCCATGACGCGACCGACAAACCGGTCGGTCGCGACTGATTGGGAGGTGGCGGCGCTGTCGCCAGTTTTTCGTCCGAGCCGGAGGAACTGTCGGGTCGATAAGCCAGGGTGTGGCCGAACGTCAGTCGCGATCCGATCTCACAAGGCACCCGTGGGTCGCGCCTGGTTGCTAAAAAAAGAGACGCTCCCCACTTGGGCAAGCGATTGCCCAGGCCCGAGTGTCAAACCCTTGGCTGTCAGTCCTTCGGATCGCACATGAGTTCTGCCGCGAGCACGCCGAACGTCGAAGAGTACGAAAAGCTGGCGTCTTTCTACTTGGGACGCCACTACGACTTGGCAAAACAACTGGTCAAGGATGATCTGTTGATGTACGACGCGAAGGACCTGTGTACGCATGCGATGTGCGTCGGGATGACCGGGAGCGGCAAAACGGGACTCTGTCTGGCACTTTTGGAAGAGGCCGCGATCGACGGCGTGCCGGTGATCTGTGTCGACCCCAAGGGGGACTTGGCCAACCTGATGTTGACCTTTCCCGAACTGAGGCCGGAGGACTTCGCGCCGTGGCTGCAGCCGGGCGAGGCGGAGCGGAAGGGAGTCCGACCGGATGAGTTGGCCAAGTCGACCGCCGAATTGTGGCGAAAGGGGTTGGCGTCTTGGGGACAATCGCCGGACCGAATCAAACGGTTTCGGGAGAGTGTCGACATCGCGATCTACACGCCGGGCAGCAACGCCGGCTTGCCACTGACGGTGCTCAAGGGGTTCGCCGCCCCGCCGCCGGAGGTCATGGCGGACGTCGACGCGATGCGTGAACGGATCACGGGGGCGGCATCGGGACTGCTGACCTTGATGGGCATCTCTGCTGACCCGCTGCTTTCACGTGAACACATCCTGATCACCTCGCTCCTGGACCACTGCTGGCGGGCTGGGCAAGACGTTGCGATCGCGGACTTGATCGGTTTGATCCAACGGCCGCCACTTCGGCAAGTCGGAGTGCTCGATCTGGACACGTTCATGCCGCCGGCGGATCGCGCGAAGTTAGCGATGCAGCTCAACAACTTACTGGCCTCGCCGGCATTCGCCGGCTGGCTGGAAGGCGAGTCGTTATCGATCAAACGGTTGCTGCACACGCCGGAAGGCAAACCACGCCTGTCGATTCTGTCGATCGCTCATATGACCGACAGTGAGCGGATGTTTTTCCTGACCATCCTGCTCAACGAGCTGTTGGCGTGGATGCGTACCCAGGGCGGCACCGGCTCGCTTCGAGCGTTGTTCTACATGGACGAGGTCGCCGGCTACTTCCCGCCGGTCAGCAACCCGCCATCCAAACCACCGATGTTGACCTTATTGAAGCAAGCCCGGGCATTCGGATTGGGAATCGCGCTGGCAACTCAAAACCCGGTGGATCTCGACTACAAGGGCTTATCCAATATCGGCACGTGGTTCATCGGCAGGCTGCAGACGGAGCGCGACAAGGCACGCGTGCTGGACGGCTTGGAGGGGGCGTCGATTCAGAACGGTTCGGAGTTTGACCGCCGAACGATGGAGCGCTGGTTGTCGGCGCTGGGCAACCGGGTCTTTTTGATGAACAACGTCCATGACGACGGGCCGACGGTATTCCAAACCCGCTGGGCGATGTCGTTTCTGGCCGGCCCGCTGGTCCGAGACCAGATCAGCCAATTGATGGCGGACCGCAAGCGTTTGCAAGCCGAGTTCGACACCGGTTCGGGCGCAGCCGATTCGACGGGCGTCTCAGTTGGCCTGCCGAGTCGTCCGGTGGCGCCGGCGGGTGTGATCGAGCGTTTTCTACCTCCGAACGTGTATCCTCCAGTCGGCGCAAAGTTGGTCTATCAACCGGCCATTTTGGGATCCGGCTCACTCCATTACGTCCGCGCGACGGCGCAAGTGGATTTGTGGGTCGATTACCGGTGTCTCCTCCCTTGCGGCCACGGGTTGCCTGCGGCGACCTGGGAGTCTGCTTCGGAAATCTCTGCGAAGTGGTCGCCGGATCCGAAGCCTCGCGAGGGTTTCACTTTTGCGGAACTGCCGACCGAACTGCTGGCGAAAGCGACTTACCAACGGCTGGAAGGCGGCTTCAAAGATTACCTGTACCGGCACCACGCGTTGACCATCTTTCGGGCACCGGCGCTCAAGAAGTTCGCCCCACCAGGGGTAACCGAGGGCGAGGCACGAGTCCATTTCACGCAGGATCTCCGTGAACTTCGCGATCGAGAGACCGAGAGGATTCGGGCCAAGTATGTTGGCAAAGCACAATCCTTGGAAAGATCGATTCGATCGGCAGCAGAGAAACTGGACCGCGAGCGGGCCGCGTTGAACCAGGCATCGATGGCTTCCGTGATCGAGTTGGGGACATCGGTGATCGGTACGTTTTTCGGTGGCAAGCGGAAGTCGCGGGCGAGGACTTCCGCGGCGAGCTCGGTGCTGAAGGGGGCAACTCAAGCCGCCAAGAAGAAGGCTGATGCGGATCGGGCCGAGGAGGCGCTGCGGCAGATGCAACTCGATCTGGATGAACTGCAGGTTTCGTTGCAAGCGGAGATCGACCGTTTGATCCAGAGGCACGATGTCCATCGCTTGGAATTGGAAGCGATCTTGGTTCGCCCCCGGAAGGCTGACCTAAAAGTCCGGCCGTTGGTCTTGCTTTGGACGCCCTGGCAGATCGACCCACAGGGGAACGCGCGACCGCTGTACGAAGCCTGATGGCGGCACCCGTCGACAAGACCGTTGGGGCAAAGCCGTATTAGCGGGCGGTATTGTCGTAGATCGGCAGGTGGCGATAGTAGACTTCCAACGACAGCAAATTGAGCGTCGTCAGGTAGAGCCGACCGGCATGGACGCTCCAGCGATCGGGAACGGGATGGACCGGGTCCCAACTCCCTTCCATTGGGCCGGATTTGACTTGGCCATCCAAAAGGATCGGCTTGAGTTTTCCGTTCCACTCTTGCCAGTGATTGCCCCCCATGTGGAACATCACTTGGGTGGCGTAGTACCAATAATAAGTATCACGCTGCGGGTTGAGGCGGTCCCCGATCTGGGGTGGGAATTGGGCCAGGTAGTCGGCCGCGCTTTGCATATCCGGGTTATCGCGCCGCCAGCCGGAATACATCCGCATCAGGATCGCTACCGAAGTCATGGCGGGCGTGACTTCGCGGCCGTGAGCTTGGGCGGGTGTATCAGGTGCGAACGGGTTGTAACGGTATCGGTCGCTCCGTGAGCGATCGAGCTTGGCGTATTCCAACCAGCGATCGATTCCTTCGTAGGTCTCTTGGGGAACCCGGAGTCCGGCCAATTCACCGCTCTTGAGGGCCATCATCATCCAGCCACTGACGCTCGTATCGCTGCTGACCTGCGGCTGGTATCGCCAGCCGCCACGTTGACGATGCTGGGTCAAAACGATGTAGTCGATCGATTTCTGGGCGGCGTCGCGCAGCGTTTCGTCGCGGCTCATGCCGAAAGCTTCGCAGAGCGCGAGCGCGGCGATCCCGTGAGAATAGAACGCGACACTCTGATCGCTCGCGGGATTCTCGGACCGATAGAGGTTGCCGTCGGGAGCTTGCATCGAGATCAAGGCCTTCAGGCCACGGTCGACGACATTGGCGTAGCGGTGTTGTTGGTGGGTGTAGCCGGCACCCTGAAATGCCAGCAGGCAAAGGCCCGTCGCGGCCGTATCGCTGCGGAGCAGCACCTGCTCACCATGGCCCTGCAGGGACCAATGCCCCTCGGACGCCTGCCGCGAAGCGAGGTATCTCAGCCCGCGCTCGATCGCTTCCTCGGTTTCCGGGCCAACCGCAGCCGCAGGGATGGGCGCTGCCCCCGAGTCGGTTCGCAAAATGCGGCGTTGGAACAACTCCGCAGCGGCGATCTCGGCACCGACGGGCTGCATCGGCCCCCCGGCTGCTTCTGCCCGACGGCGAAGGTCAGGACGCGGGGCAAAGTCAGCGATCTGCGGTTGTTTTTCCGCGGAGGCGACCGCCCCGAAATGTCCCTTTGCCGGACTAGCCATCGTTCCAGCCCCGCCGGGCAAGGGGAAAGCCGGAGGCAATTCCGTCGCGGCGAGTCCCTCCGTGAAGGTCGCACCGGAACGCCCGGAGGCACGTCTGGACTCGGATAAAGCGAGCCGTTCGGCGGGACCGGCCGGATCGGGTCCTGGATTCGGCTCCGTCGCCGTCGTGGCCGCAGTCCCGGCCGCCGTCGCGGTGGCGAGCGGCTGGGTGTCAATCACTGGCCCGCTGGCGGAACCCGACCGGTTAGCGGTTTGGGAAGTCGTCCGGTCGGAGCGATCAGCCGGCCGGGTTTCGGCAGAACCCGCCGAGATGTGTGGGACGTCCGGTGAAAATTCGGCAGGACCTGTCCGGGCCTTATCAGCAAGCTGGGCGAGGCCTGATCGGAGCGGACTGGGAGGGCTTGGAAATGATTTGTCGGCTTCGAAACTCGAACCGGCAGCGACGGGTCGGGAGGTGCGGGCCAACGGCAACTCGCCCGGGTCCAAGGCCCGCTCGACATCGGGTTGGGAGCGAACCAACGGCACCGACTGAGCGGCGGGCGCGGCCCCGGCGGGGTCCGGCGTCGGTCGTCCTGATCGCGCTAGCGTCCGAGACGGTGCGACGTCCGATTCGGCGACACGGGGCAGGGACGCCGCTTCGGCCCAGCGGTCCGGGGCCGCTGTGTTCGCGAGCAATGGCGAAGGAGATGCGGGTGTTGCTCGCAACTCGGGCAACTCGTCCGGCAGCGCCGACGCGGCCGAAGGAATGGTCTGCGGTTGGCTAGCGCGACGCGGGTTTGCTTCGGCTGTGTCCGATAGGCGATCGGTCGGCTCCGAGCTGGGGACGGGGCGTTCGGGGACCTGGGGCACCTCGACGGGAGACAGCGGGCTTTCGCTGGGGGCGAGTGACGAAACGTTGCGAGACGGTTGATTCGGGGAGTCGGCCGGCAGCGGCATCGAATCTTCGGGCTTCGAACGGTCTGCCACGGCTTTCCGCGGTTCGGGTGGAAGACTCGGCTGCTCTGGGGAAAACTCCGGCAGCGACGACGGTTGGTTTCGCGGCGCGAGCGCATTCCGCTCGAGCGGTTCGACCTGGGACGACGCCTCGGCCGGGACGGGCTGCGCCCAATCCGGTTGTGAAACCCGAGGGTCGGGCTGGGAGAACAAATAGTCAGGGACGGTTTTGGGTTGAGCGATTTGTTCGGGCCTGCTCCCGCTGAATGTCTCCGGAAAGTAGCGGCCAAAGACGATCACGTTGACCGCCATCATCAGCAAGCCTAAGTGGACGAGGATGCTTGCCAGAAACCCCAACTGGGCCGACTTCTCGACGAACCGCGAGGCCACAAACCGCGACAAGAGCGAGAGCCCGATAACACCCGAGACGACCAGAGCGACATAGGTCCAAGCGTTGTAGAGGTAGCGCGGATCATCGAACCGGAACTGGGAAACCAAGGTGTAGCCGACTAGCGACCCGAGCAGCATCAGCGCAAGGTCGAGCGGCCACATCCGTTCCGGAGGTGCCGGCGGCGAGTCGACCGGTGAAGGTGAATTCATGATTGGGGTCCTAACGCCGCGAACGGACGAATCAACGGTTCGGCGGTTCAATTTCCACCCGTCGGTCCTTCGCGAGTGGTCACCGAGTAGTCCGAAACGCCGACCTGGTTGCACAAATCCATCACGCTGACCACCGGCTGGAACGAGGTGGAGGCGTCGGCGCGGATGATCACCGATTGGTTGACGGGGTTGTCGACGACCGCGGCCGCCAACAGACGCCTGAGTTCCTGATAGTTGGTCGCTTGACCTCGGAGGTAGACGCTACCTTCCTGATCCACATCGATCACGATTTCCCGTGGTCTGTGGACCATCGGCGAAGCCGAGGTCGCCGAAGGGAGGACGATGTTCAGACGCCGCTCCTCTTCTTCGAACTGGCTGGTCACCAGAAAAAAAATCAGCAGCAAGAAGACGACATCGATCAGCGGGGTCAGGCTGAGATTGGCAATGACGCTCGAACGCTTGATCGTAACGGCCATGGGCAAAAACTCAGCGGGAAACGCGGCCGCCGGAGGGGACCGGAGAAGCGGCAACCGGGCTCGGGGAGATCGCCGCGGGTTGGCTGATCGGCGGCGGCTGGACCGACGAATGACCGCCGGTGGACGGATGAGGCGACGCGGGTTTGGTCGGGGGAACGGCGATCGCGTGCAGCGTCCCGTCCGGATCGAGCCTCGCGCGACCGACGAAGCGAACCAGCGCCGGCGCGATGCTGAAAGCCAGCCGTTCGATCCGATGGAAGTGTTTGGCCAGCCGATTCTCGAGGTACTGCGCCAAGATGGCGGCGGGGATCGCGACCGCCAAGCCAGCGAGTGTCGTGACCAGGGCGGTGTAAATCCCTTCGCTGAGCTGTTCGCTGCGGCTGCGATCCGGCGTCAGCGTGGTCGCTTCGTGGAAGGCCTTGATCATCCCCCAAACGGTACCCAACAAGCCCATCAGCGGGGTGGCAGCGGCGGCCAGGCTGAGCCAGCGGATCGGCGCGGCCTGATCATCCGCTTCCCGCTGGACCGCTTCTGTCGCCGCGCGCTCGACATCCGCTAAGGGTTGGCCGGTCCGCAACAGCATCGCCGATATCGCGGTCGCGGCGGCAGAGGGATGCTCACGGCAGGCCGCCAGGGCTGCCGAGGGGCTGAATCGTTCGATCGGATCGATGAGACGTTGCAGCTTCTTGACCAACGCCGGTGGCACCAGGCGTCGCCGCCGGAGGCTCAACATCCGTTCGAAAGCCAAGGTCACGACAAGCAGCGACATCAGGCCGATTGGGATCATGAAGCCACCGCCCTGGGCGATCAGCGACAACAAGTCGATCCCGGTCGGCTGAGGAGCGGCGTCGGCGACAGGTTCGGGAGATTCGGGCTCGAGCAACTCCTGGATCATCGCCTCGTCGACCGGCACCTCAAACGGTTCGGCAAAGGGCGGTTCGGCAAACGTATCTGGGCCTTGCGCCCCAGCGAAGCCGCTGCCGAAAGGCAACATGAAAGCCAACCAGAGCATCGCCAGAGCCAAACCGGCACCTGGGGAAACACCTCGTCGAACGATCCCTGACTCGGTCGTCCCCCGCGATAGGACGGCAGCGGGCCGCTGCGACCGCAGGAGCCGGTTATGGCTCGGCGAATTCGCGTCGGCGTGAGAGGAGCGAAGTCGGGTGAGCATCAGCAAGCATCGCATTTAGGAACCCGACTTGGTTGGGGTAGGGCCAGTCGGATTGGCCAACTTGAACCCCATCAGGCGGAGGGCTTCGAGTCGTTCTTTGCTCTTGGAAGCCAGTTCATGCCGGGGATGCTTGCGAACGACATAGTCGTAGAACTGGAGGGCGATTTCTGCCGATTTGCGTCGCGGTTCGCCCCCGCGGACGCCCTGCATCATCAGTTCGGCACAGCGACCCGCCTCGAAGCCGCTTTTGGCTTGCCAATTCTTGATCGCATCGGGGGCCTGATCGGCGCCGTACCCGTACATCACCCGCTGGAACTCCGGAATGGCCGCGGCGAAGTCACGGTCGGCGAAGCGGATTTCGCCGATCATGAACCGCGCCCGAGCTCCCAATTCGTTGCGTTCTTTCTCGGCAACCTCTTGATAGATCGGCACCGCTTCGGCCGCCTTGCCCGACTGCTGCAGCGAGTTGGCGGTTTCGTACTTGGCCTTCGTCAGGTAACCCGAGTTCGGAAACCGCTCCGCCAACTCATCGAACCACTCGATGGCAGGCTCCCATCGCTGGAGCTGCGCGAGACTCTGTCCGCCATGCAAATAGACCAACTCACGAACTTGGCGATCGGACACCTTCTCGAACCCTGCTTCCCGTTCGTCCTGCTCAACGATCCGCTTTCGGGCGACCTCATAGGCGGCCAAAGCGGCCTCGAAATCGGCACGCTTGAAATGGCCTTCACCGATCATCAACAGGGCGTCAGCGAAGAAAGTCCCATCAGGAAACTGCTCGGCCAATTGCTCAAAGACCTGGGAGGCCTGCTGAAAATCCTCCGCCTTGTACAGCGACCAGCCTTGACGATAAAAGGCTTTCTCGCGAAGTTCCGCCGTTGCCTCGGGCGCCGCGGCCGCGGCGGCGAAAGAGCCGACCGCCTCCGGCCAGGCTTCGCGAGCGTACCGTCGTTGTCCGACGAAATAGTGGGCCTCGGCGGCCTGGGAAGAAGCTGGAAACTTCTCGACCAATTCCTGGAACCGCGTTTCAGCGGGCCCCTCTTGGCCGCTGTCTTTGAGAGCCCAGGCCAACTCCGCGAGCACCTTTTCGAGTTCCGGGTAATCGGGAACGGATCGGATCAATTCTTCGAGCCGTCCCGTTGCCTGCTCCGGCAATTGTTGGCTTTGATCGATCAACGCCAACTCATACAACGCATGACCGCGACTGATCCCGGTCGGCACGGCGACGAGAAACTCCTCGAACCGTCCCCTGGCGTCGTCGAGCCGGTCGAGCGACCGGAGGCACATTCCCAAGGCGAGTTTCGTGTCGGAGTTCAGGGCGTGGTCGGGGTGCTGCTCGAGCAACTGCTCCAGCGGCTCGATCGCGTCAGCAGGTTGTTCGCCACGCATCAAATTCCACCCACGGCCGTAAAGGGCGTAGGGCTTCAAGGCGGGCTCAAGCCCGGACTCCAACAGCTCGCCGAACCGGTCAGCGGCCGCCATGTGATCTCCTTGGCGGGCGGTCATCAAGGCGAGGCGGTACCTGCCTTGGTCGCTCCAGGGGCTCTTAGCGAAATCGCGGACGAGCCGCTGCCAAGCCTCGGCGGCTTGCTCTTCGTCCCCGGCGAGCGAATGGGCTTGCCCCAATTGCAGGATCGTTTCGTCGGCGTGAGCCCAATTGGAATCGGCCGCCAGCGACTGTTCCAAAGCGGCGACCGCGTCGGGGGCACGCTGCTCGGAGAGATGAATCGAACCGACGATGAACATCGCCTCGGCTTGTTGGGCGGGCTCGAATTCGGATCGATGCTGTTCGATCAGCCGAATCGCCTCATCGGGCTGGCCCGCCACCGATTGGGCGGTCGCGGCCCGAATCACCCACAGCGGCCATTGAGGCTTGGCCTGAGAGGCCGGGTCGGCGACAAGTTTCAAATACTGCTCCGCCGCCTTGTCAGCATCACCGCGGAGTATCGCGGCCTCCCCGATCACGTGGCGAACATCGGGGACGAGTGCGTCCTTGGGAAACTTTTCGAGAAACTCGTCACCCCATTCGCTCGCCGACTCCGCTTCGTCCAACTGCAAGGCGGCGAAGGCGGCGTTGTACAAGGCCCGCGGCGCCTCAGGCGCGGCCGGATGCTCCCGATAAATTTCAACGAACAGCTTCATCGCGTCCTTCGTCTGATCAGGCAGCAACAACGTGGCCTCGGCCAAGTCGAGCCGCAACGTCACGGCGTAAGGCCCGGCGGTGCCGGCATCGAGTTGCTTGCGTGCGACCGCAACTGCCCCGGCCGGATCGTTGGCTCGAAGCGCGATCGTGGCCAGCCAATGGGCAGCCTCGGTCGAAGAGGCCAGATCGTTGGACGAAAGGACTCGCTCAAACCGTTTAGAAGCCTCGGCGAGGTCGCCGGCGCGATAAGCCGCTTGGGCCGAGGCGAGCTTCGCCGAGGCGGCATGCGGCGAGTCGGGAAAATCCTTCAGCAATCGCTCATAGATCTCCGAGGCCTCCGCAGGACGATTCGCCTGGACCAACGCGAACGCTTGTCGCAGCAGCGCATAAGGCCGCTCGGGCCCATCGACCGTCGCCACCTTCTGAAACCAATCGATCGCGTCGTCGAACCGCTTTTGCTGAATGCTGGTGTCGCCCATGCGAATCTTGGCATCGACCAGCAACGGAGCATCCTGACAACCTTCCAGCACCTGACGGTAAGCCGCCGTCGCGTCATCGAGCCGTCCGACGTCCTCCAGGGCGAGGCCCCGCGAATACACCGCCTCCCAGCGCAGCGGCGACTCCTGTGCCGATTCGATCGCCAGCAGTCGGTCATAGAATTCGATCGCCTGCTCCGCCTTGCCAAGCGAATAGGCCGCCTCCCCGCTGTAAAACAAAGCTCGATCCAAATATCGGCTAGTCGGCTTTTCCCGGATCAAGGTGCCAAAGGCGTCGAGGCTCGCCTCCAGACGTTTGGGGTCACGACTCTCACCCTCGCCCGCAGCGGCGAACTGACACCAACCGAGGTTGACCAAACTCTCCTCGCGGACATCCGAACGGACATCTTTCGTCGCCCGCTCAAAGGCGGTCGCGGCGGCAACGTAGTCCGGCTCGGGCTGCTGCATGTAGCAGACGCCCAGAAAATGCGAAGCCTTGGCCGCCAAGGGTTCATCCGGATATTCCTTAAGGAACTTCCTCCAGGCGTCGATCGCCAACGGCAGCGCCCCGTTGGTCTGAAAGTTCGCCGCGTCGGCGTAGGCCGCCACGGCCTGCTCGTTCACCTCGTCGGCGGCGTGCAGCATCGACGACAGAAAAATCGACGAAACGGGACCGCATCCGAGCCCGACCGAAAGCACGAGCGCAGGCAATCGAAATGCCGCTGCGAGAGGCGAAAGTCGTCGAAAAAACATCGCGATCCGTTGTCTTCGTGAGGCGGTAAGCGGCATCCTGATTTCAGTTTACCGCTAGCCCGAGAGTCCGCAAAGGACGAAAATGAGCGGGGCGATCTCACGAACCCATCGGCCAAGCTAGCATTACGGCAGCCATCAACACCATCGACGAGTTCTCGATGATCGTCACGGAAGACATCGGCAGATTGAACGCCGTCCCGAGACAGGCACAGCGAATCGCTCGACCACTCCGGACGGCGCGGACGACGCCGATCAAGCCGACTCCCATCACCACGATCGTCAGGGAGTTGGTGAGCATCGGAAACAGCCCCAGCAGGTAAGCCGAGCCGAGGCCGAGTTCGATGAACGGGTAGGCGAGCCCGTAAACACGAGAGCGGGCCGCGATCAGGTCGTAACTGGCGAACGCGTCGGCAAACTTCGGCACATCGAGCAGCTTGAAGAAGGCAAAGCCGACGAAGAACAGCCCCATGAACGAGTTCATCGCGAGATGCCAGGACCAACCGGCCGAGCCTTGCTGAAGCAGCAGAGTCCCGCCCACGATGTAAAGGACCACCAGAAACAGCGGCCAGTAGGTCGACCAGCGGACCTTGTCGAGCGACGTGGTGGCCGCAGGGTCGTCACCGGATCGCTCGGGAGTTGCCGCCATCGCCCCAGCGGCAGACCCCGCCTCGCGATCGGCTTCGGTCGCGGCCTCCGTCTCAAGGCTAGACTCGAACCCCGCCTCCCGGACTACCCGCATCACGGATTCGAGAACTTCCGGCCCGTCAACCGCGACAGTTAGTCGCTTCTCGGGGTCAGCCGTATCGACTGACCAATCAGACAAGCCGTCGATCCGATTCAAACCGGGGGTCACCTTGCGGACACAGGCTTGGCAATTGAGCGTCGTGCGAAGAGTGGTATGCATGGCGTGTGGGGCGGGAGATGCGAAGCGAACGGGCCACGTCGCCGTCGGACACGGTGGCGGGCTGACCGCGCGGTCGGCGGTTCAAGCGGCGGGCGAAAGGGATATAGTATCGCGGCGGGCGGAGAAGGCATCCGCCGTGGCGACGTCCATGCTCGGCAAAACGAAGGGTTCGTTCCAACATGCTCGATTTATTTGACAAGATTAACGAAGCGGCGGCGGCAATCCGGCAACGCTGGGAACGCGTCCCACAGGTCGTGATCATCCTGGGGACAGGGCTCGGGGGGTTTGCCGCCGAACTCGAAGTGGAAGCCGCGATCGAATACGAGGAGCTCCCGCACTTTCCCAAGTCGACGGCAATCGGTCACCGCGGCCGACTGGTCTGCGGGATCCTGGAGGGCGTTCCGGTAATCGCGATGGAAGGCCGGTTCCATTTCTATGAAGGCTATCCGCTGAAACAGATCACGTTGCCGATCCGGGTCTTTCGGGCGATGGGGGCCGAACTGCTGATCCAGTCGAATGCCTGCGGCGGCATGAATCCCTATTTCGCTTGCGGTGACCTGATGGTCATCGAGGACCACATCAACCTGATCGGTGACAATCCGCTGATCGGTATCAACGACGATCGGCTCGGACCGAGATTCCCCGATATGTGCGAGCCTTATGACCTACGATGGGTCGACCGGGCGAGGGAACTGGCTCGCCGTCACGGCATGGAGGCCCATAAAGGGGTCTTCGTCGCCGTCGCCGGCCCGAACTTGGAAACCCGGGCTGAGTATCGATTCTTAAGGATGATCGGCGCGGATGTCGTCGGGATGAGCACGGTACCCGAGACGATCGTCGCGGTTCACTGTGGATTGAAGGTCATCGCCTTGTCGGTCATCACCGACATGTGCCTGCCGGACGCGTTGAAGCCGGCCAACGTCGAGGAGATCATTCGGGTGGCCAATGAAGCCGAACCGAAGCTGGCGATGCTGATTCGAGATCTCGTCCGAGAAGCCGGTTCCCTGCGAATCGCGTAGGTGGACGCTGCCGAACCGTTCGGCTCCGTCAGAAACTTCCCACAGGCATCGGCATGGATCGACCGGATCGGCGAAGCGACTTGCTGGCGTCGGCACTGAGCACCCTCCGCTCGGTCAGCGCGGTCACGCCCCGCGTCGGCATCATCCTGGGCAGCGGCTTGGGGACGTTGGCTGATGAAATCCCTGACCCGGTTCGCGTCGACTTCCGCGACCTGCCCGGTTTCGGACTTTCCACCGCGACAGGACACCGAGGCCAATGCGTCCTCGGTCGCCTCGATGACGTCCCGGTCGTCGCGTTCTCAGGCCGCTTGCATCGCTACGAAGGCTACCCGGACGACCAGATCACTTTCCCGGTCCGGGTGATGGCAGCCTGGGGCGTGCGACAATTGATCGTCAGCAATGCGGCGGGCGGACTGAATCCGTTGCTGCGGGTCGGCGACCTGGTGGTGATCCGCGACCAAATCGATCTGGGCAAACGCCGCCAACCGCGGCAGCCGGGTCACTGGGATCGAAGCAGCACGTCGGGAACCGATTCGGCGGCCGAATCTGGTTGGGCGGGCGAAACCTTGCGGGGCATCCCCTCCCCGGCTCAGATCTACGACACGGACTTGGCCGAGATCGCGTTGCGAGCCGCGCGGAACGGCGACTTCCGCGCCTGGCCTGGGATTTACTTGTCAACCTTGGGGCCGACCTATGAGACCCGGGCCGAATACCGAATGATGAGGCGATTAGGGGCTGACGTGGTCGGCATGAGCACCGCGCCGGAGGCGCTGACGGCGGCGAGCCTGGGCATGAGGGTATTGGGGGTCTCGGTGGTCAGCAACGTGGCGATCCCAGAAAGGGGATGGTCGGAACCGCTTCAGCCGACCCTGCATCAGGACGTGCTGGATATCGGCAAGGGTGCCACAGAAAAACTGCGACACCTTGTTTTTGCGGTGTTGCGACAAGAAATCGTGTAAGCTGCCGGAGTCGTTCCGGGGAATTTTCATGCAAAAATTTCGGAGATCGGTTCCATGTCCACCGCGCGAGTTCGCTTGCTGTTGTTCGCCGCATGGCTGTTAGCCGGAACACTTGGGATGGGAACGAGGGCGCAGGAGCCGTCGTTACCCGAAGCCGTTCGAGAGGCGATCCAAACCAAGAATTATGAGAGCGGCTTCAAACGACTCGATGCCGAGCTCGACGCCACTCCCGATGACATGTCGTTGGCCCAGCAGTATTCCGCGTTCCTCGCTTCGATCAGCCGCGAAGGCACTCCCGAAGCACTCGCGTTTCTCCGTCGCGTTGTCGAGGACGGCATGAAAAAGCCGTCTCGAGGGGTCGCCGAATCGATCGGGATCTCGTCCGCCGTCCAGACACTGTTGCTTCGGGACGAGACACTCTCGCTCGACGAAAAACTCGGGTTGCTCGATCGCCTCGACAGCTTCTTGGAGGGTGCTGACGACCGACTGGAGTCGCCTCGGCGGATGGCATTGACCCGCAGGATCGCGCTACTGACCGGCGGCAATCGCTTGACAGAAGCCAGCCAACTGCTCGAAGCCCAGATCGAATCGGCTCGGGAAGGGTTGGACCCCGCCGACGGCATGTCGGTTCAGCGGTTTGTCACTGCGGTCATCTCCTTTTCTGGTCTCGGCGGTCCCGCCATGGCCGTCCGGGCCGAAGAACTGACTGAGGAAGCACTCGCCCTGACCGCCACAGCGGTCTCCGAGGAAGAGGTCACGCTGCCGACCGTCGCGGCTTATTGCTCGATCCGGCTGACCCGCGCCACAGCCTTAGCCCGCACCGATCCGGAGGCGGCGGAAGCCGCGCTGGAGGAATTAGAGCAAGCGCTCGCTTGGGCACCCGAGCGGTTGGACGAACGCTCGGCGAGGTCCATCGGCACCTACGCACGCTCGGTACAATCCCTTCGCGCCCGGATCGAGGCCGCGAAGAAGATCAACGCGATGGTCGGCAAAGACGCGCCGGAAATCGACGCCGAGCACTTCGTCGCAAGCGACCCCGTGACGATGGAATCGTTGCGTGGCCGGGTCGTGCTGATCGACTTTTGGGCGATTTGGTGCGGACCCTGCATCGCCACCTTCCCTCACCTGATCGAGTGGCACGAGAAGTACGCAGACCGTGGCCTGGTGATCCTGGGCGCGACACGGTTTTATGGCTACCGCTGGGACGAGGAAGCGGATCGGGCGACCCGGGGCGAGGATGTGCCAGCCGAAGACGAGCTAGAAATGCTCGAAAAGTTTCGTGAATCGCACGGCTTGCGCCACGGATTTTTCGTCACGCCTTCGGACAGCCGTTATCAGTCGGATTTCGGTGTGACCGGCATTCCACACGCCGTTGTGATCGACCGCGAAGGCAAGATCCAACTGGTTCGGATCGGGTCGGGTGAAGCCAACGCGCGGGACCTGGAAGCCAAGATCGAAGAACTGCTCGGCGGCTGATCAGCTCGGGCTGAACCTGGCGGTCGCTCTGACGAGCGATCATCGACCGCATCGTCAGGCGACGTCGCCCAAGTCCAGCACATCGCCGTAACGACGGAAGACCTGCTTTTTCAATCCGGCGGCGGACGGTGCGGACAACTCGGCATCTAGGTCGACGGTCTCCTGCGCGATCTCGCGGGCCACGCCGAGCACCGTTTCGTCGCGGGTAAGGTCGGCGATCCGCATCGGTGGCATCCCGCTCTGGCTTCGTCCCATCAGGTCGCCGGGCCCGCGGAGACGGAAATCGGCTTCGGCGATCGCGAACCCGTCGTGGGTTTCCGAAAACGTCTTCAGCCGCTCGTTTTCATTCGGCGAAGCCTTCGCGTCGGTGAACAGGCAAACGTGACCGTCCTGGGTCCCACGGCTGACCCGGCCACGAAGTTGATGGAGCTGCGCCAACCCGAAACGCTCGGCTCCCAGGATCGTCATCACGGTGGCGTTGGGAACATCGATCCCGACCTCGA
The DNA here is from genome assembly GCA_007694185.1 of Planctomycetaceae bacterium. Lineage (GTDB taxonomy): Bacteria > Planctomycetota > Planctomycetia > Pirellulales > Pirellulaceae > UBA6163. The sequence goes on from RECD01000099.1 coordinate 23,121, forward strand.
TGACAGACGTTGTGACCAGAACCTGAATCCTTCCCTGTGCGAACCGCTCCATCGTCTCGGTCTTTTCCTGAGTCGTCATCCGGCCGTGAAGCAATCCGACGCGATAATCGGCTAACGGGCCTTGTCGAAGTTGGTCAAAGGTTACGACGGCGGACGTGACCTCCTCGACGCTCGCTGCGTCCTCGTCCTCGATCGAGCCTGCGGGGGCGGACGCCGGCTGTCCGGCATCGGTCTCCGTAGCCGGAGCGTCATCCGCCGCCACCGGGTCGGGACACACCCGCGGGGTCACAACGAACGCTTGACGCCCCTCGTCGATCCGTTGGGCGACAAACCGCCACCAACGATCGCGCCAAGCGTCCTCGGCCAGGTAGGTATGGACGGCGCCACGACCAGGCGGCTTTTGGCGCAGCGTGCTGACATCCAGATCCCCGAACATCGTCATCGTGATCGTGCGGGGGATCGGCGTCGCGGACAGGACGAGATAATGGGGATCGATGTCGCCCCGACGGAGGGCTTGTCGCTGCGTCACGCCAAACTTGTGCTGCTCGTCGATCACGCAGAGCCCCAATTTGGCGAAGCGAATGTCGCCATGGAGCAACGCTTGGGTGCCTACCAAAACGTCGATGTCTCCGGTTTCGGCCCGTCGTAAGACCTCGCGACGCTGCGTCGCGGTTAGAGAACCGCAGAGCAAGCCGATCCGGACGCGACTGTGAGCGAGGGCTCGGGTCAGGGTTTGGTGGTGTTGCCGCGCGAGCACTTCGGTCGGTGCCATCATCACGGCTTGATGTCCGTGCGCCACGGCGAGCAAGATGGCGTATTGCGCGATGACCGTTTTACCGCTGCCGACGTCACCTTGCACGAGGCGATTCATCGGGAATTGACGGGCCATGTCCTGCCCGACTTCACGGATCGCGGCGACTTGATCGGCCGTCAACTCGAACGCGAAACGATTTCGGATGCGGGCATCGATCAGCGAAGTCGGGGGCAGTGGCGGCGCTGTCAAGGCGGTCGTCAATCGCCGCCGACGGACCGCGAGCGCCAATTGCAGCACGAACAATTCTTGAAAGATGAGCCGCCGCCGTGCGGCCTCCAAGGCCTCCGCCCCGCTGGGTTGGTGGATCTCACGGAGCGCGGTCGTGATCCCGCACAGTGGCGAGGTCAGGCCCGGCAAGGTTCCCTCGATCCTCGCCGCGGCCAACGCCCGCAGCGGCTCGTCCAGCACCTCCTCGATCGACTCGGCCAGTTCGGCGACGACCGTCGCGGTGAGTTTGCGGAGCTCCCCCTGCTTGAGCCCTTCGACCAACGAGTAAATCGGTAGGATTTGGCCTCCCGGAGCCGTCTCGTCTTCCTCGAGCAGGACAACCTTGGGATGGATGAACTCCATCCGAAAGCCGGCCAGTTTCGGCGTTCCGGACACGAGCACCCGGCAACCTCGACGGAGTTGCTCGACCCGCCCGGGCTGATTGAAAAACAAGAGTCGCACCGCACCCTGTTCGTTCTCGACTAAGGCCCCGAGTACCGACTTTCCTGCGGTCCGTGAGCTGATCTCGACCTCCGTAATCCGGCCGACCAAGGAGGCGGGGCGGCCGTCACGCAGTTCACCGATCGCGGTTCCCGGCGCGGGGTGCTCGTAGGCCCGCGGGAAAAAAAACAGGGCTTGACCCGCAGTGTGAATCCCCAAACGACGCAGCAACCGAGCACGCGCCGAGCCGACCCCCGGAACGAAGCGGATGTCGGTGCCGAGCGTCAGGGGCACTCCCGGTTGCGGGCTGTTTGTCGGCTGCAAGCCTTCCGTGTTCGGCATCGCGAGCGGTTGTGCGAGTGGGGGTTGGAGCGACGCCGGCGCGGGTCACCACAGGGGCCGCGCCGATCGGACGCGCGGCTGTGGATATCAGACCAGCCACACCGTCTCACTTCCACCCTCCGTGCTGGGCGTCCGAACGTTGTCAGGCGAACGCCCCGCCGTATCAACCCCATCAACTTCCGCTGTCCGTCGACTCCGCCACCGACGTCGCCGCTGGTGCTGGACTCGCTCGCTCACCATGGTCGGCTTGGTCGCAAGCCTGCTGCCGAGGTTGCTCCGCATCCCGCGGGTCCACCCGGCAATCTTGAACCCGGTTCCTGTCGCCCCAAAATCCGCAAACCTACCGCCAAGCAGAACCCACGACTGGGCTCACTTGCCGTTTTGGATCACCCAGAACAGTTTCGCAACCTCCGAGTGGTGTCCGTCATCGATTTCGTCGACGGGACCGAGCAACTCGTCGGCAAGTCGTTGGTGCTCAGGCGTGAATTGGCGAAAACCGGCCGCATAGAAAGCGTGCCGTCGCTGTTGGTCTCGATCCGCAATCGACTCCAACCATCCCCCACGCAGCCCCTCCCGATCGGCCATCCACTGGGCCCACCAGTGATCTTCACGTTGCACGTTCGGCGTGGCGGCCGCGGCGCGGTCGGTACCACCGGAGGTACGAAGCGGCGCGATCACCAAGGGCTGGGCCAGTAGGGAGGCCTGCGGCCCGATCTTGGCTGGCGATTCGGAATCCCGGGAAGTCATCATCGCCAACAGTTGTCGCCTGCCTGCGGGCGGCCAATGAGCACGGGCGGCCGCGAAGGAACGCTGGGCCAATGAGGCTTGGACAAGGTTTTCCTCCGGTGCCACTTGCCAGCGATCGTTCTGAAACACCTCCGGCAAGCCACGTCGCATCGGGTCCGAACCGATCACCCAGGTCGCCGCGGCACGGAGGTCGAAGTCGCTGGCCAGCAACCGCTCAGTCAACATTTCGAGCGACCGTTCGATCGCATCATCCAGTGGCGGGGCGATCGGAGAACTGGCGGATGCGACCATCGGGGTACCGAAACCGATCGCCCAAAGATGATTGGCTAGGGTTCGTGCGACCTGACGATTGCCAACGATCAGCCGATCGAGCGACTCGCGTGATCCGACGCCGGGGGCGGACGAGTCCGAATCCTGACTGCCGAACCAACGGGCCGGGATGGCCGGTTCCGCGATCCGTTGGCGGCCATCGGCCAGCTCATAAAAAGTCGGTTGACCTTTCGGGCCGGAAATCAAAGCGGCGACCGCCCAGTAATCCTGCTGAGTGAATCGGCTATCGATCGGCGAATCGTGACAGCGGGCACAGCCGACATCGGCACCGGCAATCCGGCTGGCAAACCACTCGCCCACCGCATCCGGCCGTGGCGTGCCCATAGGCTTGTCAGCGGATGGGATCGGAGCGAGCGGGGCAACCTGATCCTGGACCCAAGCGGCAAGCCAGACATCGAAACCGTCTCCACGGCGGATCACTTCGGCCGCCGAATGGACCCATTGTTCACGCACCGATTCGTCAACCCGGAGCCCACGCGAAAGTTGACCGATCATCCGATCGGCCAGCGCCTCAGCGTTTCCGGGGTGTGCCCACAAGCCGATCAAGTCCTGCGGATCGCCGGCCGGATCGACTCCGATGCCGAACCGATCAGCGACGCGGTCCGACCATGCGGAGGGCTCGGCCAACGGCGCCGGCGTGATCCCGATCGACACCCAGTATTCCTGAAACTCCCGATCGAATGCGGCCAACCCGTCCGAATCGACAGTCAACGCCCGGGCGGAGGCGGGGCCAGACAAGCGGCGGTCGGCATCGGATCGGTCATTCACAATCGGATGCTCGCCCCGCGGTGTATCAGTCGCAGCCAGGCCCGCCTCTTCGAGGTCGACCGGATCCGGCCCCCCCAGGCGGAGCGGCGGTTTGCGAGTCGGCTGATCCGGCACGGAAGGGAGGGGACGTCCGGCTTCGGCCAGAATCGTCGTGTCGCCGTCGTCCCGCGCGGCATCCACTCCGGCCACCGACGACGAGTCTTCGTTCGCGGACGCCACCGTGTTCGGGGGAGCGATCGGTTCGACCTGACGCCGATTAGCCTGATAGCCGACCATCGCCAACGTCGCCGCCGCGATGCCGACCCAGAAGCCGATCGAAGGCCTGCGCTTGGCTAAGGGCACACCGTCGCTAGCCACGGACGTCAACGCCTTGCCCGACCGATTTCGGACAGTCACTAGAACGCGGTCGGTGAAATCACGAGCGGGCTGCGTGCCTCGCGCGGGGTCGATGGTGGCTTCCCGCAACAAGGCATCGAGCGCCCGCTCATCGGCTTCGGAAAGCTCGTCGGGTAATCGGGTGAAGGCGTCAGAGGGACCGGTCATGGTTACTGGATCGGTTTGAACGGCGGGTGGGTCGGGGCCTTGCGGTCGACATTTTGGTGGGTAGGTAAAGTCGGTCAAGAAAGGCCTTCGCGACCGGATTTGACCTTCGCTTCGTGACCTGCACGAAGGTCATCCAGTTTCGATTGCACGCAATCACGTAATTGTTGTTTCGCCCTTTGCATCAAATTTCGCGCACCATGTTCCGTGATCTTTAGCTTAGCCGCGATTTCCGCTCGGCTGGCATCTTCGGCGAACCGCATTTGGAGCGCCGTGCGAGCCCGATCGGTTAAGGATTGCATGCACAACCTCAAACAATCGATCCCTTCGTCACCACCCAAATCGCGTCCGGCCCAGCGATCCCAGACTTCGTCCAAGGGATCGGCGGTGAAAATCGTTTTGGTGCGGCCCCCTTTGCGGTGTTGGGTGATCAACAGGTTTCGAGCGGTTCGTCGCAGGTAAGCGGCAGTCGCGGTATCACTCCACTGGGAGAACGTTTCTTGGCAAATGACCTTGACCAACGTCTCTTGCGTCAAGTCATCCGCCAGTGATTCGTCGCAACCGAGCATCCGCAGGTAACGCCAGATGCCCAATTGGTGGCGACGGATCAAACCTTCGGCCGACAGGACTTCGTGAGGCGGGATCGGCTCGCACGGTTCATCACTCACGGATCGATTTCATACCCGCGGTTCGGGGCAGCCGGGCCGGTTCAGGAAGGGCCACCCCGACACCACTAGGCGATCAATTCTTGAATCACCTTGCCGCCACCGGCGATCTTCATGGGACGACCATTCTTTGAAGTGTACGTGGTTTCGAGGGAAATACCCAGACCCTTGCACACGGTCGCCATGAAGTCTTCGCTGCTGTAGGGTTCGCTCTCGACCTCCGTCCCATCACTGCTGGTCTGACCGATCGCCAAGCCGCCCTTCAACCCGGCACCGCCCGCGACAACGGACCAGGAGCGAGCCCAGTGGTCGCGACCGCTGTCCTGGTTGATTCGGGGCGTGCGTCCGAACTCACCCATCCAAATCACCGCGGTGTCTTGCAGCAATTCTCGCTCGGCCAAGTCTTCCACCAAGGCGCTCATCGCCTTGTCGAGCTCAGGCAGTTTCCGGTCGCCGAGCGTCGTGAAGATATCGTTGTGGTTATCCCATCCGCCCAAGTCGACTTCGACAAACGGAACTCCCGCCTCGACCAATCGCCGGGCCAACAGGCACCCCTGCCCGAAACCTCGCTCGCCGTACCGTTCCTTCACCTCTTGCGGCTCCTCGGCAACTTTGAACGCCTTCATCTGGTCGCTGGTCATCAGGTCGAGCGTCTTGCGAAGGACCTTCTGGTGCTCGCTGGCGGGACCGCCAGCCGCGGGGACCCCGACCCGTGTCTGCTTGATGAATCCGGATTCGATCAGATCGAGTGCGGCGACCCGTTGGGCCAGCCGACGGTCATCGATACTCATCGACAGATCCCGGACTTGCCCGTTGCTGCTGACCGAAAACGGCGCCCACGCCATGCCCAGAAAACCGGGTCCCGAACCGCCCCCACCGACCTTAACGAACGGCGGGATCTCCAACTCCTTACGCTGGTCGAATAACTCGTGGGCGATCACCGAGCCGTAACTGGGGTGCTCGATGTTCGGATTGGGGACGTAACCGGTCTGCATGTAGTAGCGTCCCCGGTTGTGATCCGCCTCACGAGTCGACATCGAACGGACGACCGACAGGTGATGCATCTGCTGCGCCAACAGCGGCAAGTGCTCGCTGATCTGCATGTTGCCGGTCGTGCTGATCGGCCGAAACGGACCGCCCGTCGCGGCACCCGGCTTCAAATCCCACAAGTCGATCGTCGAGGGGCCACCACCCATCCAGAGCAGGATGGCGGACTTGCGGTTCTTCCGTAGCTCCTCGGCATTGGCGGCGATGGCATTCCCGAAGGAAAACGCCGTCGATGCCATCACCGCCGAACCGGCGATGTGCTGTGCGAAGTGCCGACGGGACATTCCGACGGGAGTACGAAGAGCGGAGGAGAGGTTCATCGAAAATGTCCTATCGTTAGTGTTGCATGATGAATTCGTTACTGTTGATAATCGCCCACCACATGTCCTGCAGCATCGCCGTTTCATCCCCTTCACGGGCGGCCTGCAATTTGGAAGCGATGGACAATTCATCCCGCGTGGCCTTTCTCGCCAGCCCCGCCAAGAAGAGCTGATTAACGCGGTCTCGGGTGTTGCGATTTTCGGCGATCACCCGCTTCAAAAAACCGCCTTCGGCATCGCTGATCGCCTGCCGCGTCAGGGCGCCGTTGAACAACATCAAAGCCTGGGGGATCGACCCGTTGAAGGTAGTCGCTTCGTCTCCTTCGTCCGTGCCGAACGCGGTCACAAATTGGCTCATCCACTGCCGCCGCTCCTGCTCCTGCCGTTCATAACTGCCCGCGACCGAAGCGCCGCTGGCGCTGACCAGCGATTGATACAACTGCTCAGCGCTCATCTGTCGCAAGTAAAAGTGAGAAAACTTAGGGGCCTCGCCCAACAACGGGTCATCGATATCGTTTGTCGAAGCGTGACGAGCCGCCAACTGATATGGCCGGCTCAACACGATCCAGCGAATCAACTGCTTGACGTCGTGGCTATTCGACCGAACCTCCCCGGCCAAATACTCCAACAACTCCGGATGACTGGGCGAGTTGTGCGGCCCCAAATCGTCGACCGGCTTGGTGAAGCCATGCCCCAGGAAATGAGCCCAATAGCGATTGACCATCATCTTATCCATGAACGGACTCTCGACGATCAGCCGCCCCAACTCCTGGCGCCGGTTGACATCACTGACATAGCCACTGACACCGATCGCCGTGTCGTCGATGAAGACCGGGTAAGCGGTTTTCATCAGCCCGTTGCGGAGTTCATAGAAAATCAGAGCGTCGCTAGGACTACCCCCTTCGCCGCCGAAATCCTGATTGATCAGCTCCGCATGATCGATGTCGTTCGTGCCGCTGACAAACCGCCTCAACGCCCGAGTCTGGCGAAAGAACGCATTGAAATCCCAAAACCGCTGCTGCTTCCATTGATTGAACGGATGGTTATGACACTGGGTGCACTGCACCTGGAGGCCAAGAAAGATCCGCGAGGTGCTGCTGGTAGCCAACACCGCGCCCTCGGCATTGACCTTGTCAGCCAGGAAATTCGTCGCCCCGTTGAAACCTTCCACACCTGGCTTGGTCGCCCCCTCCGCCGTCACCAATTCATAGACCAGCTGGTTGTAGGGCTTGTTCGCCGCGAACGAGTCGCGCAGATACTTCATCATGCCATCGCGACTGGTCAACGACCCCCGCTCCGTGCCGCCGCTGCGACCGATCAACACGTTCGTCCAAACGCTCGCCCAGTGCCCGGCATACTCCTCGGCGTAGCGGTCGTCCTCCAGCAACTTTTCAACCAGGTTCTGCCGTCGATCGGGTGACCGATCTCGAGCGAACTCGGTCAATTCCTGCACGGTCGGGATCCGCCCGATCACATCCAAAAAGACCCGCCGCCCCCATTTGGCGTCATCGACCTCCGGGGCAGGCTTGATCTCGTAGTCCCGCCACTGCTGCTCGATGACCGAATTGATCTCGATCACCTGGGGAGGCAGCGACGCCGGGGCCGCCGAAAAAACGGCACCCGTCGGAATCGCAAGCGGCCACAGGCAGCAGCCGATCAGGCGAAAGCAGCGTCGGATTGAGTCAGAAAATCGCATGGTCGTGAACCGGCCGTCTCGAAAAGAAATTGGAATCAGATCCGCTGATCCCGGGAAACGCCCCGAAGGCATCCGGAGAGGAACGCACCAGGGAACACTCGATGCGGTCGCCTCTCTGCCCTCAAAACGCCTCAGCGGATCACGGGGTACTCAACAAAAGCGGGAAAAGTGGGGCGAAACCGGCGTTTTCGGCGAATCAGCAAAACCGGCAACTTCTCCATTGTACCCAATAAAACCGTGACTTTCACGAAACCCGCCACCGGGCAACGAAAACGGCCCCGATCGAATCGGGGCCGTCAAGTGAAGGACAAGGGAGAAGCGGGCGACTTACGAACCGAAGATTCAATTGCGACGGTTGATCAAGTTCATGACTTCGGCCCGGCTTTTCGAGTCTTGCCGCAATACGCCACGGACAGCGGAGGTGGTACACAGACTGCCCGGCTTGCGGATGCCACGAATGGTCATGCACGAATGGCTAGCTTCCAGAACGACAGCAACACCACGGGCATTGAGCCGTTCTTCCATCAGGTCGGCGATCATTTGGGTCATCCGCTCCTGGACCTGCGGCCGACGGGCGACCTCGTCGACCAGCCGCGCCAACTTGCTGAGGCCGACGACCTGACCGTTCGGCATGTAGGCGATGTGTGCGGTCCCGGTGAACGGCAGCAGGTGGTGTTCGCACATGCTGCAAAAGGTGATGTCTCGGACAAGGACGATCTCGTCGTAGTCTTCCTGGAAAACTTTGGCCAAATGGCGGCCGGCGTCGTGCTGAAGTCCGGCGAACATTTCGGCATACATCCGAGCGACCCGCTCGGGCGTTTCGAGCAAACCGTCCCGATCGGGATCTTCGCCGACCGCCACCAGGATCTCCCGAACCGCCTTTTCAATCCGCTTCAGGTCAACCCGATCACCACGGGGCTGATTTTTGTCGACGAAGGTCGGCGGCAGCGGGCCGGTGGATTTTTCGTGAGTCGAGTCACGATGCGGGATTGATGCGGTAGCTTCCATGAACGATTCACCTCGAGGGTTGTTGGATGGTGGTAGCAAGCGAAGGCCGCTGGTTAGCGGAAAGTGTCGGGGCCAAAGGTGAACTCGCCTGCCTCGCCTCGTTTGCTCCCGCCTAGGGTGAACCAAAACGCGTTGGCAGCGATGGGTGAGCCCGTCCGTTGAAGGCGAATTCGGCCCACTGCTCGTAGCGGATCACTCCCTATGTTATCCGCTTGCCAACCCCCGACAACCGAACGCTCCAACCGAACCCGCCCTGACCGGTTTGCGGGGCGTCCGCCACGAAGCCCGCGTTCAGTTGAGACTGAACGGGGGAGGGAAGGGACGGTCGTTCGGCCCTGGACCCGAGTTGCCAACCTGCATTGTCGAAGCCGGGCCTGCCGACAGGTTGGGAAATCGCTTTAGCAACTCGATCAACAGCCGAGCTCGCTCGGTAACGTCATCGCGGTCGAGCAACTGGAGTTTGGCCGCCGTCCCCAATGGCAGCGTGAATGCGATGATGTCCGTGATCGGCCCCAGCGACATTTGGCTGCTCATCAATTCATGCAAGTTGTGCTGGACCGTGGCGCTGGTGGGGATGATTTCGGCGAAAGCATCCAGCACAGCGGCCTTCAGCCCTTGGACGGCCGCGGCTTGCGCCGGCGGCTGAATGTCCGGGGCGATCTCAACATCGGCGAGCCGGAACGAGCGGTTGGTCGGCAGCTCTCGTCGGATCCTCGCCCGTTTGGCGCCGATCAGCAGGATGTTGTGGCGACCGTCCTCGGGTTCCACATGAGACACGATCCGACCGACGCAGACGGTCGGGTGAATCGGGGGCTGGGCGAGCGGAGAACCGGACGCGGTCTCGATCAGGGTGGCCATCGCGATCAGCCGGTCGCTGGCCAACGAATCGGCCAACATGTCACAGTACCTCGGCTCAAAAATGTGCAGCGGCTGCATCGCATGCGGGAACACGACCAAGTCGGGCAGCGGGAACAGGCGAACCAGACCGCCAAAGTCGTCTGGGAGTTCGGTCACCTCGTCAAAACTTGACATTTCGATCTTTCTGGCGGTCGGTGGGTCGAATCAAATCGCGACTTTGGGCGAGTGCCTGACGGTCGGACCGGTAAACGAATTTCCCTTCAGTTTAGCGCCAGGTCGAGCGTTCGTGGCCTGGGCGTCTCGATCCCGTGTTGTTGACAGCCGTCGGGTCGTCGGCCGACAATTCGAAGTCCGGTGTCCGTGGCACCCTCCGCTCTCCCCTCCTATCGGTCGGCAAAGATGATCCTTTCGGGCGAGGAAATACGCCGCCATCAGGGTTCCGACATCGTGATCGACCCCTTCGATCCGCAGGATCTGAACCCCAACAGCTACAACTTAACACTGCACGACGAGTTGCTGGTTTATGAAGAGGTCGTGCTCGACGCGGCCGCCCCCAACCGGTTCACCCGGCTGCGAATCCCTGGGGAAGGGATGACGCTGCATCCCGGCCAACTCTACCTCGGCCGGACGGTGGAGCGGACGGAGACCGAGCGGTTGGTCCCACGGATTCAGGGCCGCAGCTCACTCGCCCGGCTGGGGCTGTTCATTTGCCCCGGTGGGAGCCTTGGGTCGGTCGGCTATCGTGGCACCTGGACGCTCGAGATGTTTGTCATCCAACCGGTGAAGGTCTATCCCGCGATGAAGGTCTGCCAGATCTACTTTCACGAATTGGTCGGTGATGTCGGGACCCACGACGGCGGGAAATACCAAGACAGTTGGGACATCCAACCGAGCCAAATGTATCGTGAGTTCGGCGGGGAGGCCGCCCGCAATCAACAGCTCGAACTCGGTTTTGACGACCGACTGCGATTTTGAATCGACCGGCAACTGCGACGGTGACGCGGACAGCGAATATGCAAGCACTCGACGAATTGGGGAAAGTTTTTGGGGATCGACTGCTGACCGCCGCCGGAGCGATGAAGGTCTTCGAATCCGACGGGGTGACTGCGCTTTCGGCCCGTCCGCGGGCGGTCGTGCTGCCGTTGACAGAGGCCGAGATCATCGCGGCGGTCCGCTGGTGCTTCCGTCACGAGGTGCCGTGGGTCGCCCGGGGTAGCGGCACCAGCCTGTCGGGGGGCAGCGTTCCGGTGGCAGACGGACTGGTGATCTCGGTCAATCGGATGAACCGCTGTTTACGGATCGATCCGGATCGGCGACTGGCGATCGTGCAGCCCGGCATGATCAACGCGCGGCTGGCTCGGGAAGCCGCCCGATTCGGTTTGCACTACGCGCCGGACCCCAGCAGCATGCAGGTCTGCACGATCGGCGGCAACCTCGCCTTCAATTCCGGCGGTGCCCATTGCCTGAAATACGGGATGACGACCAACCACATTCTGGGTTGTCGGGTCGTTTTGGCGGACGGTGAATTGGTCACGCTGGGTGGCGAGAGCCTCGAAGGGGAAGGGGCAGACACCCTGGGGCTGTTCTGCGGCAGCGAGGGAACGATGGGCATCGCGACCGAGATCACGGTGCGATTGGTGCCGCCGCCCGAGGCGTTTTACTGTGTCCTGGCTGGCTATTCCGACGTCGAACAGGCCGGGGAAGCGGTCGCCTCGATCATCGCGTCGGGCCTGCTACCGGGGGCCATGGAGATCATGGACGCGATGGCGATGCGAGCGGCTCGGGAAGGCGTCGGGGCGACCTACCCGCCGGGTTGCGACGCCGTGTTGATCGTCGAACTGGATGGCTCTGCCCAATCGGTTGAGGCGAGCCGAGAAAAATTAGACGAATTGCTGCGGCAAAGTGGTGCGATCGCGATCCGGGTCGCGGCCTCAGCAGCGGAACGCCTGGCGATTTGGACCGGCCGCAAAAGCGTCTTTTCGGCCGTCGGCCGCCTCAGTCCCGATTTCATCGTTCAGGATGGCGTCGTCCCCCGCAGCCGCCTGGGGTACGCGCTCCGGAAGATCGGCGAAATCAGCCGCGAGACGGGGATTCCGGTCGCCAACGTGTTCCACGCCGGTGACGGCAACCTGCATCCGTTGATCATGTACGACGGACGGCTGGAGGGCGCCCTGCATCGGGCCGAGCAGGTCGCCGCGCGGATCGTCAGGCTCTGCATCGAGCTGGGAGGTTCGATCACGGGTGAACATGGCGTGGGCCTAGAAAAACGGGATTTTTTGCCGGAAATGTTCGACGAAGCCAGCCTCGACGCGATGTCGCGAGTGCGAATTGAGATGGACCCCAAAACACTCGCCAACCGAGGCAAAATGTTCCCCAGTGGCGAAGGCGAACCGACCGGGCTGTACGGATTGCACCCGCTGGAAAAGTCGGGTGTGATCAGCCGGTTTTGAACCGAACCGCTCAGCGAGGTGACTTGCGGGACAGCGGTGAGTCCGCGCCCGCTTGGGGAGCCGGAAAAACCCGCCGGGGGGCCAACCCGGCCGCGATGAACAAGCGGCTGATGGCCGTCATCAGCCGATCCCAGTGATCGAGCAACTCGGGAACGCCGAAGCTGCCGGCTTCGCAGCGCCCCACACCTCGCTCGCTGACCTCGACCCGAGAGCCCAGATGAAGCAACGCTTCCAGCACCAGGTGGTCGCGGCGGTCCTGTTCGGTCAACCCCGCGTCGTCGTAGATCCAGACGTGTTCACCCAGCAACTCGTCCAACAGCCGCAACGCCGCCGCTTCGGGTGACTCGGCGACGATGATCAGGTGCTGGCTTCCGCAAGTGACGTAATATTTGGACATCTTCGTTTCTTCCTTGATCAAAGCGGTCGATCGGGGCCATTCGTGATTTCGTCGACGTCCCAACCAGGCTGTCGACACCAACAGGATCGCCACCCCCCGTGACACGGTTGGTCACAGGTGACAGGGAAAATCCGAAAAATCTGCGCCGCGGTTCATGCGTCCGGCAAGCGGCAAGCGAGCAGTCTGGGCGATTTGCGGGCTCTGTATCGGCCTGGGCATGAAATCTTGGAGCAGGTTGTAACGATTCCCTGCATCCGCCCGGATGTAGCGGCCGAAACGAAAGCTGTCCGGCGGTGCCTCTGCATCGACGTCGACAGCAGATCAACCACTCACAAACATGGCCGGGCGCGGGCAGCCGCTTCGCGGTCGGACTCGTTCGGAAGGAATCGACGATGAACCGTTTGCTTTGGATGGCATCCGTTGCGGTATTGATGTCCTGCTCAACCGGGTGTCTGCGTCACCATACGCGGGCTCAGTTCTCCGATTGTCCCGAATGCCAGGAATGCCCTCCGGGCGGCTCCTGCCATGGCGGCGGCGGGGGGCTGTTCGGCAGATTATTCAACTGCAACAGCGGCCGGACGGGGTGTGTCCCGGGGCCGATCGGTTGGCAACAGGGCGGGCTGAACTACAGCAGCCACCTCGGGCCTCACGGCGGCACCGCCGGGCACCCGCACTCGGGCCATGGGCCCGGTCCCGGACCTGGCTACGCGGGTGGCGGTTACCCGAATGGACTCGGCGGACCGCACGGCTATCAAGGCCCACCGATCAACCCGGGTCAGCCCAGCGCACAAGTCGCCTATCCCTACTACACGCACCGCGGACCTCGGGATTTCCTGCTGGATAACCCGCCGTCCATCGGGCGCTAGGGTTCGACGGCCCGGGGGCCGCGTGGTAAAGAAGTGGCAAGGGGACCGTCCGATCAAGGTCGCGTGAGCATCCGTCGTGGCAACTGACTTTCGACTCAAAGCACAACTTCCTGAACTGACAGAACGCATCGTGGCGACCTATTCGCCCGATGACGGCATGAACCATTTGGGTCATTGCCCGCTGCCCAGTTATGAGGAGGTGGTCGAAGCGTTGCTCGACCTGAAGGATATTCTGTATCCCGGGTACCGGCGGCGGGTGGGGTTGCATAGCGGCAACATCACCTACCATGTCGGCGGTCTTGTCGATTCGCTTCACGACCGATTGACGGTTCAGATCGGTCGAGCCCTTCGGCACGAAGACCGGGTGACCAAAAAGCACGGCGACTGCGAATCGGAGATCGATTTCGAGGCCAAGGGCCAAGCGATGACGATCGAGTTCCTGCGGCGGCTGCCCGAATTGCGACGGACGTTGGGGACCGATGTGCAGGCGGCGTTCGATGGTGACCCTGCCTGCCAAACGACGGACGAAGTCGTCTTTTGCTACCCCGGGTTCGCGGCGACGACCGTCTATCGGATCGCACATGAACTGCTGCGTTTGGGAGTCCCCTTCATCCCCCGGATGATGACCGAGTGGGCGCACAAGCAGACGGGAATCGACATCCACCCCGGGGCGAAGATCGACGAGTACTTTTTCATCGATCACGGTACGGGTGTGGTGATCGGGGAAACCTGCGAGATCGGTCGACACGTCAAGATTTACCAAGGCGTGACGCTCGGTGCACTCAGTTTCCCGACTGACGCGGACGGACACCTGGTGCGGGGCCACAAACGGCACCCGACGATCGAGGATCGGGTGGTGATCTATGCCAACGCGACGGTGCTCGGTGGCCGCACGGTCATCGGTCACGACAGCGTGATCGGGTCGAGCGTCTGGGTAACCCGCAGCGTCTCTCCCTTGACGACCGTCACGCTGGAGAAGCCCCAACTCAAAATTCGCAGCGCCAGCAGCGACGCGGAAGTGCTTGACAGCGAGCTGAATTTTCAGATCTGAAGATCTCGGTCTCGTCGATCGCTGCTTCTCACGACTCTCCCACCGCGGCTTGCGGCCGGACGATTTTGACGCCGCGTCGGCCGCTGGGCAACTTCGCGGTCACGCTGATTTTTGTGATCGGATACCGCCCCGGCACCCACCGCTGATTACTTTTGGTGGCGAAGATTTGTTGCGGAAAGACCAACCGCTCACGAGGGGCCAAAGCCGATTGCCGGTGCAGGAAATATTGGCCGTTGAGGTCGATCGTCAGGTTCGGGAGTTCGTAATCGGTGAGGTTCTGAATCACGATCGCATCGGTCAGGATCGCCGCTTGCCCCCCAACGACCTCGACCGGTTCCTTTACGATCGACACTTCGACTTCCAAAGGAGCGTCTCGGGCTTTGCCGAAGAGCGCCGCGTAACCGCTGAGGGCGACCAGTGGGATCAGGCAGGTGAGCAGCAGCAGGACGGACAGGGCGCGGGGGGAAAGTCTCGCGGCGGGGGCGGTTCGCACGGCGTCGGAACGGCCGTTCGGTGGCTCAGCGGGTTCGGCGAGCGGCGGATTTGGCGAAGGTATCGCCGCGTCGGACGGAGAGGGGGCGGTCACGGTACGGTCCTCGTAAATTGATCGATCTGCGGACTGGACGCAGGTGAGACACCGCACGCCACTGCCGCTCATCGTTGATAAATCGGCAAATAATGATGCGTGACGCTGAGGCTAAGCACCGCCAGCGAGGTCGCGTACGCGGAACCGTAGTTCCGTTCTTCACCCCGGGTACCGGCCCACGAACCGTCCGCGTTCTGTTCGGGCAACAACAATTGGCTGACGATTTCCGCGGCCTCCTCGCCATGGCGACCACCCCGTTGGTGCATCGCTTGGGCGTAGTAGTAGGTTCCATAGAAGAAGAACCGCTCGTCCAATTTGGGAGGGTGCTGCAACAGCCAATCGGCAGCCGACAAGGCTTGTGGCGAATCGTATCGGCCGCAAACCTGCATCGCCAGCAGGCCGGCCGCGGTCATCGCGAAGGTGGGTCGGCTCTGTCCCGGCGTGTAGCTGAATCCGGCCGGTGACTCTCGCGGACTGCCATCCGGTTCCAAGGGAGAGGTGAAAGACATCTCGAGGTAACGGACGGCTTGATCGATCGCCTCACTCGGGATCGCCATCCCCTCGTTTTTTGCAGAGCGAAGCGCCATCAACTGCCAGACCGAGACCGAGAGGTCCGAATCGGTCGATTCGGGAGTGTACCTCCAACCACCTTGGTTGATCGACGATTTCTTGACCGCCTGCGCCGCCAGGATCAACCGGATCGCCGGTTCCATGGCGTCACGGATCCGAATGTCCTGAGCGTCATCCGCACCCATACCGGCCATTTCGGTCAGCATCAACGAGGTGATCCCGTGGCCGTACATTCGCGAGCCGTCGGAGCGGCCGAAGTAGCCTTGCGCGTCCTGCCGAGCGACGCGAGCGGGTGCGATCGGGTTGACGACGAAATCGATCGCCCGCCGCATCGCGAGCGCCTCGTCGGATGGGTCCCCGGGCAGGATCCCGACGCTGGCCATGGCCATGATCGCCAACGAGGTCATCGAGGTGTCGTGGCCGCGATCGTGGATCGAGCCGTTGGCATGTTGCAGCGACAGCAGGTGGCGAATCCCACCGCGGACGGCACGGCGAATGGCTAGCTCTTCGGCGGCAACCGGTCCGCCTACAGGCGTGCTGCCGCTTGGAGCCTGGTCGCTGCCGGCGGGCGGCTGGGCCCGGGCGGGCGTGACAGCGCACGCCAAGCAAAGGCCGGCGACCAACAGCGGTCCGAACATTCTGCGGGGCATGCGGGGACTCCGTCGGGTCATGGTTCTCGTCCTCGTTCGGCGATCGCTCGAAAGTAAGCCTCGATTTGGCTGCGGAACTCCGGGGAGACTTCGATCCGCCGCTGGATACCGGTGTCTTCGGCCTCCAGTTGCCGCAGCCGCCCCCAATCGCCGCCGCGAGGATCGACCGTTCCCAGACGGAAGGAATCGGGTTCGCTACCGAGATTGCCCAGGCCGGCTTGGGACGAAGCCGCGTTGCCGGGCTGGCCGTCGGCCGACTCCCCGGGGGCGTTCGCCTCTTCACCGGCCGGACCGTTGGGCCCGTCGGCCGAGGGCTGCTCGCCCGGCAACGTCCGACGCATCGCCAAGCGTTGCATTTGTCGCCGGGCTTCGGCGGCAAGGGTCGGCGAATTGGTCTGAGCGGATGCCGATTGCGCACCGCCCTCGGCAGTTTCGGCCTGAGTCCCAGCCGCCAGTTCTCCGCCGGCATCCTGGCCGACCGCAGACGGGTCGGTATCGCCGTTGGGCTGACCGGCCGGCGACGGCTGCTCCCCTGCCCCGGGCGGTTGTGGCGACGGCGACTGGCTTTCCTGCCCGCGTTGGGACTGAGTCATCGAGCGATCAAGCTCATCCAGAGTCCGAGCCAACTGGTTGGCCGAATCACCCTGGCTGTCGGCTTCGTCGCCGCGACCGTCGGCCCGCGTGTCACGCGACATGCGTTCGAGTCGCTCGGCGAGTGCCTCAGCCTGCTCGGCAATCGCCCCCTCGGCCACGCTCAATCGCTCGGCGGCGACAGCAGCCGGCGCGCTGAAATCTGCCTGGTTCGCCGCTTGTTCGGAGGCTTCTTCCAAGGAGCGGTTGGCCCTAGCTACCGAGTCCTCCGCGACCTGGGCGACAGACTGGGCGATCTCATCGATCGGCCGGGAGTGGTCCTGATCCTCTAACCTTTCCAGGTGCCGAGCCGCCCGACTCAGGTTTTCCGACGCTCGGGCGACCTCACCTTGAACTTGGGTTTGGGCAAGAGCGGAAGCATCCAGCGATTCCGAAGTGGCCCGAAGTTCGGGCGCCTCGGCGGCCCGGGCGACGGCCTCGGCCAACGCGTCCCGTTGGGCAGCCAGATCGACGGCCGCTTGCTCGAGCATCGACTCACTCAATTCCGCAGCCGGTCGGGGGCTGTCCAACGGCGGCAGCGGGGTGCGACCGATTTCGGCCAAGTCCTCACGGGCCTGATCTGCGGCTGCCCGTCGTCGGGTCGCCTCCTCCTGGGCCAGCGCTTCTCGCGTCTGAGACGCTTCGACCCGTGCGGCAGCCTGATCCCGACGACGCCCGAGTTCGGGGTCATCGGGGCGCTGCTGTAACTGCTTCTCGGCCTCCGCCAGTTGTCGTTCGGATTGCTGGGTTTGTCCGCGGGCATTCCGAGCCTGCTGCTCCGATTGCCCGGCTGCCTGATTGACGCGATTCTGGCGACTACGGACTGCGCCGGCGAGCGTATCGCGTGCCTGGCGTTGGAGGTTCTGCATGTCCCGCTGTTCCACCTTACGAGGATCACCGGGCAAGGCCGCCTCGGGGTCACCGCCGAGCCTTTCGACCGAGTCTGCGATCGCCTCCAAACTTGCGGTCGATTCGGCGAGCTGTTCACGAAGGTTCTCGGCGACCGAGTGAAGGTCGTTCATCAACTCCTGTTCGGCGGAGCCGATTGTCGAGGCGGCCTGCGTCGCCTGCTGCAGCGATTCAATGGACTCCTCCAACCGTTGTCGATCCCGCTGGGCCGTTTCGTTCAAGGGCGGGGAGAGGGTTTTTTGATCCAGCCGCGCGATCGCTTGGCGGGCCGTGTGCAAACGGGAACGCTGGGCCGCCGAGGTGTGATCGACCGCTTGGCGAATGGCGTCCTCGAGTCGCCGCTTTTCGTCGAGCAGCCCCGGGTCCTGGCGTTCCAGCTCCAATCGCAGTTCCCGTTCCCGTTGGGCCTGCTGCTGGAGGGTTTGCTGAGCGTCACGGATCGACCGCTGGGCGATCCGTTTGAGTTCTTCACGCATCGCTTCGTTGCGTTTCAACTCCTGGGCGAGTCGATCGAGCATTTCGCGTGGGTCTGACTGGATCGCATCCGCCAACATCTGGCTGCGGGCAAACTCTTGGTCCAATTGCTCCTGCAGTTCGAGTTCCTCCTGCAGTTGCATCAGGGGCGACGGGCCTTCCCCGGGCGCCTCTCCGGCTGCTCGCCGAGCACGATCCTCGTAGTGGCTCGCGATCTGCTCTAGGGTGCGTGCGGCTTCACCCAAGGGATCGGCGGCGGCGTTGATCGCGGCTCGGGCCGCTGGAGGGTCGGTCGCTTGGTCGGCTTGATTGACGGCTTCGCGGGTCGCTTCGGCTGCCTCTCGCATCCGGCGGTCGATCGCCCGCGACGCGATGTCGGCCTCCCGAGCGCGTTCCAACCCCTCGTCGCTCGTCAGATCCTGGGTATTCGCTTCGTCGATCAGGCCCTCGCGCAAGGCGGCGGCCTGCTCCTCGATCTTTTGTCGTAGCTCATCGAGTGC
This sequence comes from Planctomycetaceae bacterium, assembly GCA_007694185.1. Taxonomy (GTDB): domain Bacteria; phylum Planctomycetota; class Planctomycetia; order Pirellulales; family Pirellulaceae; genus UBA6163. The sequence goes on from RECD01000099.1 coordinate 41,987, forward strand.
TTGGGCGTCTTTTTGGGCCTCCTCGCGAGGGTCTTTCTCACCAGGCTCTACGGCAGGCTCTTGACGGGCCTGCCGTTCGGCATCACGAAGGGCTTGGGCGGTATCCCGCGCCAATTCGCTGAGGTCGGGCAGATAGGCCTCCAACCGACGGCGAGCGGAAGCCATTAGCGGCACCAACGATTGACCGATATCGAACAATTCGGCGTGCTTGTCATCCAGATCATCGGCGAGGGAAACGGCCGGGATGCGTTGCCACCGGCGGGCCACGATCGCCGCGGAAATTCGGGACATCTCACGATCACGCACCGCATCGTGCAAGGGTTTTCGCGTCTCCCAACCGATCCCGGCGCGCTCCAAACCGGTCAGGGCGTGATCGAGACCTCGTTGCAGCCGTTCCCATCGGCGGGGGGCATCCAGACGGGCGGTCGCCGTATCGATATCCCACCGCTCCGTATCGGCCAGGGTTCTCAATTCGATCAGCCACTGGTTCCAGAGGTGACCTGCTTCCAATTGATGGAACGCCCCTGCCAGATCCTCAAGGACCGCAGCGGGCGACCGCTCCTCGGGCGGTTCGTACCCTTCAACACGAAGTTGCTCGAGCACCCGCACCAACAGTCGGACGTCGGTCACGTAGCGCCGGTCAGCCTCGGGTCGGCGGAGGTTCATTTCGGCATCCCGCCGCAACCTGGCTTCCAACTCTTCCACACGGCCGGTCGCCGTCGGCCCGATCGGCCAAGCGGCGACACGAGACGAATCGTTCTCCGCAGCGAACTCACGTTGCACCGCTCGGATCGCCGGGGTGGTGAACCCGAACCGCTCATGCAGACGGTTTTGGGATTCGACCAGCAGCGATGGCAAGCGGCCGTCCAGCATCCCGTAACGTCGTCGCCCGGCAATGTCGTTGGTCAGGTCGAGCGTCGCCCCGCGAACCCGCTGTTCACCGACCGCCGGATCGGACTGATCCGCCAACCGTTGCAGCCACCCCTCGATCCAACGCCGCAGGGCTTCCTGGTGGCTGCGGGTCGAATCGGGAACCGAGGCCCGCCCCGCGTCGATCGACGTCAGCATTTCCTGAAACTGCTGGGCCGTGACGCGATGATAATTCCCGAAGGACTCCCACAGGATCCCCGAATCGGGATCGACCAAGGGCTCCAGCGATTGGTGCATGCGGTCCATGTCGTCGGCCAGGATCACGCACAGCCGGTGGGCAGCCGTTTGGCGAGCAGCGGTCTCGATTTGAGCGGCTGCCTTGGCCAGCTCGCGAAGCGGGTCGGCGGGCGGGTCCGCCACCGCCGCGGCACGCGCTAGTTCCGCGTCGATCTCAGCCAACCCGCGGGCGAGCATCTCCAATTCGCCGGCCTCACTGTCATGCAACGCGTTGCGGTTCATCGAGAGGATCTGGTCCAGGGCGGCTTTGGCCTGCTGAGCCGACGGAACCGCAGGCGGCTCGGCTCGATCCGGTTCGGTGGCCTCGGCGGAAGGCTCCAGACCCAGCCGTTCCAATTCACGACCGACGCCGACCGACCAATCGGCGACCAACGAAACCAAAGTCGTCCAAGCCTTGAAATTGTCCCGCTTGCGAGCGTCAAAAGCCTGATCGCTGATCAGGAACTCGCGAACTTGCGATTCCCCCCGCTGCCCTTTCCGATCGATAGCGACCAGCCGCGTGCGGAGCAGGTCGCCGGGGCGCAGCGGTTGATCGGCTTCCGCCAGGGACGCCACGTCCCAAACCCAAGTCCGACGGTCGGCCGAATCGCCCCCGGGCGCTGTCGCTGTCGCGTTCGCGGTCGATGACAAAGCGGAGGGCTCCCGCGTCCAGGGACCTCGATTGATCGCCGTCTCCTGAAACGCCTCCTCGATCGGCATCTCATCTCGAAACTCCGCCGCCAACGCGAGCGAAGCCCGTGACGGGATCAGCCGGCGACCCGGATTCCGTCCGGCGGCCGGCGAGTCGGATCGCGATGATCGGTCGACCGGATCGAGCCAGTCGATTTGGGGAGGCTGATCCGGGACCGGCACGAGATCGAATTGGGGGCTGAGCGAGTTATCGAAACCGGTCACCGCGTCTCGGGCCAGCACCTGATATCGGTCGGCGCGATTGACCTGCCATTGGCCGCTCCAAGCGGCCCCGTCGGCCTCCCCATCGTCGGTCATCGGGACCCGCACGTCTTCGTCGACCAGTCGCAACTCGGCGGCGACGACCGGCGCCGCGAACCGGGCGGTGATCGTGACCCGGCTGCCCTCGAGCACCCGCAGATGCCCCTGCTCCGCGGCAACCGTCTCCGTCGGCAGACGCGTGTATTCCGGCGGTTCCACCGCGAACCGGAACCCGGTGATTTGGGGGCGTGATTTCGGCTCCAAACGATGCCAAGCCGTGACCCCATCTCCGGCGAGCACACGATAGCGGATGACCGATTCCGCGATCGGCAGATGGCAGACCAGTTCGGAGACATCCCCGTCAACGGCCTCTGACGAAGCCTCGGCATCAGAGGGACCCCAAGGCTTCATTTCGATTTCGCCTTGGCGGCCCTCCTCCGATTCCCACTGCAGCCTCCCCGACTGAACCGGTCGACCTGAAGTCAGCACCCGGACCGGGGTCCATTCATTCGCCGGGACCGTGGTCGAGGCGGGATCGGGCGAGCGGATTTCGAGCCGCGTCCGAGAAACTCGGTCCAGGTCGATCCCGGGAATGATCGCGCGGGCCAAGCGGGTCCCGTAGCGAAAATCGGGCACCCAAAGCAGCGAGCCGGCGACCACGAGCAAACAGGTCGCGGCGAGCAAGGGACGGCGGATCAGTCGCAGCGGCAACAGATCACGAATCTCGATGCGACTCAGTCGAGACGCCACGTCCCGCTGCGCCGCCTCGATGAAGGCTCGCGAACCGGCGAACGAGCCGCGCGCCGAATCGGTAGCCAACTCCACCGCTGACAAAAGCCGATCCTTCAGTTCCGGCCGAGCCCCTTCGACGGCCAAGGCGGCCCGCCGGAGTGCCGCTCGCGTCGTCAGGCCGGGGATGCTCAGGAACCCAAACAGCCCGATCGCCACGGCGTGCGTCGTCACGGTTAACAAAAACCGAGGGCCACGATCCAAGACCCACCAAGCGTCGACCGCCATCAACCCCAGAATCGCCAGGATCCAAAAGGCGATCGCGACCGAGGCGGCGCGGAAAAGAATCATCCGACGCTGGCGACGGACGAACCGAGTCAAGCGATCATCGATGATCGGATTTACCGAAGTGCTCATGCGTCAAACCAATCCCGTTTTTTTTCGGAACCACCATTCGGCCGTCAACAGGCCGAGGACGGCGAAGAACCAGGGAAACGATTCTGCCAACGCGTACCGACGGGTTTCGATCCGCCCGTCGCTCAGCGGCTCGATCGCCTGCCACACCCGCTCCGCTTCGGTTTCGTCGGCGTAGACGCCACCCGAAGCGGTCGCCAACGAAACCAACAAATCGGCGTCTTGGGCGAGCCGGGACGATTCTCGATCGGGCGGGGCGACCACCAACAGCGAGGTTCGCACCGCCTGCGATGCCTGGTAACCGGCGGCTCGAAGCGAAACGTCGAAACTGCCGACCGGCAGCGGCGCGGTGCGGCCCTCGTAAATCCCGCGATCCCCGTCGCTGCCACGCAACAACACGGTCTGGACCACCGCGCCCGAAGCGTCCTGCAAAACGGCCTCGACGATCACGTCCGACAAGGGCTTACCGGCAGCATCGCGAAGCTGGGCGCGGATCGTCGCCGATTCCCCGACGGCGTACTGGGGCGAGCCGACTGCTAGAGCCACGTATTGATCACGAACCTCGAACGGTGGCTGCATGATCTCCTCCAACAGTTGGTTCCAGAACCGATTGTGGTAGCGGTCGGCGACGCGGTATCGCCATCGCCAGGTCTGATCAAACGGCAAGTAAACGACTTGGCCTCCCCCAAACCGGCGGATCACCAGCGCGGGAAAGGGATCGGACGCTTCCCCCGGGATCGTTTCCAACCACACCTCGGCACCCGGCAAAGGTTCGACCGCCCGCAGTTCGGTCGGCGGCTGCAACCCCTCCCAGACCGCATTGGCGTCGGTCGGCCGGCCACCGCTAGCCGCTGCGGCGATGTCCGCCCTTTCCGACTCGACCCCGTCCGCCGCAGCCAGCTTGAGCGCCGTCTGTTCAGAACCGATCACGGTCGGCCGCAGCCCACGGACGCCGACCACCGCCGGGCGGTCAGACCATTTGACCGGCAGCAGTTGCCCAGCCGGCGATCGGGCCAGCGACCGCAGACCATCGCGGTCGCCATCGACGAAGACGAGGGCGCCGCCTTGAGCGACAAAGTCATTCAGCCGCTTCATATCCTCGCCGGAAAACGCATTCACACCACAATCACCCCAGATAACCGCGTCGTAGGCCGCCATCGACTGCGAGTCGGCAGGAAAGGAGCCTTCCAGCCTGTCCCGAACCACCGTGCCCGCCTCGGATCGCGGCGCCGCGATCACGGTCTCCACCTGCCAACTCGGGTCGCGGTCGAACAGGTTGAACAGGTAACGCGTCTCCCAACGGTTGCGAGAATCGACGAGCAGCAACCGGCGGCGACGAAGGTTCGCGGCGACGCGGAAATCGAGCCGATTGTTTCGCGCGTCGAACTGGCCTTCGATCGGGTCGATCGACACGCTCAGCGGCAACGTGACCCGAGTCCGTTCGAACCCGGTCGCTTCATCCGTCGCCCCAAGCCGTTCGATCAGCGGCGCGACAGGAAAATCGAAGGGGACCCGCCGCTGGGGAACCTGTTCGCTGGTCAGTGTCTGCTCCCAAACGACTTGATCGGCCAGCGTGATCTGCAAGCGAACCCGCTCGCCCGGATCCGCGAGATCCTTGAAAATCACCTGACCGCCGACACGACCGCCCGCCGACACGCTCGCGGGCGCGCTCACCTCCAGGATGCCGACATCCCGAGGCTCTTGGAACCCGCCCAGACCGATGGCATGAACCGGCACGCCGGCATCCCCCGACAACCTCGCCCAGACCGCGGGCGGTGAGCCGGCATTGTGCTGGCCGTCGGACATCATCACCACGGCCGCCCGTTTTCCCGCCGATGGACCGTCGCCGCGCAGCAGCCTGGCAGCGATCGGGTCGCCCAAATTCGTGAACTGGCCGCCAGAGGAAGACCGCTCCTGGCTCCACGCCGCCAGCGGCGACTCCGGGATCGGCTGGTCCGAATTGGAATCCCAAACGAGCCGTGCGTCATCTTCCGCCACCAGATGGACCGCTACGTGATGAGTCTGGCGAACCGCTTCGAGCCAACCCGGCTGACGGCCCTCGCCCGTCAGCAAGTCCCAAGAACGCTGTAGCCGTGTCCGCCCCGATCGACCCGCCGGCTCTTCGCCAATGACTTCGCCGGCAAGCTCGTCGGTGGCCAGCATACTGCCGCTGAAGTCTACAAAAACGTCGATCCGCGGCACGCTGCCGATCACCCGCTGCCAGCGAAACACGGGCCCGACCAACATCAGCAGGACCAGCGCGATCGCGGCGGCGCGAAGCAGCGGCAACCCCCAGGACCAGGGCCGATCGAGGTCACGGGTCTCGCGCCGATAGAACCACGCCACGGCCGACCCGACAGCCAAGGCGAGCAACACCGCCAGTGTCCAGGAGATTTCGCCTTGGGACTGCAGACGCATCGATCAGGCCTTGGCGGGACGGGTGGTCGGGAACCGGAAGGGGGAATTCTAACAATCGTACTCAAGATGACGCTCCGGCTGTGACGATCAAGCGCAGGAGTAACGTTTATGCCGGCCCCCGGCTGTTGCCGGTCGGAGGGCTCGTGCAGGATGACAACGGATTGAGGTTGCTGCCATGTTGTCGAGCTTTCGAAATCGGTCCGCCGTGCGTCTCGTGATCACGTCCGCCTTCGCGCTGATCAGCCCCTTGGCTGCGTCGGCCCAGCGGCCGGTCGTGCCAGGCACCGGAACCGAAATCGTCGGGGTCTCGGACGATTTTGAAGATCCCAGTTGGGAATACATCCCGAATAACCCCAAGAGTACCGAAGACATCGACGAAAACCAGCGCTCACCGTTGGGCCGCAGCACGAATGGCCGCTGGTACGAAGGGGTCAAACGGGGCCATCCGGATATCGTCAAGCGGGTAGAAACGCCTTCCGGCGGGCTGCCCGGCAGCCAAGGGGCGTTGCTGCTCCGCAGCCGAGACACCGGAATCCCCGGGCGGCCGAGCGGACGGATGCACCAGGATGATTTCGTTTGCAACGTGCAATACCGACTGAAACGGACCGTGCAAATCTCCGAAGTTCCCAGCGTGACGACTCGCGTTTTTCTGCCGCCGGTGGCCGAGTTCGAACCTCGTAGCGGCCCGCACTTCGGTTTCCGCTTGGCCCTCGAAACCACCGCGATGATCGAGCAGCGGATCGGCAACACCCCGATCAAACGCAAGGCGAAAGGGAACGAGGTCTATTGGCCGGGAATGTTCATCGAGTTCGAAAGCAAGACTCAGAGCGGCAAAGAACACGACTACGCCTACTTACGAATCCGCGGCAACAGCCAAGGGGGCGACTTTCGCGGGCCCCAAATCACCCAAACGGGCTGGTGGACACTCGGGATGTCGGTGACCCCGGACGGGATGGTTCACTACTACGCGGCGCCGGGCGTGGAAGAATTGACGGCCGATGCCTACATCACCAGCCAGTTCCCCTACAGCTACCGGGCGGAGCGATTCCGCACCTTTTTCTACAACGTCTGCAGTATCGATGACGGCAAGCAGTGGAGCACCGCGTTCATCGTCGACGACCCGAAGGTCTACACGCTGCGAAGTGGTGGCGGAAATCAGATGGCATCCGGCAATCCCGGCAACCGTCGCTAAACCCGACCGGCGGCAGCCCCGACGCTAAATGCGATCCCAGGCATGGTGACCGCCACGAAGCTTCCAGCGTAAAGCAGGCTACCAGTTGTGGGGCTCGAGCGCAGCGGTCAACGCGGCGACGATCTCCGGGTGCAGGTGCGCAACGTTGCGGGTTTCCCCCGGGTCGTTGTCGTAATCGAATAGCTCGATCACCGGTTCGCTACCGCGTCTGCCGGCGGTTCGGATCAGTCGCCAGCGGTCATCCCGGATCGTCCGCGCGCCGCCGCTCCAAAAGCCGATCGCGGGTCGATCGGACGGACGGCCGGGTTGTTCAAGCCAGGGGCGAAGGCTTTTGCCTGACAGCCCCTCCGGGGTCGGCAAACCGGCGAGATCGACCAGCGTCGGAAACAGGTCAATCGTTTCGACCACCGCCTGACAGAGGCGACCATGCGAGGGCGGTTGCCCGGCGTCGATCGGGGCGGATCGGCGGCGCGACGCCGGGGCCCGGACCAGCAGCGGGCTGCGGAGCGCTTCCTCGTACAAACAGTGCTTTCCCCAGATCGCATGCTCGCCGAGCAAGAAGCCGTGATCTCCCCAGATCATCACCACGGTTTCGCCCTCCGGATCGGACCGGTCGAGCGATTCCAGCAGCCTACCCAATTGGTGATCCATGTAGCTGACCGACGCCGCGTAGGCCCGCCGCAACTCTCGGGCATACTGTGCGTCATGATCGGGGTCGCGTCCGCCGTGTCCGTAATTCTTGCGGAACTCGCCGCTCGCATGCCAACCGGATGGCCAGTTCGGCTTCGCCGCGTTGGCCGGCGGATCAAAATCGTCCGGGTCATGGCGATCGAACCAAGCCCGCGGCGCGGCAAACGGAAGGTGGGGCTTGAAAAAACCGACGGCGAAGAACCAGGGAGCTGATGTCGCTCGCAAGTCCGCCAAGGTTTCGATCGCGGCGTCCGCGACCCAAGCGTCCGGGTACAACGAATCGGGCCCTTCGAGTGCCTCGATCGGCGGGGAGACGCCGCGCGAGCGGGCACGACCCGCGGCAAAGCCGTGCATGATCGCCTCGGCGTGTGGCCACGGGCCCGCAGGGATCGTGGCCCGATCCCAAGCGGCAGGCAATTCTTCGGGCAGAGCATCCCAATTCGAACCGGCGAGGTTGCCAGGATAATGGGTCACCTTGCCGAGCGATCGGGTCTGATAACCGTGTCGTCGAAACCAAGCGGGCAGGCTTTCATCCCCCCACGAGGCATGGGTCTTCAGGATCGCATCGTTCGACAGGTGAGCCGCGACCTCGGGATATCGGCCCCGCATCAACGCGGCACGCGAGGCACCGCAGGTCGGGACTTGGGTGTAATGCCGCGAAAACCCGACCGCGGTCTCGGCAAAGCGATCGAGCGCCGGGGTCTGCGCCCGGGACTCTCCCAAATAGCCGAGCTGGTTTCGCAAGTCATCGATGCAAATCAACAGCACGTTCGGTGGCCGCGACGCCTTCTCGGCCAATGCCGGACCCTCGGCGATCGCCAAATGGCCACCGCCCCAACCGAACGATAGGAGAACGATGACGGCGACTTTCGACCGCAGGATGTCAGGGCGACCGCGGCCGGTACAGCGATCGGCCAGGTGGCAAAGTGGCATGGCGAGACCTCGAAAAGACGACTCGGTCGATCGGCAAAACCGCCACCCCGCGAATCGCGGCGGAATGGGTTGCGTTAAAGTGATCGATTATACTAAGCCAATGTCGTTCGGGTGGCCCGGTCATCGCGGGGCCCGAGGGGATCGGAAACAACCGTTCGAGTGAATTTTCGAAGATCATGAGCGACGTATCGGGTAACGCACTGACCGTTGTGGTCGGCCAGCTTGATGACCAATTGGCTCACCTGTGGATGGTCCGAACCTTCATCAAGCATAGTGATGAAGCTCAGGATGACGAGGATTTGCGGGACATCGCCCGCGACCTCTACGATTACATCCTGGCACTTGCCCCCGCCAAACTCGCCGAAGACGACGAGGCGTACATCAAGATGGCGCGGAAGAAATTCTCGAAGCTCCGGAAAGCGGCCGAGCTGTATGACGAGATTCAGGTTGAAGTCAGTTCGCACACGAACTTCGAAATGGCGAACCGGTCGCTGAAGCTCGTCGTGGCCAGGATCGAGCAGATCCTGCAGGAACTCGGCTCGGCTTGAACTCGGCGGAATGAATTCTGCCGCCGACCGAAGCCGCCAAGATCGCCCCGATCATTCGGTCGTGTTCGCCTCGCCGCCAGCTCGGGTGCCGAGCGCCCGATAGACATCACCGCGGATGGAATCTGACAGCCCTCGTACGGACCCGTCCATCATCGCGACCATCACCAACCCGGGATGGTAGCTGCGGGAGGTGATCACGCCCCGGGTTGCGTCGGTGAGATTGCGTCCCTCACGGCTGGTCGAAACGTCGATATCGAAAGTCTGGCCCCCGACCAGGTGCGGAACCCGGGTATTCGGCGTGAAGGTCGTCGTGAAGCCGGTATGGATCGCTCGGCCGCACACCCATTCGGTATGGCCGTTCGTCGCCGACCAGGCTCCGCCCTGCACGTTCGCAGACACCTCCGCCGGAAACAACGGCTCGCCGACCGGCAACACCGCGTCATGAAACCGCGGCGTGAAGGCCTTCACCTCTGCCAGACCGATGGTGTTGCTCAAGCCGTCCACGAAGGCCGCCGGGCCGAGCCGTCCGTTGGGCGCGAACGCCGCCCCACCTTCGGCGCGGTTGACCGGGTTGTAGATCAGGTAGCGACCGACGTTCAACGCGTAGTTCAGCGGGTAGTGATAAGGCTGGCTGGAAGCGGGATCGATCCGCTCCCGATCGTTGGGGTCACTGGGGCACATCAAAACCGCGACGCGGGTCGCCGCGATGCCGTGCGGCGGGAATAAATCCCGATTGCCGGCCGAGTGGTAGCCGATCGAAAAGTTGATCAGGTTGTAGGTGTTGTTCCCTTCGACGTAGGGCAGCAGGAAGGATTGGCCGGACCAAGGCTGATTCGCCGCCCCGCCGACGGTCACCGAGGAGGGGGGGAAGATCCGATGGACCGACTCGTAGTTGTGCAGGGCCAAACCGAGTTGCTTCAGGTTGTTTTGGCAACTCATCCGGCGGGCCGCCTCGCGAGCGGCCTGAACGGCCGGCAACAGCAACCCGACCATGATCCCGATGATCGCGATCACGACCAGCAATTCGACGAGGGTGAAGCCGCGGTGGCGCCGGGGAGGATGAAAAGCAAGCATGGGCGGGGTCCTGCGAAGTTCGTGGGTGGGTCGTTACCAACCGCAGCGATCGTCGAACTCTGGCTGGCTGAACCCTTCATCTTGGAGGGAATCCCCAAGGAGGACCTGGCTTGCTGGCGACTTCAGCTACTCGTCTGCTAATGAGACTCAGTCTCATCAAGCTAGCCATTGAGAGCGATCTGTCAAGAGGCTTCTGTCAAGTGGCCCACGGCCGAGCGGACGGAATTTTGGCTCCGACCGTCAAAATCACTCTTCTCGCCCGAGTTTTCCCGGTCTGGATGTGATGATCGCGAGACTTTCCCAGCCAATCGCGATTAGAGTCACCGTCGCCGAAACCCGATTCTTGCTCGCCGGGGAACCAAATCGGGCCGACGAGCGTATCCATCCGAAAGTGAATCGTTGTCGGTCGCGACAGCGATCGGCTCGTCCCCGCGATCGCGTTCTCGGTTAATCCGATGTTCGCTTCACGGGCATCCGGAGGGATGAGAAAGAACGGGTGCGGGAGAGAACGGGAGTAGGCCGGCTTGACGGTTGCGTTCGTCAATCGTTCGCGAGGGTCGTCAACGTCAATTGAGGTGAAACATGGCTCGACAGGAAACGATCGAAAAGCTTCGCACCACCCTGCTGCGGCGACGGGATGCCCTGGCCAGATCGATCAGAGGCGACATGAAATTACTGCGTGAATACCACTCGGATGCCTCGGGCGATATTCTCGACAACGCCGCCGACACGGCCCAGGACGAAGTGAACAGCCGTCTTCTGGAAGTCGAAAGCAACGAGTTGCGAGCGATCGAAGGCGCGATCGAGCGGCTCAAAGACGGCACGTACGGCACCTGCCAGGATTGCGGTAAACCGATCCCGTTGCGAAGGCTCCAGGCGGTCCCCTACGTCGTCGATTGCATCGATTGTCGACGGCTGGCTGAAAAGCGGAGCGAACCACGGGCCGCCGGTTGGAGCACTCCTAGCGGCCCTTACGGATACAGCGCGAACTGATCCTCGGGGTTGTCGCGTGGATCGGCCAGACCGCGCGACGGGCTTCACACAGTACGCGACCGCCACGATCGGATCGACAGCGACGGGTTACCCCGTCGCTTTTTCTTTGGGCCTCATGGTGGTGCGGTTGGCGCGGTGAACACGCGTTGGCGCGGAAATCGAGATCGCTCGGTTTGTTCGGGTTGAGTCCGGCAGCCGAGCCGATAGCAAATTCCGGCTAGGGAAACGGCCGATGGATGCCCTTCAGGCGAGTTTCCTCCCAACCTCCCCGAGTCCGTGTTGATGTCCGCCTTCATTTTCAAACGTCTCCCGGCATCCGCCCCCGCGGTCGGCATGCTCGCTTGGTTCTGGCTATGCCTGCTGCCACCGTCGTCGGCGCCCGGACAAGGGCCCGCGACCGGATCGGAAGGCGAAAAGCACCGGGTTCACCGGATCGGAGAAGGGGTTTCCAGCCGTCCCCCGACATCCACGCGACTGGCGGACCAAATCGAGGAACGCGAATCGCTGTATGCCGAGCTGGCAGAGGAATTCGCGTTGGTCGAGCGGCTCGGCAATCTCGTCAAACGCGTGGCGACCTTGGTCAAGCCGAGCGTGATTCACATCGAAGCCCGCAAGTTGGAACGGCACCACGGGCGCAGCGAGGCTTTCGACGAAGCCGGTGCAGGCGTGGCGGTCAAGATCGCCGGCCAAACTTGGGTGCTGACCAACCGGCACGTGATCGCCGGCGCCGAGTTGTCTGAAATCGTGATCCGCACCAGCGACGGCCAGAAGTGCCACCCGTTGAAGGTCCTGTCGGACCCGAGTACCGACGTGGCAGTGATGCAGATCGACGCCGCGATCCCCTTGGCCAAAATCGGCGACAGCGAACAGGCGGACATCGGGGACTTCGTGATCGCGATCGGCAGCCCGTTCGGGCTGAGCCACAGCGTCACGTTCGGGATCTTGAGTGCCCGCGGCCGTCGCGACCTGACCCTCGGCAGCGAACGGATCGAATTGCAGGACTTCTTCCAGACCGACGCGGCGATCAACCCCGGCAACAGCGGCGGTCCTTTGATCAACTTGCGGGGCGAGGTGATCGCGATCAACACGGCGATCGCCAGCAGCAGCGGTGGCAGCGAGGGGATCGGGTTCGCGATCCCGATTGCCATGGCGGTTCGGGTCGCCGAGGAATTGGTCAAGCATGGCCAATTGCGACGGGGCTATTTGGGCGTGACGCTCGACCCCGAGTTCTCACCCGCCGAAGCGATCCGGGTCTTGGGCAGTCCCCACGGGGCGCTCGTCAAAGAAGTCCGCGCCGGCTCACCAGCCGATTTAGCTCGCATCCGCCGCGGCGACGTGATCCTGGAATTCGACGGCGCCAAAATCGAGAGCGATGACCACCTGGTCACCCGCGTCGGGCTGACCCCCATCAATCATGAGGTGCCGCTGGTGATTTCTCGCAACGGCCAACGCTACCGGACCGTCTTGGTCGTGACTCCGGTTCCCTAGGATCGTGCGGGACATCAGTGTCCGGTACCTTTTGCGAGGAACTCGCCCTCCGGGTGCTTTGCACAAAAGGTACCGGACATTTTTTTACCGCTCATGGCTTAACCGCGACGGACGTCAGATCGGAAGCGTGCCCACGACGGGTCGCCGATCAGATCTCCCCACGCACAACCGCCACCGCCACGCCGATCACCTTGGCCGACTTCACGAAGATCGGTTTCATCTGCCGGTTGGCAGGCTGCAGCCGAATTCGTTTCTCCTCCGGATACCAATACTTCAGCGTCGCCTCGCCGTCCGGCGTTTGGGCGACAACCATCTGACCCGGCCGCGCCTTTTGGGCCGGTTCGATGACCACGTAGTCGCCATCCAAGATGTGTGCCTCGATCATCGAATCGCCCGAAACCTGCAACACAAACCGGTCGTCGCGGAAAATGATCTGCCCGAGGTCGATCCGCTCTTCCTGCTCGAATGCCAGCGATGTCGGACCGGCAGCGACGACCCCCGCCATCTGCATCGCGTAGCGCCCCCGGTCGGCTTCCGTGACCAATTCGATCGCCCGGCTCCGCTTGGCTTCGCGGGTGATCAACCCCTTCCGTTCCAACGCCCGCAGGTGGCACATCACCCCGTTCGGACTGCCGATATCAAAGTGCTTCGCGATTTCACGCACCGTCGGGCCATACCCACGCTGCAAGATCAGACCGCGGATCATCTCGTACACCGCTCGCTGCCGAGCCGTCAGGCTGTTGGAATCGGCCATGGGTCAATTCAAAGGGGGTTGATCGTTAGGATCGAAGCGGGATGCGAACCAATCCGACGAGCGGAATCGCCCCAGCCGGAACGTGTGTTCACCCTCCATTGTCACCACGCCCGACCGGTTTCGCCACCCCGGATATGGGAATCATCCCGCAAATATCGCCACCGTGATGTCGCTACTGTGATGTCGCTACCGCCCCGATCCGAGCTCGGTGTTCTCAGAGACCGCCGGCGAGGGATCGGTCGAAAGGGGAGAATCCTCCGTGGTCCCCGAGAGGGCTCCGGCCAGCGAAAGCCCGATCACGAGCAAACCGAGCGGCGCGCACCAAGCGGCGAACCAATGCAGCCGATCCTTGCGAGCCCAGACCATCAGCCAGCGGAGGGCAAAGATTCCCAGCACGAAGGAGATCAACGCCCCGGTCACCAGCACGCCGATCGTCGGCTGATCGGTGGCGGGTTTCATGAGGTCCCTGAGGGCGAGCACCGTAGCGCCCGACAGCGCCGGTATCGCCAACAGAAAAGAGAACGTGACCGCTTCGTCTCCGCGGAGGCCAAACCATCGGCCGCCGAAGATCGTCGCACCGCTGCGGCTGATCCCCGGCAGGATCGCGACCGCCTGGAAGCATCCGATCGCCAGCGCCTGCCACCAGCGGAGGTCGGCATACTCGACCGTTCCCGGGCGTAACCGCTTCAGCCCCAGCAGCAGCGCGGCGGTGACCAGCAGCAGGCAACCGGCCAACAGCGGGTCCTTGAGCCAGCTTTCGGCGAACAGCTTGATCGGCAGCCCGACCAGCACGGCGGGAACGGTTCCGACGATCAACAACGGGATCACCCGTCGGTCCTGAACCAACAGCCGCAGGATCCGTCGCCAATAAACGACCAAGATCGAGCCGAGCGTCCCGCCGTGGAGAATGATTTCGACCGTCGCCGATTCCGAGTTGTAGCCCAACCAGCGGCCGACCAGCACCAAATGCCCCGAGGAACTGATCGGCAAAAACTCGGCAATCCCCTGCACGATCGCCAGGATCACCATTTCAAACAAAGACATGAATCAACCCAACAAAGCGTGCCAAAACACCACCAACGCCCCAGTCTAGGTCAAGATCGACGCTGACACAGAGCCCAGGGATTTGAAGCGAGCGTTGCTTTCACCGTAATTCGGGAGGTACACGAACGTCTTTCCCGCGGTTCCGATCATTCGGATCGTGCCAGCCA
>RECD01000114.1 GCA_007694185.1 Planctomycetaceae bacterium
GCAAGGACTTCGCTGACCGTCCTGCCCTCCGTGGGCCTACGGAAAGTGCCACCGGCCTACGGATGATGCCGCCCACGTTTTGGCTGCGGTTGGGCGGGGTGTTTGGTATCATTTGGCGATTCCCACACGTCTTGACGGTGTCTACGGGTAGGCCCGCTCGGTCCGATCAGTTCATCCCGGACGAAATCGCTGCCGTCCACGCGGTCCAGCGCTGCGTACGACCAGTCTTCCTCGCTGACGTTGATACCGAATCCGGTAAGGTTTACTCGTTCCGACGCGTGTGGATTCGCAGACGCATGGAAACTCTCGCTTCTGTTTTCGGCGTCGATGTGTTGACCTACGCTGTGAGGAGCGAGCACATCCACCTGACCCTCCGCAACCGTCCCGATGTCGTCGCTCAGTGGTCCGACGAGTAGGTGGCCATCCGCTGGCTGTGAGTTTTTCCCGGCAGAAGGATCGAAGAGCACCTCGCCGAACCGACCCAGAACGATGTCCAAATGCTGGTCAACCAACCGGAAAGGTTGGCGCTGATCCGTCGGCGACCGTCGGACATTTCCTCGTTCATGCGAGCCCTCTCCGAACCGATCGTCCGGATGGCGAACCGCCAAGACAAGTGAACCGGACGGCTTTGGGAAGGGCTTTTCAAGACGCTGCGGATCGTCGATGAAGCCGGGCTGCCGGCTTGCGCTGCGTATGTCGATTTGAACCCGGTGCGAGCCGCGATGGTGGCGAACCCGGAAGCGGCGTTCCACACCTCGGCCTACGACCGGTGTCGAAGTGAACGGGCCGAGGCGATCGATTCGGCGGCCTTTGACTTGGTACCGATCGAGACGGCAGCCGCAGGCAAGGAGACTCGCGAGGCGCCGGTGGCGGAACTGAAGGCGAAGCGACGTGCGAAGAAGTACGGCCCGGAAAATGGATGGCACCAACCGGAGGGCCCCTATCGACCGAGTGTTGACTGTTTACTCGCGCTCTCTGATCACATTGCAATTCCACTCAGATCCTGATCCGAAATTAAATGAAGCCGAGAGTCTGGATGCTCTTGGTACCGCCGTTGGCCGCCTTGCCCAAAAAGCCCCCCCCGACATGCTAACCGACATAACGAAAAGCCAAAGCCAGCACAGTCTGGCCCATCGCTGCATGCGCGGTTGCGGATTAGATTTTTTCAATGGACAATGAATCCAACCTTCACTTGATTTAGGACTAGCTGTGGATCGCCGCCTGAATTCGCGCTTCGCTTTGTCGCACTAGTCCGATATTTTTTGATAGTGTACAACCACCGCCCGGTTTCCGGCGGTAGCGGCGATCTCGATTCCCACGTCCATCAGTTGCTTGCCGGATAACACGTCTTCCGTGTCCGGCGTGTCCCAGTCAACGACGCGGTACCGGTCGTCGGGCAATAGTCCCGTCAGTTGCAGGGTCGTGCCTTCGCCCACTCCGTTGCCGCCCCGGAATGCCTGCAAGATCCCTTCGTTCGCTTCGGGCGAATGATATTGAAAGGCCAGCCACCGATCCGGGTCGGTTCCCCAGGGGGTGAGCGGATAAAAGTCGGCTTGGAAAAGATGACGAACGGATCGATAACGATTTAGAAATGCACGCAGCGATTCGACCGCGACCGGGTCGCGGTAATTGATCGCGAATGAGGCACATGATCCCATGCCGCTACGAAGCGCCACGTCGGTGGTCGCGACCGAACCTAGTCCGTGAAGTGGGACCCAGAGCGACAGTCCGTGAGTCATCGCTTGTACGTTGCGGGGATAATCGGCGGAGTCCCAGCAACTGTCACTTCGCCAGAGCAGGACGCTGCGGCGCGTCATTTCGAAGTCGATGCGTCTTCCGCCACTGGCACAGTTATCGATCACCAAGTCGGGATGGCGTCTGACCAATTCGTCCAGAAAATCATACAGGCCGTTGATGTAGCGAACCTCCGAAAGTCCGACCTCATCGGCCGGTTCGTCGGTGTGCCAAAAATACGACGGATACAAATTGAAATCCTGGCGGAAAATGGAGATTTTAAAATCGCGAATGTTGCCACTTATCTGCTCGATCGTGGCTTTACGGGCGTCAGGATTTCCGAAATCGACCAACAGGAATCCGTCGTTTTCGAGATACCGCAGCGATTCGGGCGTACCAGACGGCGCACGCAACCAATCCGGGTGATCGCGGTGCAACCGGGTGCCCTTCATGGCACGTTCGGGTTCGAACCAAGTGAGAAAACGTAGCCCAGCGGTTCGAACGGCATCCCCAACTGGCGACAAGCCGCCCGGAAAACGCACCGGGTCGAATTGTGGGTTCCCCTGCCCACCGGGAAAGCCGCCTTCGTTCCAGCCCGCGTCAAGCCAAAATGTGTCTAGCGGAAGGTCCAATGCGGCGATCTCCGCAGCAAGCGAGGAGAGATTCGACTGCGTCGTGTCGTTGAACCCGAGCATGCCATGCACACTCGCGGCGACGGGCATTAAAGACATCGCCGAATGATTTTGAGGGGTGAAATGTTTGAGCGTCAATTGCCGAAATCGGTTTTGGCCATCAAGCCATGAACCTCGATACGCCATGACCAACAATGACGGTAGCCGCAATTTTTCAGACTTGGCAACCTTGAACCGTGACCGTTTCAGACCTCCTTGAATGCTGACACCGCCATTGGCCAACGCGTGGAATTCACATTTCCAATCGCCCGACCAACCGATTGCAACGATCAACCCTCCTGCGTCATCATGCAGATTAAAATAGGGCATCACACCATCAGACGATCGGCCACCGAATGACTCCAGGCGAACGGGCTGGCCCTCCCGCAGTACCTGACTCATCGGCTGGAAGTCTTGCGTTTGCGAGTGGCTCCCACGGTTCCATCGCAGCATCAGTTCGCTGTTCGTTGGGAACTGGGCCACCAAGTCTGCGGCCTTCAGATTTTCTAGCATCGGCGAGTCGCGGTCGGCCGCCCCTTCAGCCCAAGTCTGGACCTCGATCGCATTGAAATCGCTGTAGTCGCGACGTGTATGAAGTAAACCCGAAACGGCGGGCGTGTTCGGTGCGGGGACGATTACCAATCGATAGTCATCCGTCAGTTCGATCCGATCCAACGTTGACTGGGCGAAGGAGTTACCGTGCAGGGTCAACTTCAGCAGGCAACAAAGAAGCGGCAGTGCTGCCGATTTCGAAAATACCGGAGATGGCATGGTGTGTTCTTGTCAGTTGAGCAATAGCCGGAAGAAGAAGGCCTATTCGGCGGTTTGGGTGAACTTGCGGGGGTGTCCTTGGCTGTGCAAGGTTGACTCCACGTTGTGCCTGCACGTGGTTGATTCCAGCCAGCATCGCCGAAGGGCTGTCCACGAAAGATCGTTGTCCGCAATGCCTCGTAATCCTATCCGCTCGAAGGCTGATTATACCGAATGAGATGTGCACACCCGCTTAAAGATTCCCTGTACCGATGGTCTGGTAGTAGGCTTGATACCGAGCCGTACGCTGACCTAGGCCGCGATGAGCATCCGCCTTCACATGATCCTTCGCAACCGTCCCGATGTCGTCGCCGAGTGATCCGACGAGCAGGTTGCCATCCGTTGGTTGCAGGTTTTTCCAGGCAGACGGATCGAAGGTCATGTCGCCGATCGATGTGCGAGCGCTCAAACTGTCTGGTCGGACGAATCCAGGAATGCGAGTTC
The DNA here is from genome assembly GCA_007694185.1 of Planctomycetaceae bacterium. Classification (GTDB taxonomy): domain Bacteria; phylum Planctomycetota; class Planctomycetia; order Pirellulales; family Pirellulaceae; genus UBA6163. The sequence goes on from RECD01000114.1 coordinate 3,660, forward strand.
AATCGGCGGACAGGTGGCTGATTATTGCTGCGCAGATCGCTTCGGGTTCGCTCATCCTTCCTTCGCCCCGGCGGCGGCAACTGAGCCAGCCTTCGTCGGGGCCGATGAAGTGGCAACCGTCGTCGATCAGCCGCTGGACGTTCCGTTGAACCGCCGGCTTGGACCACATCACGTGGCTCATCGCCGGCGCCAACAGCACCGGGCATTCGGCTTGCAAGTAGAGGGTGGTGACCAAGTCGTTGGCGAGCCCGGCAGCGAATTGCCCCAGCAGGTTCGCGGTGGCTGGGGCGACCACGAGCAGATCGGTGCCGTCAGCCAATTCGATGTGGGGGCCGAGCGGCCAGTGCCCCGATTCGAACGAACCGGCCGCGACCGGCTTGCCGGACAACGCTGCAAAGGTGGCCGGGCCGACGAAACTCTTCGCCGACTCGGTCATCGCGACCTGGACGTCGATGCCGGACTGGACCAATCGGCTGCAGACCGTCGCCACTTTGAAGGCGGCGATCCCGCCGCCAACAGCCAGCGTGACGCGAGACCGATTGGTCTGGGACATGGTCGACGCCTGAGAGGAGCGGCTGCCTGACGGCTTACAGGTCCATGGCGCCCAAATCGGGGCCTTCGAACGCGGCGATCTGCTCGTCCAGCGTCTGCACTTCGTTGTCGAAGCTCAACGAAATCTTGTTCTCCATGATCTCCTTGAGCACGATGCTCATCTTGTCATGGGTGTCGACGTTGACCAGCGCCCGGCTGCCCTGGTTCAACTGGATCAGCCGTTTTTGGATCAGCGTGCTCAATTTGAAGCGGCCGCCGACCTTGTTGACGATTTCTTCTTCTTTTAGCTCTTCGAGCATGCGTCCCGTTCCTTTGCTTGCTGCAACAGGTGACAAATTTGGTCGACGGCCTCGGGGACCGTCTCGTTGATGACTTCGTGGCAATACCGCGAACGGTATCCCATCTCGGCGGCCGCGGTCCGCAGCCTGGCTGCGAGCGATTCCTCGGTCTCGGTGCCCCGTTCCCTCAACCGACGTTCCAATTCGTCCATGCCGCCGGGATGGATGAAAATCGTGATCGGGTCGAGATCGGCGTGTTTCAACACCTCCATCGCCCCCAGCACGTCGATCTCCAAGATTAACCACTTGCCCGCGTTTAGGCCAGCGGCAACCTGGTCACGGAGCGTCCCGTACCAGTGCCGCATCCCGAAGTTTTGCCGGCATTCCAGAAAAGCACCCTGTTCGCGCAATTCCTGAAACCGCCGGTCGCTGAGAAAAAAGTAATCGACCCCGTCCCGCTCGCCGTCCCGCGGTTTCCGCGTCGTGGCGGAAATGCTGGTCGCCAGCGGCAACGGGCAGGTCTGCCGCAATTGCCGCACGACGGTCGACTTACCCGCGCCGCTCGGCCCGGAAATGATGACCACGCGGCCGCTGCCGCAGTCGCTCGTGTTTTGCATCCGATTCACTCGATGTTCTGAACCAGTTCTCGCATCCGCTCGATCGCGCACTTGATTTCGACGACGGCGGCGGCGATCCGTGCGTCGGCCGATTTGCTGCCGATCGTGTTCGTTTCGCGAAACATTTCCTGGATGATGAAATCGAGTTTCCGTCCGCCGGCCTCACCCGTGACCAGGGTTTCGGCGAACATCCGCAGGTGACTCGCCAACCGGGTCAATTCTTCGCTGATGTCACACCGATCGGCAAAAATCTGGACCTCGCGGAGCAGATCGAGTGGTCCGAAATCGATGCCGCGACCTTGCAGGAACTGACTGACACGGGCTTCCAGCCGTTCCCGGTACTGTTCGACGACCGCGGGAGCCAACTCGAGAATCCTCACCCGCTGCTGCTCGATCGATTCGCAATCGGCGCGGATCGCGTCGACCATCGCGGCCCCTTCGACGGCCCGCATTTGATCGAGATTTTCGATCGCCGCAAGCGCCGCGCGGCGGAGCAGGGGCCAGACCGTTTCCGGGTCGGCCGAACCGGAGTCGCTGGTGTCGATCGCTCCGGGCAATTGCAACAACGCCGCCAGGTCGATCGGGTCGTCACTCATCAGCGATTCGCGGAGCCGGTGCAATTCCTGGGCGTAGGCTAGCACCAACGTGGAATTGATCGGCGCCGCCAAGTTGTGGGCGGCCGGGACGAACGAGACGTTCACCTGGAGCGAACCGCGATTCAACTCGCCGCGGATCAGTTGCTCCAGTCGGCCTTCCAGCGCCGCCAACCGGTCCCCCATCCGCAGGTTGATTCGCAACCCGCGATGGTTGACCGAGCGAATTTCGACAGCCACCGAGCCGATTTCACCCGCGGCGCGGCCCGTCCCCTGCCCGGTCATGCTCCGCGCCGCCGGTTCGCTCGCCTCACCCACGCTTGGATGTTGGGTCCCCGTCAGGGGATCGTCGGTGGTGGTGTCCGCCTGCGGCTCAAAATCAGCCTTCATTTCCGCCATCCAATCCGTAGTCTTTGATTTTCTTGTGCAGCGTGTTGCGGTTGATTCCCAACCGGGTCGCCGCCTTCGTCTGCACCCCGCCGCAGGCCTGCAGGACCTGGGCGATCAATTCCCGTTCGACCTGGTCGACGATCAGTCCGTGCAGCCCGACCGCTTCCTCACCGGCCGTGCTGAGCCCCTGCAGGACCACCTCGCGGGTCAACGACTCGCGATCGGTCGCCGTCAGGGCGGGGCCGACGGACGGCTGTTCACCCGTGACCACATCCGGCAACAGGTCGGGAGTCAACTCGTCCCCTTCTGCCATCACGACCGCGCGTTCGATGTAGTTTTGTAGCTCCCGCACGTTTCCGGGCCAGTGGTAGTCTTGCAGGGCCTGGAGCGCACGGCGGTCGATGTGGACGACGTAGCGGTCGTTGATTTCGTTGTACTGTTCCAAGAAATACGAAACCAGGGCCGGGATATCCTCCCGGCGGCGGCGCAGCGGCGGGATTTCGATCGGGACGACATTCAGCCGCCAATACAAGTCCTCGCGAAACCGCTCCTCACGAACCTCCTGCATCAAATCGCGGTTGCTCGCGGCGACGATCCGGGCATCGGTTCGGAGCGTCGTCGTGTCGCCGACCCGTTCGAATTCGCGTTCCTGCAACACCCGCAACAGTTTGACCTGTAACGTCAGCGAGGTGCTGTTGATCTCGTCGAGGAAGATCGTCCCGCCGTTGGCCGCTTCGAACCGCCCTTCTCGATTGCTGATCGCCCCGGTGAATGCACCTCGGACGTGGCCGAACAATTCGCTCTCCAGCAGGCTCTCGCTCAACGCGCCACAGTTCACCTTGACCAGCGGACCGCCGCCACGATGGCTCAACCGATGGACGGCGCCGGCGATCAATTCCTTGCCGACCCCCGTTTCGCCCAGAATCAGGACCGACGCGTTTGTCGCCGCGACCCGCCGGGTGATCCGATAGACCGACGCCATCGACGGCGCGTTGCCGATGATCCCCGGGATCGGCTGCGCCAGGCTTCCCACCAAACCGCCACTTGAGGTGGCCGGTCCCCCGGAGGGCGTCGGTGAGATTCCCAGGATCGACATTTAGGCTCGCTGCTCGGGGTGGCCCCACGGCGGGTGGGACGACCAGGCCGGTGGTTCGGGACAGAACCCTCGAGCCCCGGCCGCTAAGGCTCGCCCCGGCTGGTGAGTTCAACCCCGAATCGTTCGGCGATGGTTTCGATGATCCTCGTGATGGCCGCTCGCTGCGCCCCGTCCGGCAACGATCTCCGCATGCTACCCAACTCGCGGATCACGGCCGATTCCAACTGGACGCCGGACCGATCAAACGATCGGATGAGCGCCTCCGTGATTCGCTGATAACGCAACTCGGATTGACCGGTTCCCAACAGCCGACGAACCAACGAAGCCTGGGCTTGGTCAGTGGATGACGCTGACAATAACGCCAATTGCGGATCGCGGAAAGCCTCATTGAGGACTTCTGGGTCGTTGCCGTCGAGCGGCGGCAGGACCGTCGTTTCGAGCCCATCCAACCCATGCAGCTCGCCGGCGCCGCTTTGCGCCGCAAGCAGCCGAGCCGCCTCGATCGCTTGAAGGCGGAAGTCGAACCGCTGGGGGCCTGACAACGGCTCCAAGCCTCGCAAAGCGCCGATCGGTTGGTCGATCACACCCAACAGGACGTCGTTCCAACCGGCCGCCGAAACGGGCAGATCAATCGCCAAAACGGGCGTTTCACCCCGCGGATGTCGCGTCGCGGAAAGGCTCGACGCGGACTCCGGCCCGTGGATCAAAATCGGTACCCGTTGACCAAACGGATGCCGGTGGATCAGGTCGACCAATTCCACCACGGTCCGATCGGGCAGTGCCGAAGTGCTGATGACCAGCCGTAGGTCCCCCCCCTCGTCGAGCCGTCGAATCGCTTCGGCGACCGACGAAACGATTTCGACTTGGTAACCGAACTGCGCGACGCCTTGCTCGATACTGGCCCGATTCGCGGCGCTGGTATCAACCACCAAGACCAACGGGTCGCGATTCAAACTCGCCATCTCGACCCACCTGCGGATCACGTTGGAACTGCCCGCAAAAGGCTTCCCGTAAGCCAATCGGCCGATCGCCGCGGCCGCCTCGTAGCGGACTTGGGGTACCGAGTGCATGACGGCGTCGACCAGCGGCGAACGATCCCCAGCGCGGACATGCAACAGCCGGTTTGTCTCTCCGGCCAAATCCGGACCGATCCGCTGCATCGCGGCAACCGCCGATGCCAAATCGTCTCGCGCGATCGCCGTGCGGAGGATCCGAGAGATCGATTCCACGTCGATGACTTGGTCACCCCACAACGCCCCCAATTCGTCCCAAGCCTCAGGAAATTCGAACGGGTCGAGGCGATAGCGATAAGCCAGATCGATCGCCAAACCCTCGCGACGGGCCTCGATCGACAGCTCGCCGAGCCGGTGCATCAGGCGGGTCATGTCGACCAACCCCCGATGGGCGGTCAGGTGTCGAGTCGTGGCGACCGACGTCGGCAAACGGCTGTCGGGATCGATCGACCAGAGCAACGCCGGCCCGTCCGGGTCAGCCACATGGGCCAAGTTGACGCGTTCCCGCGCTAATCGATCGACAAAATACTGCTCCGCCTCCGCCGGACTCGGCGCCTCGCCGAACCGGTCGCTAAGCGTCTGCTCGGCAGCCTGACGGAGCGACGCGTCGGATCGCGCGTCGTGCAGAGCCGCGACCCAGTGCGGCTCGGCGGCGCCCCGAGACAACCGATCGAGCGCCCGGATCGCTCCCTGGCGGAGCGCATCGTCGCCGTACAGCGCGATTTGTGACAGCGCGGCCAGGCCGTCGTTGCCGTGCCGATTCAAAACGGCCAGCACCCGGTCGCGGCGTCGCGGATCGGTCTGCCGCGCCGCGGCATCGGCGAGCGGCCCGACCGAGGACGAACCGGCGGCGAGCAACACGCGAACCGCAGCCGCCTCGCGTTCCGGCGAACCGCTGACCAACCCTTCGACCGCGGCGGCGATCCGCTGAGGTGACTCCGCATACCGCCGCTTCCCATCGCGAATCCGTTCCGCACCGGCTTTCGCAGCATCCCCGAACGTGTCGTCGACCGCGACTCGCAACAGCGACGCGGCTGAGATCACGTCGTGCATTTCCGCCAATTGCTCGTCGGTCCGGTCACCTTCGCCGATCGATTCCAGAAATCGGTTCGCATCCTCGTCGAACTTCAGCCGTAACGCGTCGCGGATCGCCCCGGCCAGTTGACGGTGGTCGCCTCGGGAGCGGCGTCGCAATTCGACCTGAAAGATATCTGGCTCGGAAATGTCCACGTCGACCGGAATTCGCTCCGCCGCGGAAGCGGCCGCCCTGATGTCGACCCCCAGCCGAGGTTGCGGACGCGTCGCCTGGCCCCACACGGCGGGCAGGTCCGTCACGGTAACGCAGACGAACCCGATCAGCCCGAGCCGCACAATGCCTCGAAAAACCGACGAAAATGACAGGATTCTGCCGGTCGCACGGGTCGCGCGGGCAGCAGTGCGGGCGTCACCCGGCGGCAGATCGGCGTTCATCGAGGAGTCTACCCGGTCGCGGCGGTGAGGAAGCGAGACAAAGTCTCTTTCATCTTAATTGAAAAGCCGCGGATGACGAGCAAGTAGGACGTTTCCTGGGTTGGCCCCCGCATCCCCTCCGAGAAACCACCCGGCCCGCACAGTGCGGTGGTTGCCATCCAATCTGTCCATTGGCGCCTGAAACGGTACCAGTCATTTGCGCCTCAAACGGTACCAATCGGTGAAGATGAGCCCGGCGGGGCCCAAGTGGCACTGTTTAACCCATGCTTTTTCGGTCGGCGTTGCGGTGACGGGAATCCCCTCGCGGCAAATTGCGGGAACTTCGGCGATGAGCAACTCCGTCAATCGAGTGAGGCGGTCGGCCCGGGTGCAACTATCGACATGGCGCCCGCAACCAGCGTTCGTTCGCCTGGTTTGAACGTCCCAGGCGTTTGCCGGTGCTTGCTCGCTTCGCTTGGCGGGTGCCTGGAGCGTTGGGCCTGCAAAGGCGACAGCTTGTGGGCATCGTCCGATCAGTATTCCCAATCCTCGTGACGCACCGGTAGGCGGTTCAGGGCCTGCCGATGGTGATGCCACTGCGGCATGTGGCGGTCCATCAGGGCGACGAATCGGGCGTTGTGCGTCGGTTCCAACAGATGCGTCATCTCATGCACGACGATGTACTCGAGGCATTGTCGCGGCTTTTTGGCCAGGTCCGTGTTCAATCGGATGCTGCCCGACTTGGGATTGCAGCTCCCCCATCGCGTCCGCATTCGCTGGATGGCAAACTTTTTCACCGTCACGCCGAGCGTTGGCGCCCACCGCTCGATCAATTCGGGGACGGCTTGCCGCACCTGGTCCCGATACCAGTGCTCGGTGATCTCGTGCCGCTTCGCAACATCGGTGCCCGGTCGGACGATCAGGACCATCTTGTTGTGGCTGAGCGAGATGCTCGGCGGTTGTTCACGCTCGACGACCGACAGCAGGTATCGCTTGCCCCACAGGTAGTGGCTCTCCCGGTCAACGTACTCACGCCGCGTTTCCCGCTGCTGTTCCGCCAACTCCTTCTGCTGCTGCTTGATCCAGCCAAGCTTGGAGATCGCGAACACGCGAATCGTGTCGAGGTTCATTCTGGCCGGTGCGGCGATGCGGACACGCCCAGCGGGCGGATGGACGCTCAAATGGACGTTCTTGATGTCCTTGAGAATCACGTCGGCTTCGATCGTCCCCAGCCGGATCTTGGTCGCCATCAGTACTCGCTCTGGGCTTTGATGACCAGAAACAGCCGTTCGACTTCATCGACGTCCTTCAAGACGTTGTACAACGCCCCCTTGATCACCTGTTCGCGCGCCTGGATGCCCCGCCAGTCGTCAGGGCGGTTGGTTTTCACCACTTCGTCGATGGCGAGCGCCAAATCGAGCTTCGCGTCGGTCGCCCCGACGTACCCTTCGTGATCCTCGACAACCATCCCGCCGCCGACGGCCAGCTTCAGGTTGTTGTAGATCGCGCGTTTGCCTTGGGTGTCCAGCCCGGTCGGCGTCGACTCGGCGTGTCCGACCTGAACCCGCTTGACCAGTACCGCGATGCGTTTCAGGTACTCCTCGTACTCGATCGCCTTGGCCTTGCGAGCCGCAATGATCTCGTCCAGGAGGGCAGACATCGTCTCGAAGTAGGCCGGGTCGTTCAACTGTTCCGTGATGATCTTGCGACGGACGTTGTTCTCAATCGTCTCCGCGATGGCTCCCTTGCTGCCCCTCATCCCGCCAAGCTGCTCGGCGATCGCGGCTCCGATCCCGGTCTTCACGATCAAATCCAGCAAACCCAGGTTGTCGAACGGGGAGATCTTGCGTGGCTCGTCCGCCTGCACGTAGGTGTCGATCAGGTGCCGCATGTCGGCCTCGTAGGCTTTCACGTCCAGCGACTCGCCGCTGGCCCGCTTGATGACTTCCCGCACCTTGAGGTAGTGGTCCTGCTGCTGCCTGATCCGTGCGATGTCGCTGGTGCTGTATCCGGCGGCATCCAGCTCATCGGCGATGTTGGCGTAGGCTCGCAACAGAGACGCGGTCGCCTTGTAGAGCGCGGCCCGCTGCGGTTCGCGTTCCTTCAGGTCGCTGGCGATCTCGGTGTTGCCGCAGAAGTAATGGATGTGCTCCAGCTCGCCCATCGGCGGCTGGACCGGTTCGCAGAGCAGCACCAACGCTTCGATCGCCTGATCCAGCCGTTCCTTGCCCTTCTTCAGCCTGTCCTGCAACAGCACCTCGGGCGGGGCCCCACCGTCGCTGTGGTCGATCTCGGACGTGTAGACGGCGATCGTTTTCTCGACCTTCTTGAACAGGTCCTTGTAGTCGACGATGTAGCCGAAATCCTTGTCTTCCCCGTCGAGCCGGTTGGTGCGGCAGATCGCCTGGAACAGCCCGTGATCCTGCATCGACTTGTCGATGTACAGGTACGTGCAGGGCGGTGCGTCGAACCCGGTCAGCAGCTTGTCGACGACGATCAGCAACTTCATGTTCGCCGGTTCCTTGGCGAATTTCAGCTTGACCGCATCCTCGTAGGTCTCCGTCTTGGTCTTGCCCGGCTTGGCGTCGACGTCCTTGAGCAGTTGCTGGTAGGTGTTGTAGATGAACTGCTTGTCGGTTTCGGTGTTCGCCCCCGTCTCCTCCTTGGTGATGTCCTGGGCCTGCGGGTTGTACGACGTGACGATCGCGCACTTGCCCCCGAGCGGCGTCTTCTGGAAGTGCGTGAAGTACTTGGTTGCGTCGAGAATGCTCGCCGCGACCAGGATCGCGTTGCCACGCTGGTTGGACAGCCGCGGCTTGACGCTGAAGTCGAACACGATGTCGGCGACGACGCGTTCCATCCGTGATCGGGAACTGAGCACCGCCTGCATCGTCCCCCATTTCTTCTTGAGTTCGTCCTTTTGCCAGTCGTTGAGTCCCTTGGTTTTGGCGTCGAACCACTGGTCAATTTTGTCCTGGGACGTCAACCGCTGGTCGATGTCGCGGGCCTCGTAGATCAAGTCCAGCACCACTTCGTCTTCCACCGCCTCGCTGAACTTGTAGGTGTGGATGTAGCCGCCGAAGACCTCCAGGCTGGTGGCCTTGTCCTTCTTTAGCAGCGGCGTGCCGGTGAAGCCGATGAACACGGCGCTGGGCAGCATCGCCTTCATCACGCGATGCAGCTTGCCGCCTTGCGAGCGGTGGCATTCGTCGACGAAGACGAACAGTTCGCCCACGGTCGGGCTCGGTTTCGATTCCAGCTCGTTGATGAACGCGTCGAAGTCGTCGACGTCGCGGCGGCCAAACTTGTGGACCAGCGAGCAGAGGAGTCGCGGCTTGGCCTGTCCGAGCTGCGTCATCAGATCACGGCCGCTGTGGGTCCGTTTGATCGGTTCGCCCGCTTCCCTGAAAACGGTCTCGATCTGCTTATCCAGCTCATCGCGGTCGGTGATGATGGCGACCCGGGCAGCGGGGTTGTTTTCCAGAATCCACTTGGCCAACAGCACCATCACGATGCTCTTGCCGCTCCCCTGGGTGTGCCAAATGATCCCGCCCTCCCGCCGGCGGACGTGCTGCTGGGCCGCTTTGACGCCGAAGTACTGGTGGACGCGAGGCAGCTTCTTGACGCCGCCGTCGAACAGCACGAAGTCGTGGAGCAGCTCGACCAGCCGGTCCTTGCGGCAGATCTTCAGCAGGTACTTGTCCAGCTTGAAGCGGGTGTTGTCCTGTTCATCCTCCTTCCAGTTCAGGAAGAATTTTTCCGGTGTTTCGATCGTGCCGTAACGCAACCCTTCGGAGTCGTTACCCGCAAAAACGAACTGAATCGTGCTGAAGAACCACGCGTTGAACTGGGCTTGCTGGTTGGACAGGTTCTGGCGGATGCCGTCGCCGAGTGTGACGCGGCTGTTCTTGAGTTCGATCACGCCGATGGCGATGCCGTTGAGGTACAGCACCAGATCGGGGCGGCGCTGGAGGCCGCCTTTCAGCGTCACTTCCTCGGCGATCGCGAAATCGTTTTTCTCCGGATCACGCCAATCGACCAAGTGGACCGTCTCCGTCGGCTTGCCTGCCTCGGTCTTCACGGGGACGCCGTAGCGCAACAGCCCGTAGACCTCCCGGTTGTTGTCGTACAACGAACGGTTGTGCTTGTCGGCTTCGACGCGGAGAAGGTAGATCGCACGGCCGATCTGGTCCGCGGAGTAGTTCGCCGTGTCCCGCAAGTGTGCCGTTAGCAGCGATTCCTCGACGTTGCTGTTGCCGGCCCGGCCGCTCCAGTTGCCGAGGAAGCGATAGCCCAGTTCGTCGCGGAACAGTTCGATCACCCGCCGCTGGGTCTCGCGTTCCGGCTTTCCGATGTCGCTGGTCATTTCAGGATTTCCCAGTGGCCGCCTTTGGCCGGTCCGATTCGAGCGATGATTTCTTGTTCACGGAGTTTGCGGATCTGTTTTTCGGTTGCACTCTCGGTGACGCCAAGGCTGGCGGCCATTTCCGAAATGGTGATTTGAGGATTTTTCGCGATGAGTCGGATGATCGCTTGTCCAGCTCGACCGACGGTTTTCCCCTCAGTTTTCCCCTCAGTTTTCCCCTCAGTTTTCCCCTCAGTTTTCTCCCTAGTTTCCCCCGAACTTTCTCCCGAACTTTTCCCCGACGTTTCGGCAGTCTCGGTCTGCTGAACGACGTCAGGCGAGAACGGGAAGGAGATCCACAATCCGGTCGGTTCCTGCTCGATCACCGGTTCGGGGAAGCGGGCCTCGCGGCAGGCGGCGAGGATTCGCTCGACGCCTCGGCCCCAGGCTTCGATCTGACCCGCTCGAAAGAATACGTTGGCGATGTCGGGGTTGAACGGCTGCGACGCGTGCTTGCTCTTGAGCTTTTCGATGGTCCAGGCGGGCGGCAATTGCCCTGGGTTCCAAACCATCAGCTTGTCCGCGTAGACGCTGATCTGGATCGGCGTGCCGGTGGCGTAGTCCTTGTGGATGATCGCGTTCAGCACCGCCTCACGGAGGGCCGGTTCGGGCACGGGGAACGTCTCGACCCGCTGGATGCCTTCGTAGGTGATCGCGGCCTTCAGGTACTTGGTCAGCAACAGGTCGATCGTCCCTTTGACCTGGGAGAACAGGTCGCCGTGAACCTCGTCGTGGTAGCGAAGATCGTCGTTCGTTCTGAAGTAGCCGATCTTGACGAACGCCCCGGTGACGAACCGCTCGGGATCGGGGTGAAACGCCAGGATAGCGGCTCGCTTGAGGTACTTGCCGTCGTCGAGATGCAGTTTCTCGATCAGCCCCGTTGCCGAGTCCTTCAGATCGGCGGCGGTCATCCGCTGGCTTTGCTTGGCTTGTGACCGGAACGCGTCCAGGGCGGACCTGGAGAGGCTGCGGACCGTCGCACCGGGAACCGGCACGCCGTCCCAGGTCCGGCCCTGCTTGCGCAGCAGGAACTTGTCGAGTGCGGCCCCCTTGAATTCCTGTTTGGTGCTGCCGCTGCGAACGTGGTACTCGCCCTTGTAGCTGACGGGGTACGGGTACGGATCGACCCGGATCTCAATCAGCTCCTTGCCGGAATCATGAACCAATCGCACCTCGGCCATGATGCCGAGGACATCGCGGATTTTGTTGGGCAGGTCTTCCAGCAACTTCTTGGCGTTCGACACGCCAACGGGTAGCCCCTGGTCGTTTCGGCCGATGACCAGCAGCCCACCGTCGGCGTTGGCGAACCCGCACAGCCACTTGAGGCATTCGTCCCGCCACGATTCCTTCCATTCGGTGATCTGACTTTCGGTCATACCAGGCGAATCCTCCCGGTAAGCAGTTCCTGCATCATCCCCTGCTTGATCTGCCGAGCCTTGGAGAGCTTGGATTCGAGGGCCGTGATCTCTGTGTCCATGTCGGAGAGGATCTCGGCGATGGCGGTTTGCTCGGCCATCGTCGGGGGAACACGCAACTGAAGGCTGGCATATTCATTACCGTTGATGCCAGGTTGCCCGCTTCTCATTGACATCACACGGACCCAATTCCAGTACTGATGTGTTTGCGTAAAACTAAACAGAAAACCGGGTGAAAGCTTCAACTGATTGATTCGCGCGCGAATCAGGAATCCCGCGAAAACGAGCGGACCATCGCTTAAACGATAGAGGTACGTTTTCCCAACACTCGCACCCGTTCTAGCAAAAACAATATCGTTCTCCTCGAGGCCGTAGCTGGAGGAATCCGGATGGTTGACTGCGACACGGTTGGCCGTGTGAAGGCGTCCATGGTCGTCGATGTCGGTTATTCGCACATAGGTTGGCAGGAGGCCATCAGGCTCAACTCCCGGTGCATTGATCCCATAGTCGGGACGTACAAGCAGGCAGTCTCCAAAGGTTCGGCATTCCCATTCCCCCGAGAACCCTGGGAGTCGGGTTTTGCCGGTGAGCAATTCCTGCATGGCCCCTTGTTTGATCTGCCGCTTCTTGGCGATCAGTTGCTCCAGCGATTCAATCCACGCATCCGCATCCGACAACGCCCCCGCGATCGCTTCCTGCTCGGCAAGCGTGGGGGGTATTGCGACGAGTGTCTCAGCGAATTGAGACTTGTTCACAATCGGCACGGCTTGTTCCCCAGCCAGTGATTTAATCCGCGTTGACGCGTGACAGAGCACGTAGTGCAGAAACTCGGAGTTGGTTGATTCGTGCGGAACCACGGCGTTGATTTGCTGATTTGTCGCAAGAATTGTTGCTGCGATTCCGCACTTTCCGATGGTCGAGCCAATAGAGACAAACAGCACGGTTCCACAAGGGAGTTGTCGTGAGATTGAGAACCCCCTTGTCGATAGCATTTTTTCAGTCCGCGAAATGTACCTCCTTTCACCCAGGTCAAACGGGCTAACAAACGGGTAATCTGTACCGTAGTTTTTTGGCTCAACCGTGGGCGGTGTGCTTCCCGTCAATACGTGACCCAATTGCCCGATGGTCCTGATAGACCATTCGTCAGGACAAATACCGGCCTCGGTTTGCTTGAAACCGTTTGGGATGCTCAGGGCGTCGGCAATCATGCTTTTACCTCCATCAGCTTCGACTCGTCCATGCGAATCCCATCCTTTCCAGGTGCGCGTTCGCCTTGGCTTCCAGCTCGCTCACCCGCTCGGCGAGTTTTGGTAGCGGCCGGTCGTAACGCTCGGCCAGTTCCTTGACGCGGCTGGTCAACTGCTGGCTGATCCGGTCCATCTCGCCGTGAATGTCGGTGTCGATCGCT
>RECD01000065.1 GCA_007694185.1 Planctomycetaceae bacterium
CGTGCCTCAAGCCTGGCCCGGCGCCTGCGGTTGGGCTAGGCTGATTCGGGGACCTCGGCTTCCATCAGCCATCCGGCCGACCGGGCTCCCCTGCCCGGCGGCCCCGTTCGGCTACGGCCTGCCGGCAATCGGACGCCATGAGCCCGCGCAAGTCCCAGCATGGTTCCCGCCGCAACCCGTACCCGACCACAGATCAGCATCTCGTTGATGCTGCTGATGATGGCCATCTTCGCCATGATGTCAGCCGGCTTGTTCTACGCCAGCCGCGTGGGTGAGGTGCAGGACGAACTGGCGGTCTTGACCGGGTCGGCTAGCGCCTCTCCCGACGCTCCGGACCGGGTCGCCCACCTGGTCTTTTTGATGTTCACCTACACGTCCCCACTGCTGCTCGCCATGCTGCTGGGGATCCTGCACAGTTGGCGGTCGCTCCGATTTTCACCCCGGTCTCGCTGACCAATCCATGCGCACCGTCCTGCTGCTGCTGATCTCCAACGTCTTCATGGTGTTCGCGTGGTACGGGCACCTGCGGTTCAAAAGCGCGCCGCTGGCGACCGTGATCCTGGCGAGTTGGGGCATCGCCTTCTTCGAATACTGCTTCATGGTGCCGGCCAACCGGTTCGGCCATGGCCAGTTTTCGACGATCCAATTGAAGGTGATCCAAGAGGTCCTGACGCTACTCGTCTTCGGGGTCTTCGTGATCACCTACATGGGCGAAGCGTTACGCTGGAACCATTTGGCTAGCTTCACCTGCCTGGTGGCCGCCGTCTATTTCGTCTTCGGATTCGGCCCTGCCGGAGCGGTTTCCCCGCCCCCCGAACCGGCCGTCGCGATCGCCGCCCCGCGGGATGATCCCGGCCGGAATGATCCCGCACGGGATGGACACGCTGTATCCGTCACGACGGGGCTTCAAACGGAACCGCCGGCATCCGCCGACTGATCTTCATCCGCCCCGGTGCGGGTCGCCAGCGACACGACGATCAGGGTCAAAAATGACAGCGGGATGGTCACGATCCCGGGCTGACTGAGCGGCGCCCAAGCCGCTTCCGGGGGCAAGCCATACACCTTCGAGTAGGCCTCGGCGCTGAGCAGAATCCAGCCCAACGAACTGACCATCCCCACGATCACGCTGGCGATGATCCCCTGGCGTGTCGTCCCTTTCCAGAACAGCAACATGGTTAGCGCCGGCAGGTTGGCGCTGGCGGCGATGCTGAACGCCCAGCCCACCAAGTAGCTGACATTCAGCCCAGCGAACAGGATCCCCAACACGATCGCGATCGCGCCGACGATCACGGCGGCGATTTTGGCGACGCGGACTTGTTGGTGTCCCGTCAACGGGATCCGCAAAAATCCGGTGATCAGGTCATGCGCCACCGCGCCGCTGGACGCGAGAATCAAACCGCTGACCGTCCCCAACACCGTGGTGAACGCGACCGCCGAAATGATCGCGAACAGCAGCGGGCTGAGGCTGCGGGCCAACAGCGGTGCGGCCATGTTGCTGTCTTCCACGTCGAGTGCCCCGCTGGTCATCGCCCCCAACCCCAGGTAGAGCGTCGAGACGTAGAACACCCCGATGCTCGTGATCCCCACGATCGTGCTCTTCCTCGCCGCCGCCTCGTCCTTGACCGTGTAGTACCGGATCAAAATGTGAGGCAACGAAGCGGTGCCGCAGAACAGCGCCAGCATCAGTGACAAAAATTCCAATCGGTCCTTCGTCCGCCCGGTGCGGATCCCGGCAAACGTCGGGTGTTCCCCCGGTCGCAACACCTTCCCCCCCTCGGTCGGTACCTGAAAATGGACCGTGGTCACCGAACCGTCGGCGTGATTCAGCTTGCGATTTCGCCACACGACGACCTCGCTGTCTTGCAACTCGCGGAAAAAGCTCATCGGCCCCAATGGCCCGGTCGATTCTCGCCCGCCGGACAACTTCGACACATGCCCGCCCGGCCGCATCTGCTTCTGCCCGTCGCCCGTCCCCCGCACCACCCCATCGACCAGTTCGGTCTTGTCCGCCAAAACGGTCACCGCTTGGGCCTGATCGAGCCAGACCAGATCGTTCTCCCGCCTCGGCGTGAACACCTCGAAACCGCCTCGTTCCGGGTCCGCCAACCGGACCCAATTCCCCGGCTCCCATCCATCTCCCGTTGGCAGCACTTCCCGGCCGGCGGCCGTTTGCCCCGGTACCAATTCGGAATCCGAAAACGGCCCCAAGCTCTGCCAAAACTGGCCGTCGGCACCCGCCGCATCGACCTGCAAACCCCGCTGCAGCACCATCACGGTCAGCGCCAGGCTGAACACGACCAGCATCGAGCCCTTGAGAAATTGGACCCAGGTCGTCGACACCATTCCGGCGGTGACGACGATCACGATCACCACCGCACCGACCATCATCACACCGGCCCAGTGCGGCAAGTTCAACAGCGGCTGGATCAGCACCCCCGCGCCGACCATCTGGGGGATCAGATAAAAAACGCTGACCACCAGCGTGCTGATCCCCGCCGCCAACTTGATCCCCCGCGAATCGAACCGGCTGTCCAAGGCGTCGGCAAAGGTAAAGCGGCCCAGCCGCTTCATCGGTTCGGCGATCACGAACAAGGCGACGATCCAGCCGGCCAGGTAGCCGATCGAATAGAGAAACCCGTCGTACCCGTAGAAGGCGATCATCCCGCAGATGCCGAGGAACGACGCGGCCGACAAGTAGTCGCCGGCAAAGGCGATCCCGTTGATCGCCCAGGGGACTTGGCCGTGTGCCGCGAAGTATCCCTCGGACGTTTGCGTCTTCCGTCCCAGGAAAAAACTCAGCCCGATCGTGCCCGCCACCAACAGGACGAAGATCAGCACCGAAAGCAGCGAAACCTCTTCCGTCATCGCCGGTCCCCCGTCGCGGCGACCCGCGAAAACAGCCCATAAAACATCGCCAGCAGGATCGCGACCAGGATCAACCCGAAGCCGGAAATCAGCGCCAGGTTCAATCCGCCCAGCGGTCGCCACTCCATCCAGACGGGCACCAGGGCATTGATCAGCACGAAGGCGGAATAGAGGACGAGGTAGACCAGGAACAGCACCATCCCCAGCCGCACGTTGTACCGCCGCGCGACCGCCTCACGCCCCGCCGTTTCGCCAGCCTCTCGGGACATCCCGTCCTGCAAACGCTCCTGGTCGGACACAAACTCACCCCCCGGTTTCCGAGTCACCCTGTCAACTTGAAGCCGCCACCCTCGCCCTCACTCGGTTTCCACGTCGGGGACGCGCCCGCCGGGCCAGGTTCTCGCCCGATCGTTCAATCGCTCGCTCGGCGTAGCCATCGGCAGGTTGCCCAGCATAACCAGCAGCGTTGTGCCGAACCATCCGCCCGTCGTCGACCGTCTCGGCCGTCCGGCGTGGTCCCAGTACCGAGCTGACGTTGAACAACGAGCAGCGGGCAAAACGCAGGTCAAACAGCGGTCGCCGCGTCTTGCTCGCAGCCCCTCGGCAGGCTACCCTACCGACATCATCGGCAAGGCGACGAACGCGATCCGCCGTCCCGGCCGAACGATTCGGGCAATTAGCTCAGTTGGTTAGAGCGCTGCTTTCACACGGCAGAGG
>RECD01000227.1 GCA_007694185.1 Planctomycetaceae bacterium
AAAGGCCATTGAAACTCGTGATGTGCTGATCTGCCATGACGGTCTCCTTCCGGATTCCAGCACCCTCGGCCGATCAAAGGCCATTGAAACGGACACATGCTCTCTTCGGGATTACTGTAGTATTGCTTCCAGCACCCTCGGCCGATCGAAGGCCATTGAGGCAATCCGCGAGCGTTGGAGTTTGCTTAGGATCGTGATCGCGCCCGCCTCCACGCGTGTTGAACCGTTTGAAACACGCGTGATTTCGCCCGCGTGTTGACGCTTCCAGCATTAGGTCGCGCCAACAGGCGACACCCACCTTGCAGGCGGTTTTCTGCTTTCAACAGCCTTGCTGGCGGATCTCTGGCTGTTGAAAGGCAGCACGCGACGACGCGAGAGTCGTCATTGGGCGCGGCCACGGCTTCTTTTGCCGCTCGCAGACCTCGGAGACAGGCCCCGCGCGGGCGACGAAACCTTGGTCGTACCAGTCGCCTCGCTTCGCGATTTCGCATGCGATTCTTCGAGGGCGAATTCGTGCGACCCATTTCGAGCGGTACTTTTCGCCGTCCGATTCATTCGCGGCACCGGCTGTCACATTCCGCGCGGCCGCGGCGTCAGGGTTGATAGGGACGATGTGGGGCGGACGGGATGCGGCTGACTTGTAAAGGGCAGCGCCATCGCGGCAACTTGACCCGTCTGTCGCTCCGAACGACTTTCAACTCGGACAACGAAGGGGACGCCATGAAGCGGGCTTGGGTCATCGCGTACGACATCACGAAGGACCGCCGGCGGACCCGAGTCGCCAAGCGGTTGGAGGCGCAAGGTATTCGGTTGCAAAAGTCGGTTTTCCTGGTTACCGGTTCGCCGCGGGGCGTCAGGCGTATGGTCCGCGAGATCGGTAGCGAAATCGACCCGGTGACGGACTGCGTCTGCGCTTGGCCGATGAGCGTCGGCTGGGAAGCCGAACAGATCGCTGTTCCACCCGAAGCGGCGCCGCTGCGGACCCTGTTCGTGATCGGCTGAACGGGATGCCACGACCGCCATCCCCCGCGGCTCCGAGCCTCCCCGTGGGGCTTGGTGCCGGGCTGAATGAAATCACCGGGGAAGGACAACGGTAGTTAATCGGACCACTTCCAAAGGGAAACCAGAATGTTTTTTCGACGCAAGAAGGACGCGGCGGCTGACCAAGAGGCTGTCGACGGCCAATCGGTGAACGGCCGGGCGAAGGCGAAGGCGGCCGAAGCGTCTGGCCGGTCGGCGGCGGCTGCGGTGTCGACGGCGGAGACGGCGCATTTGGTCGGGCCTGGCTGCGTGCGTCTGCAGGGCCGTTTGCCGGTCTGGACACCGGTCGACGGAACGCCGCTGAAACTTCATCCGCGGCATTTGCGACGGCTGCTCTGTTACGGCAACGTCGACCTGACGACCGCCACGCTGAGGCTGTTTTGGAAACGGGGCATCCAGGTCGTTTTCTTGAGTCCCCATGGCGACCGGATGCTCGGCAAGCTCCAGCCCGGCGGCCGGTTCCCCAACTTGCAACGGCTGCAGCACCTGACCGCCAACGACGCGGCAGCACGGTTGCGGTTCGCCCGCGAGGTCGTCGACGCGAAGCTCGTCGGTTGTCTCGATGAAGCCCGGTATTTTCAGCAACAGGGACGCGGCGATTCCGCCGGTGTCTTGATGCGACAACTCCGAGCCGTTCAAGACCGACTAGCGAAGGCGGTGAGCGTCGATGCGGTGCGAGGCCACGAAGGGGCTGCGGCGGCACGCTGGTTCCCGTTTTTGGGAAGCCTGCTGCCGCCCGAATGGCGAATCGATCGCCGGGTCGCCCACCCGCCGACCGACCGGACGAACGCGTTGCTGTCGTTGGGTTATTCGTTGGCCTACCACCGCTGTGAGACGTTGTTGGCCGCTGCCGACCTCGATCCTCGCGTCGGTTTCCTGCACGACATCCATCCCGGGCGGTCTTCGTTGGCGTGTGACCTGATGGAACCGCTGCGGGCAACGCTGGTCGACCGATTGGTGATCCGGATGGTCAGTCGCAGAGAGCTCAGCCAGGACGACTTCACGCCGCATGGACCGAGTTGGCGGCTGACGCCGGGAGCCCTGAAGCGCTACTTGGCCGCGTTCGAGGAGGCGTTCGAAGCCCCTCGGCGCGGTGGCACGTTGAAGGCGGAGACGATCGAGCGGATCGAAGCTTGGTCGCGGCGGTTCCGTGAGACCGAATCGGCGGATGGTGAGGCGAAATGATGCTAAGAAGAACTCGGAAAGCGGATCCGATCGGGATTGCTGCCGCCGATCCGTCGGTGCTGCGTCAGGCCTGGCGGCGGGTGCGATCTGCCGGCGGGGGTGCGGGAGTCGACGGGGAGACGTTGGAAGCGTTTGCCGAACGGGCTGAATCGAGAATCGCCAAATTGGCGGACGGTTTAGCCGCAGGCAATCATTCCTTTGCCCGGCTTCGGGAGGCACGCATCCCCAAGGCGAACGGCAAAACACGCACGCTGGAAATTCCGACGATCGCCGACCGGGTCGTGTTGCAGGCGATCCGGATGGTGATCGAACCGGCCTGCGAGCCACGGATGCACCCCAGTTCGCATGCCTATCGCCCCGGCCGCGGCGCGATGACGGCGCTCGACGCGATCTTCGCGGCGATGTCGAACGGCTTGCAGACGGTGCTGGAAACCGACATCGAGGACTTCTTCGGCTCAGTATGCCATGCCCCGTTGATTGGGGAGCTGCGTGAATTCGAACCGGGGGCGGCCGCGTCGCCCCTGGTCGGAGCGGCACTGGCGTTATCCGCCGGACGTTGGCGGCGGCGCAAAGGGCTGCCGCAAGGCAGTCCCTTATCGCCGCTACTTGCCAATGTCGCTCTGACCCGCTGGGACGAGGCGGTCCAGGCGGAAGGCCGGGTGGTGGTCCGTTACGCCGACGATTTGCTGGTGCTTTGTGCCAATCGGGAATCGGCTGGCGAGGCGCAGCGGCGGGTAGCGAGCGAACTGGGGCGGTTGGGGTTACGGCTGCACGCCGGCAAGACTCGTCTGGTCGACAGCCGCCAGGACGGGTTCTCATTCCTCGGGTTCGAATTTCGGCCGGACCGATTGGTACCGGACGAATCGAATTTGCGGAAGTTTCGCGAATCGATCGCGCGGTGGAGTGATCCGGCGCGTTCGATCGGCTGGGAGGAGCGATTGACGCAAATCAACGCCTTGGTTCGGTCCTTTGCGTGGTACTATCACCGGACCGACGCGGCGCGGCTATTCTGGACGCTCGACCACGACATCCTGCTTGGCCTGCGAGAACTGAGCTTGGTACTGCCGCCCCCGGCGGACTGGAACAGGCGACTCGTTCGGCTCGGATCGCTGCGCCAAGTAGGCTGGTCGGGCAAGCGACGCCGGGGCGGCGGGGGCTGGGGCGGATACGGCAGTTGACGCGGCATTTCGGCGGAAAAGCGGGTTCAGACGGAGGTGCATGCGGGCTAGGCGGGCGATTTTGCAGACCCCTCACCGGAGGCTGAAAAAGGCCGTTTGCTCTGCAACTTTCGCAAAGCCTTATGCAGTAATCGTTTACGAGTGAATTTGGATGACAAAAAGCTGGACAGGGGC
>RECD01000219.1 GCA_007694185.1 Planctomycetaceae bacterium
CTTTCTTAGCCCGGAGGGCGACACATACTTGCCGGTGGCGTAAGCCACCGGAACCAGAAAAATATATTCACAAAGCCCGGAGGGCGACACATCAACCTTGCGGCACCCCTAAGGTTTGTCATCAACATAACTTGAGCACTTCAACAGCACTCGTCCCGCAAAACTTGAACCCGTCGATCGACACCGCCATCGGCTTAATTCCTAGATCATACCGAAACCATTCTGTCGACGTGCTTGCCTTCGCGCCGAACCCGGCCGGCCGCCGGTGGGCATGTCTGCACCACCTGCCGCGAAACAGCCGAGTCACCATGACAAGCCTCAATGGTCGTGGTGGTCGTGGCCGTAGAACGCATGCTTCCGGTCTCCACGTGCCAACAGGTACGCGATCAGGTCGACGATTTCCTCTTCGGTCAGCTTGTTGAGCAACCCCGCCGGCATGATCGAAACCGGCGAAACCGCCCGTTCCTCGATGTCGTCTACCGAAATGACCGTCGGCTCGCGGACGTTCAACGGATCGGTCAGGAGCTTCACGACGTTTTCGTCCTCCTCCACGATCGTGCCGCTGACCAATTGGCCCGACTCGAGCAAGAACCGGTAGGACCGATACTTGTCGTCGATCGTTTCCGACGGTTCGACGATCGACCGCAGGATGTGATCGACCGTCTGCCGCTTCGGTTCCAGCTTCGCCAAGTCGGGGCCCAGCGGATAACCTTCGCCGCCGAATTGGTGGCAGGCCGCGCAATTGGCCGCGCGGAACAGGTTGCGACCGACTTCAAACGATCGTCCCGCCGGGATCGGCGAAACCTTGGCGATCAAGTCGTCGTACTTCCAGTCCGTATCGCGAGCGATGAACTTCAACAACTCGTCTTTCAACTCCAACGGGTTCTCGGCCAGGTAAGTTTCCGGGTCCGCTTCATACTTTTCCAAATCGGCGACGACGTACAACGCCCCGTGCATCCGTCGCCAGTGCCCCGGATAGGTGCAGACGTAGGGATACACGCCCGGTTCCGTCGGCGCTTCGAACAGCAACGATTGGCTCTGGTTCGATTCCAACATCCGACTGGCCAAAATCACCTTGGGAGAAGCCGGTACGTAATGCCGATCTTTCGCATCCGCCGTCCGGGCGGTCGCTTCGGCCAGATCCCCGATTTCTTCCAAGGCACCCTGCTCGACGATCACGAAGTTATGCGGCATGAAGTCCGAGTTCGAAAAACGGAACTCCACCGGCCGGCCAGCTTGGATCGCGATCTGCTCCTTGTCAAAAATCATCCGCTCCTGCACCGTGCCGATCGCGATCACCCGGACATCAAGATTCTCAAGCCGGCTGGTCAGCTCATCCGCTTGGGCTTTCGGCAACCGGTTCGCGAGCGACCGGACCAGCGCGATCACTTCACCGGCATCATCGCCAGTCCGCAGCGCGGCCGGCATTTCGCTGAGGTATGCCACCAGGTTGTCAGCCAAATCGCCGATTTGCTGAGCCGGTCGGGCCTCATCCGGGATCGTTCGCAGGATGCTGACCGCGGCCGCACGGCTACGCCCCGCCTTGACCAAGTTCGTCAGGTCGTTCCACTTCTCGGCTTCGAACCCCGGGATCCGAGCCAGCGTCAGAACGGCTTGATCCCGCAGCGATTGCTCCTCATCCGCGGACGAAAAACGGTCTGCCGGGATCGCCTGCTTCGCGATCTCCGGACCGGACCATTGCAAATCCAAGCCGTATCCACCCGTCGCGTTGAAGTAGGTCACCACGATCGGAACCCGGCCGGCCTTCAATTTCGCCTCGGCCTTCTTTTCGTTCATCCCGTGCAAACCGTCGTGATTGATCAACAACTTGCCGTCGAGATACAACCGCGAGCCGTCGTCCGATCGCAGGTAGAAGGTGTAGGTCCCATCACGCGGCACCGACAGGTTGCCGGTCAAACGCAGCGCGTAATGATCGGTCCGCGGTCGTTCGGGAACATCGAGCGTCACGACCGGGACGATCCCCGAAGCCTTCGGGCTCAATGCGGCAAGCGTCTCCAGCGCGACGTCGTTGGGGTTGGGTTCGAAATAATCGAACCGCAAGCCGGGCTGAACCCCAAACGAAGTCGCGGACGGTGACGCCGTGTCCGGTTCGAAAATCATCGACCGGACGATCGGGTAGAGCTGACCACGCAGCGCGTCATCCGGAACCGCCGCGATCGCGGCCAACAACTCACCAAACCGCTCGGGGTTGCGCGACGTGATCGAATAGGCACGATCCCCCGAACCGGTCGCCAAGATCAACAGGTTGAGTGCGAGTTGCCGAGTCGTGGCATGCTTGGCTTCCTCCGCGATGCGTTCGAAACGGACGAGGTGATCGGCCAGCGTCGCGGCGGATTGGCCGATCAGCCATTGCCCCACACCGACGACCGCGTCGGCGGAATCTCCCGCGTCGCGTTCGGCCAACAGCCGCAGCGACATCGCCATCGGATCGGCCTTACGCAGTTCCGACAAACCCTCGATCGCCCGCCCGAGGATTTCAGCCGACACGTCCTGGCGGCTCAGGATCGCCTCGTAGACCTCGACCGAACCGGGCAGCTTGGCGAGTACTTGCGGCGAACCGTTCTTGACCGCATAGGCGATCGCGGCCGGAGACAAACGCTGGCCGCCGGCCACCGCCGATTCCAAAAGCTTCGGGATCGATAGGCTCGATACGGCATACTTCATTACCGCTTCGAGTTCCGAATCGAGCGGCAGTTGGGCCGCCACATAAATCGCTTCGGCAGCCTCCTCGGCAGGAAACTCGACCGCCGCCTTGATCGCCTCGGCACGAACCAAGGGCGATTTGTCCGCAGCCGCAGCCAACAGCAACTTCTGCCAATCGGGGACGGCGGTGGGCCAATGGGAGAGCGTCCGGATCGCCGCCGCTCGGACCCGCGGTTCGCTGGCCCCAAAAACCGTCGCTAACAATTCGGGCTGCGGCAATCGCTGCTCCTCGAACACCCACAAACATTCAAGCAGCGCTTGCGCGTCCGCCGGATCGGCGACGTCGCGGTCCCCCGCCCAGGCCAACACCTCGCGGACCACGTCGTCAGCCGCTCGGCCGCTCAGCTCGATCCTGGCTCGATAGCGGGTCGCGTTCTCCTTCGCGTAAAACGCGTCACACACTTCCGGGATCGACTTGCCCGATAACCGCACCGGTTCGACCAACGGTCGCCCCGGATAAGTCACGCGGTAGATCCGGCCGTGACGGTCATCGCGGTTGGGGTCCCGCATGTTGTGTTGCATGTGGCCGATCAAGGCGTTGTGCCAATCGGCGACGTACAACGCCCCATCAGCACCGATCTCCAAATCGCTCGGCCGGAAATTCGGGTCGTCCGAAAGCACGATCGGTTCGATCTCGGTCGCGCGGATGTCCGCTCCGTTGTAACTGACCTCATGCTGCAAGACGCCGAGGACCCCGATCGTGTTGGCGATCAAAAAATTGCCCTGGTTCTCCTCTGGGAAGTGGCTGCTGGAGAGCAACCCCGTCGCCGCGACCGGGCGCACTCGTTTTTCAAACCACTGCCGATTGCCGATCCCCTTGCCGATGTTGACGTAGGATCCCGTGCCGGACGTCCCGTCGTTGGCGAAGTGGTAACCCCACTGGTCGACAACATGGCCGTGAGGGTTCGGCCCGATCGGGAAATGGAACTCCATCTCAAAGGTTCGCGGGTTGAACCGATGGACGCCGGTCGCGCCCGAGCGGAAGGTGCGGGTCGGCGTTTCGATCGCCGCCACGTTGAAGATCCCCCGTGACCAATAGAGCCAACCGTCCGGGCCGAGCAGCATCGCGTTCGCGCTGTGGTGCGAGTCGGCGCTCGACAGCCCCTGCAGCATCCGCACCCGGTAATCCGCCTTGCCGTCGCCGGTGGTGTCTTTCAGAAACCACAATTCCGGCAGCGCCGCGACCAGCATCCCGCCGCCCCAAAACTCGAACCCGGTGACGCTATTCAACTCGTCCGCAAAGACCACGCACTTGTCGGCGACACCGTCACCGTTTTCGTCTCGCAACGACAAAATCCGATCCTCGCGAGGCTGAGTCGGGTTCCAGTGCGGGTAGCTCGGCCAGACCGAAACGTAGAGATGACCATCAGGGCTGACCGCCATCTGCACGGGATTGACCAACTCGGGAAACATCGCTTCGGAGGCGAATAAATTGACCCGCATCCCCTCAGCGACCTTCATCTTCTCGATCGCCGCGTTCCCATCCAAATAGGAATAACTGCCGTCTGCCAAGTCGCCCGGCTTGTTGGTCGGAACCTCCAACTCCGGCGGCAGGTTGTCATCACGCACCTCCAAGTCGCTGCCTCGCGCCGTCGCCCAGACTCGGGTGTCCCGGTTGGCGGTCATGACGTCGAAGATTTCCATCTCCCGCATCATCACGTCGGCATTCGACTGGCCGAACCAAGCGAGCTTCGAGCGTCCCCCAAAGACGTTGTAACCGTCGATCACCCGATAACGGCTGAACCAGTGGTAATTCCGGTCCTGGATCGCTTCCCGCAACCGCGCCAAATCCGCTCCTGCCAACTCCGGTTCGCTGGTCCCGAACAGATCCGTCACGATGACCCGCGCGATCGCTCGCCCGCCGTCTTCCGACAAATGGATGCCGTTGATCGTCAGCGGCTCATCGGCCGCGGCGTACAACCGTTGGCTCGGTTCAAACAGGTCGACGAACGGGACCGATTTCTCCGCACAAACCTCCCGCATCGCCGCGGTGTACTTGACCAGGTTGGCGTTGTTCGCCGAGCCGTCCGGCAGCGTGTGCCGACCGACGTTCTCATGAGCGAGCGGCGAAAACATCACCAACCGCGGGGCCGATTTCCCGTTGTACTGTTGCCCCAACATCCCGTCGATCACTTCCGCCAAATCGGCGCGGAAGCCGGCCAAACCGGCGTCCCCCCGCAGCGACTCGTTGTAGCCGAAGAAACCGAAGATCACGTCCGCTTCGGTCTTGGCCAACCACTGGTCCGGCGACCCGAAGTTTTCCTCCCGAGACCGCGTCTTCAATTCGTCGCCAGGAAAACCGAGGTTGCGAAACACCAAGTCGTGATCCGGGTGCAACGCATGGATGTAGGTTTCCAACCAAGCGTCATGCTGCATGCGGTCGGCGAGCGTGTTGCCGATCACCGCGATCCGATCGCCACGGTTCAATTCGAACCGGGGAGCGTCCGCCGTGGCCGCACCGAGGAAACCGCCGAGGCTGGTGCCGACGAACAGGATGATCGAACCGAGACGCATGAAGAGGCCGTCGGGAAGGCGAGAACAGCACATGAGGTAAATTTCCTGGGGGGACGGATGAGTCGAGGATTCGTAGCGGCCGCTGACGCGACCCAAGTGGGCACGAGGTGGGATGAAGTTCAACGAGTCGTTCGGCGTAAAGCATCGCGCGGGAAATATCTGTCGCCACATCCACGCTCTGGTGAGCGTAGCTACCGTCGCCAGACGGTGGCCGTACCCAACGGACTGGAACAACAGACAGCTTTTTACCGCACGATCCTAACAAAGTTTAATCGAAGGCAGCCAACTCAGCGTTGACTTAAGTCGATGCCGATGTCGGCCATCAGCATTTTCAAATCGTTCCAAGCTTCACGCTTGGCCGCCGGTGTCCGCAGCAGGTAGGAAGGGTGGTAGGTGACGACTACCTTGCTGTCATGATACCGATGAAACCTGCCCCTCATCCGACCGATCGACAACGTCGTCGTTAACAGCGACTGAGCCGCGACCAATCCCAAGCAGACGATGTAGTCGGGACGGATGATCCGGAATTGCTCTTCGTAAAAACGCTTGCAATTCTCCCGTTCTGCCAATTCCGGGGTGCGGTTGTTGGGCGGCCGACATTTGATCGTGTTCAGGATGTAAACCTGGTCGCGCGATAACTTGCAGGCCTCGATCATCCGGGTCAACAGTTGCCCGGAGGCACCCACGAACGGCCGCCCCGTCGCATCTTCTTCTTGGCCTGGTGCCTCGCCGAAAAAACAGATCTTGGCGGATGGGTCGCCCTCGCCAAAAACCGTGTTGCGGCGGTTGCAGACGAGCGATTCACAGCGGACGCAGCTCGCCACCTCGGCCGCCAATTCCGCCAAACGTGGCCCCCGAAGCTCCGCCGCGAGCGGCTCGCCCGAATACGGATCGGTGATCGGCAAAGTGACTGTTGCCCCGGCTACAGCGGACAATCCGCCACCAGCCACGCGGCCACCCGTCGCGCCGCCCGCCCCCAATCCGCTGCCCGGTCCGTCCCGCCCGACCGCAGCCACCGGCGTGCCGGGGGCCTTGTCCATCACTCTCGTCCGGCTCTGCCCATCGCCCGCGGCGTCCGAAATCCGAGCCGGCGAACCCCCGGTTTCCACAGAACTCGTCTCGGATGCGACGCCAGCCGCTGCCGCCGGGACCTGGATCAGCGACGGTATCGCAACGCCGCGCGGCAGATACTGAATGCCCGAGCGTCCGAGATGTTCGATCAGCCGACGTACCTGCTCGGACGAGACGGTCGCCGCAGAAGGGTTCGATTCCAAAACGCTACCCGGTACTGAAAAATTGGTCTGTTCCCTCACCCGCCACGGACTGGGGAACCCCGTCGACATGGCCCCGAGATGAGTTCACAAGAAGCTGTCGTCGATTACAGACGTTCATCGAGGAAATCGAGGTAGTTCGCCCAATCGCCCTCGTGCAAACCATGGCCACCCGGACGAACGAAATAGCCGGTTTGGCCGACGAACCGGGGTTGGCCCAGCGGCGGCACGGTCGGCTCCTCGAAGCTCTCCAGCCCGAACAAACGGAAGACCGGCCCGGCATGATACAGCGACAGGTATTCGCCCTTGGGGTCCGCCCACAAATCCTCCGCCGCGCTGGCGACCGCGACGGCCCTTGGGGCGATCAGCCCCATCAGTTGATGCTGGTCGACCGGCAACCGCTCCTCCGCGTCGGCGTAATCGTTCAATTGACGACAAAACCAGTGCGGGAACGAACTGGTGATCCGAGCGATCGTCTCGCCGAACTGCCGCCGCGAGATCGCCGCCCCGCCGCAACCGCTCTCGTTGACCAAGGCAGCCGCAAACCGCGGGTCGCTGGCCGCCGTCCAAGCCGCCGTCTTGCCGCCACGCGAATGGCCGATCACCGCAGCCCGCTTGGCGTCGATCGTCGGGACCGTTTCGAGGTAATCCAACACCCGTCCGGCGCCCCATGCCCAAGCCGCCAACGAACCCCAATCGCCCGGCTGACGGACCGATTCGTCCGCCTCGTCGCCATGCTTCACCCGGGCGAAAAAGCCACGAATCCCTTCGCGAAAACCGTCCTTGCGGTCCGGGTCGACATGGCTGGTGTGAAAGATCGCGACCGCGTAACCACGCTTGACAATCGCCTCAACCGGCACAAAAGCTGACGGCCGTTCGATCAGATCGACCAAATCGGGGAAGGTGCGGTTGTGGATCATCACGATCGCCGGAGCCGGCGCGGCGTCGGCCGCCAACTTCGGTTGATAAACCAGGATCGGGAAAGTGAAGTCCGAACTCCCCGCAGTCACCCGGGCTTCGATCCGCTTGCCGATGACGTTCGTGCCGTCGTAGTGAGCGACCGGCGTGTAAGTCACCGACGCTTCCATCGCCTCGGCAGGGACGTGGCCGTAGACATGGTCCCGAAACCGTTGCAACGTCTCCGCCCGCAACGACTCCCAACCTTGCGTGTCCGCCACCGTCCCGTCCACGCCCTCCAGCGGATCAGGCAGCTCGTAGCTCGGCACTTCGGCTTCACGGTACTGAAACGGTCGACTGCGACTCAGTCGCTCCACCACGGCCGAGTCAGCTTCCCATCCGGCGGCTTCACTCGGCAAGACCTGCCCAAGACGCGCCGCATCCAAGTCCTTCAACGCGATCTCGATCGGCCCGGCAAGCGCCTGAGCCAAACCCGCGGAACCCTCGGGCGTGAAATGGACGTTGACCGGTCGCATCCATTCCGGCTTTTCCGCCGCCACGCTCCACAAATCGATCACCGCGATCCCCCGCGGTTCGACCACCTGGCGAGCGATGCCGTTGTAAAGCAGCGGATCGCCACTGTCGCGGTGCGGCCGGACCCCACCGGGCGGAACGGGCGTCGTGGTGACGAAAAACAGCTTCGCGCCGGTCGTTTCCAACGTCTCGACGATCTTGAGCAGATTCGCGCGGTAGGCTTCGGGTGTCGCTTGCGGCGGGTCGTTCGGGCTGTTCGAGGCGATCACCTTGCCGGCTTCATTTTTGCCTTCACGCTTCAAATCGTGCAGCCCAAAATTGAACGTGATCACGTCCGGCTTGCCGTACCGCGTGATCCAGTCCGCGACCTTCGCGACGCCGTTGCTCGTGCCGCTACAATTCTCCGGCGCACCCGCATCAGTGACCGGACGGACGACCCGCGCGACCCCGGCGAGTTGCTCGGTCAAAATCGGCGTGTAACCGATCGAAATCGAATCGCCCAACACCAACACCAACGGCAAATCGGCCCCGTCCTCCGGCGCTGCCTCCGCCACAGAGGCCGTTGCGGCTGCCGCATCGCCGATAACCGGCTGTGGCGGCTCATCGGGCACCGCAAACGCCGATGCCAAGGGCATCACGACCAGTCCCAAGCCGATGAGCAGTAGTCGCAACGGCGAGACGGTTCGTACCCGTCCCGCAGGACGATGGCGGTATCCCGGGGCGGGACAAGAGGTTTCAAAAGACATCGAAGCAGGCTCGGTGGGGCGGGATCGCAAGCGGAACGAATCGCCCCCCAATATAACCGCCTGCCGATCGGTTGGCGAGATTCGACGGCTCCGCCCGATCCGCCCCGTAACGATCCGCCCCGCAGCGAGTTGCTCCTCCGGCCAGTTCCGCGGCTTCATCCCGGGGCCATCGCCAGGTTAGCGGAAGGGCGCGAGCCGTCCGGTTCGTCAGCAACGGCAATACCGGAGGGCTTGCGCCCTTCCGCTTTTCTTGAACTCATGCTTCATCCGCTGCTCAACCGCTCGCCGTTCGCGTCAGCGCCACTTGCAACGTTTCCGCGATCCGGCTGACGGCGGGCGACTGCAACATGTGGGCGTGATCTCCTGGGACCGATTCGACCCGAACTTGACTGACCAACCGGCCCCAACCCAAAGTGGGATCGTCGAACAACTCGCCGGTGCGCTCTTGGTCACCGGTGCGCTCTTGGTCAGCGGGGCGGATCAGCAGCAGCGGCCGATCGTAGTCCGACGGTTTGTATTCGTGGACCGCTTTCACGTTGGCCTGAAAGACCTCGAACACGTTGGGACCGAGCAACGCTAACTCTTCAGGCACGATCCCCGCGATCGCCGCCTGGCGAATGAAGTACGCCAATTGGTCCTGCGGGCTCTGTTGCCTCAGTTGTTCCAACGACTCGGCCGGATTGCCAGGGAACAAGGCCGAGATCAACGGCAGGAATTCGCTTTCGTTCGGCTCCTCTTCGCCTGCCAATAGCCCCGAATCGAGCAGCGCCAGCAGCCCGACTTCCCTGCCCGCGGCGCGCAGTTTCCTGGCGACTTCGTAGGCGATGTTGCCGCCCAAAGACCAACCGACCAAATGAATCGGTCCGGTCGACACGACTTCGCGGATCGCAGCCGCATAATCCTCGGCCATCTCACCGACCGTCTCATGCGGCGGCTGCAACCCGTCCAAACCTCGCGCCTGAACGCCATAAACGGGACGTCCCCCGGCGAAGCAGTCGGCCAATTCTCGGTAGCAAAAAACAGTTCCGCCGGCCGGGTGGATGCAGAACAACGGTTCGCCCGCGCCGCCTTGTGCCAGCGGTACGACAAAGCCGGACGCCGAATCACGCGGCTGACTCAGCCAATCGCTCAGTCGCTCGATCGTCGGGGCGCGGAACAACGTCGCCAGCGGCAAACTGACCCCCGTCTGGCGTTCCCATTCGGCGACCATCCGCACGGCGAGCATGCTGTGTCCGCCGAGTTCAAAGAAGTCGTCATCGATCCCGATCGGCGCGACTTCCAGCAGACCTTCCCAAATCGCGACGAGCATTTCTTCCGTCTCGTTCCGCGGCTTCCGCAACCCTTGCGCACCCGCCTCACGCTGCCTTGGCGGAGCGGGCAACGCCGCGCGATCGAGTTTGCCCTGAACGGTCAACGGCAGCCGATCCATCAGCACGAATGCCGATGGGATCATGTAAGCCGGCAAACGGTGCTCGAGTTCCCGCTTCAATCGCGGGATCAGCCCCATCGAAACGCGGCGTTGGAACGGGCAGTTGGAAAAGGGATAGGTCACTTCGGCATTCGCACCTGACCCAGCGGGCTCACCAACGGTCTCAACCATGATCGCGTCGCGTGGGATCCAGCCCGATCGCCGCAAACGCCCCGCTCCGACAGATCTCCCTTTCGCGACCTCCGTGATCAACAACTCGTCCGCCGAGTCGTGGGCGAGTTCCACGCGAACCTCGCGACCTTTGCTTTGGGCTCGTCTGACCAACCTTGCCGGATCGACTGCCGGTCGCAACGCCGAGTCGACTTCGGCGAGGCATTCGTCCAAGTCCTGTTCCGGAACGCAAGATGCCAAAAGCTGTTGTACCGCCCGTTCACGCTGTACCGAACCATGGCGGACCCGCAAATGACTCGACGAGGCGGTCGCTTCCTTCGTTCCAGCTTGGCCACCTAAACGGGGACGTTGGGATGTTCGCCGCCGCCCGCTACGGTCGTAAACCCGTTCCAGCGGATGATCGAAAGCCAACACGGCGTCGAATCGGAAATGAGTCAACTCGTTATCGACCGGGACGGTTTTCGCGAGCGACCGGACTTCACAAAGCCGATCGAGCTGACCGTTCAAATGCGTCAGCAGATCGGGATCGACCAGCAGTTCCGCGTCATGCTCGATCCGTCCGCGAACGCGCCCTCGGAATTCGCCAACCGTCATCCGCCGGCCTTCACGGCGAGCCAGTTCCGCGGCGATGGCGAGCGCCGGTTGCAGCCGCAGGTTTCGCAAATCACCCAAGAAAATCCGGCCGCCTGGGGCGAGCAACCGCTGGGCCGCCACCAGCACTCGAATCAAGTAAGCTTCCGACGGGAAATACTGGACGACCGAATTCAGCACGATCGTATCGAATCCGCCCGCAGGCAAATCGTCCAATCGATCCGCGGTCCGGCAATGCAGCGTCACCTTGTCCGCCAAGTCGGGACGAGTCGCCACCGCACGTTGCAACCGCTCGATCGACGAATCGAGCAAATCGATGCCGACATAACGCTCGATCGCCGTGCCGATCCGGAGCAACATCAAGCCGGTCCCGCAACCGATCTCCAGCACCTTGCGAGGGGCCAAATCGAGGATCCTGCCGGCGGCGGCATCAGCCCAACGCCGCATTTCATCTGGCGGGATCGCATGGCCCGTGATCACGCTGGACCAGCCCGAAAAATCGTTGGCGAGCTCTTCGACCGTTTCCGAATTCGTCGCCTCAGCCGGCCGAAAACTTTCGAACGACTTCCGCCAACTTTCGATCTGTTCCGCTTCCGTGATCTGATCCGCCGATGGCCGATCCAAAGCCACGGAACTGTCGACCAAAGAAACGTCCCGTCCGTTCGACCCCGGGCCGGGTTCCTGCCGATCGTCATCCACTTCGCCGTTCGCTCGGTTCGAAGCCGACTCGGGGACGACGTAGGCGATCAACCTTCGGCCGGCACCCGCGTCGTCGCTGCTCCCGAGACCGTCAGCATCATGAGAGCGTTCCCCCTCCACGATCACCGCGGCCGCCTCGACGCCGTCAACCCGTTCGATCACCCCAGCGATCTCGCCCGGCTCGATCCGAAACCCACGCAGCTTGATCTGATCGTCGCGGCGGCCGACGATCTCGAGCTGCCCGTGTCGGTTCCAACGCCCAAGGTCGCCGCTGCGAAACATCCGTCGATCGCCGGCGGCTTTCACGTCAGGATCGGCGAACGGGTCATCCACGAACGCGGCCTGGTCGAGCTGCTCGCGTTGCCAGTAACCGCGAGCCACACAGCGACCGCCGATGTGGACTTCGCCGATCACCCCATCGGGGACCAAGCGGCCTTCGCGATCGAGCAGGTAGATCCGTGTGTTGGCCAGCGGTGTCCCGACCGCAGGCGAGGCCAAGTCGGATCGATCGAGTTCTCGGATCGCCACGCCGATCGCGCACTCGGTCGGTCCGTAACCGTTGAACAGACGATGAGTCGGCAACCAGCGGGCCGCCAATTCACCGGACAACGGTGCCCCGGCTGACAAGATTTTGCCGGTTTTCTGCAACCGCGAAGGTTCGAGTAGCGCCAGCGTCGCGGGGGTCAGGCTGATCAGATCGATGGCGCGACGGTTCAGCGTTTCGACCAACCGATGCGGGTCGAGCACATCTTCCTGGTCGATCACTTCGATGCAGGCCCCGCAGCCGAGCGCCGAAAAGATCTCGCCAATCGCCCCGTCGAAACTGGGCGAAAACAGGTGCCCACACCGATCGCCCGGCCGGATTTCAAGCGACCGCGCGAACTCGGTGACAAAGTTACTGATCGCCCGATGTTCGATCGCGATCCCCTTCGGTTCGCCCGTCGACCCGCTGGTGAAGATCAAGTAGGCCAAATCGTCCGGACGCACCACCGCGGGATGTCTAACGCCGTCGTCCTGGGCGACCAAATCACCGGCCGTCAAACATCGCGGTCCCGAGGTCCCGATCGCGGCGCGGATTTCGGGCAACCTACCCGCGGGGGCGATGACGACTCGCGGTGCCAGGTCGCGGACGATCGCGGCGAGTCGTCCGACCGGCACGCTCGGGTCGATCGGCACGAACGCGGCGCCGCAACGCATCACCGCGAGGCTGCACGCGATTTGGTCGATTCCTCTGGGGAGGAAAACGACGACGCGGTCACCGGTCGAGCCACGCTCACCAATTTCACCCCCGGCGGACGTCACTCCGGCAACCCGCAACCCGCCAGCCAACTGATCGGTCAACCGATCGAGTTCCTCAAATCGGATCGAACGATCGCCATGCCGGATCGCGGTCTCGTTCGGATACCTCGCGACCGCCGCCTCAAACGCCGACGTCAATGTCTCGCAACGAGGCGGCCAGACGTCCGCGTCATTCGAAAACGACTGTCCCTCAGTCGCAATCAAAACGTCCGCCGTGCGAGCACCGATCGATCGCGCCAAAATCCGTTCCGCGTGCCCCAGCGAAACGACCGGCAACGCATCGACCGGCGTCTGCGGCTCGGAGATCGCCGCGGTGAGTAGCGTCCGCCAACTGTCTGCCAACCTGCCGATCGACTCCGAACCAAACAGCGACGTGCGATATTCGAAGTGCCCCTGATAGGCGTCGTCACGGCGAAACAGCGTCAACGTCAGGTCGTACTTGGCGGTGCCGTTGTCGACGGGGATCGGGGTCAACTTCAAACTTTCGGTCGGCACCAACGGGTCGGGCAGGTTCTGCAACACGAAGGCCGCTTG
Source organism: Planctomycetaceae bacterium (assembly GCA_007694185.1). Lineage (GTDB taxonomy): Bacteria > Planctomycetota > Planctomycetia > Pirellulales > Pirellulaceae > UBA6163. The sequence continues at coordinate 13,410 of RECD01000219.1, forward strand.
GAACAAAGGCGAATGACTCCGGTCACGCGACTTGGCCAGACTTTCGACGACCCGTTCGAACGGCACTTCTTGATGCGACAACGCCTCCGTCGCTTGGCGGTGAGTCTCGCAAACCAGTTCCGCGAACGAGTCGATTGCCGCGGTCCGAAGCCTGACCAGGATCGTGTTGACGAAGAATCCGATCAGGTTTTCTAGCGCCGTGTCATCCCGGTTGGCGGCCGCCGCACCGAGCGTCAAGTCACGTTGCCCTGACCAGCGGCTGAGCGTCAATCCGAAACAGGTCAACAAGACGCTGAAGGGCGTCACGCCAAGCCCGATCGCGACCTGCTCGACCGCAGCCGAGGTGTCGGCATCCATGTTGACCGCGAACGTCGCCCCCGCAAAATCTTGGATCGCCGGCCGCGGGAAGTCGGTCGGCAAATCGAGCGTCTCGACCGCGCCATCGAGTTCCCGCCGATACGACTCGATCGCCGGCGCGATCCGCTCCGCCGTCAACCGCCGTTGCTGCCAAGCGGCGTAGTCGCGGTAACGGACTTTCAGCGGCGGCAAACCCAGCGGCTCGCCCGCCGCGTCTCGCCGATAGAGTTCCGCCAATTCGCGCATCATCACCGACATCGACCAACCGTCCGAAACGATGTGGTGCATGACCAACAGGATCCCGTGCCGCGACGGGCCGAGTCGCCAATGGGTCACTCGCAATAGCGGGCCGGCGGCCAAATCGAACGCAGCACTCGCCTGGCGGACCAAATCCGCATGCCAAGCGGCGTCAAGATCCGGCTCTGACAACAGGCCCCATGCCTCGCTCCGGTCGATCGATTCCCGTGGCACCGAAACGACGTCAGCGATCCGGCGAACCGGCTGGCCATCGACCATTTCATAAGTCGACCGCAGCGTCTCATGACGCGCGACGACGGCATCAAGACAACGCCACAATCGCTCCAGGTCCAGCGGCCCGTCGACGCGCGCCGCCAACGGCAGGTTGTAAAACGGGTGATTCGGTTCCAACCGATCGACGAACCACAACCGCTGCTCGGCAGGCGACAGGATCACTTCATCATCGCCGCTCGCCGCCGCGAACTCGACCAAGCCAGCCGGCTCCGCCAAACCGGCATCGCCGCAGCGTTCCCGATCGACCAGGCGTGCCAATTCCCCGAGCGTCGGGTGGGCATAAATTTCCCGCAGCGGCAACGCCACACCGAGTTCGCCGCGGAGCCTGGCGAAGACCTGCGCCGCCATCAGCGAGTGTCCGCCCAACTCAAAGAAATGGTCTTCGAGCGACAACTCCACGCCCGCGATCGCGTCCCCCATCACGGACCGCCAGATCGCCGCGACCGCCAACTCGGTTTCCGTCTGCGGCGGCGTGCGAATGGCGACGCGATTCGGCTCGCCGTCGGTACCCTCCACATGTCGCAAACAGCCGTCGTAGCCCGTCATGTCAGACGGGGAATCGGCCGCAGCGGCCAGCCTTTGCAAGTCGGCTTTCCCCGCCGGCGTGAGCGGCCATTGCGTCAGCTTCACCAAGTTGGTCGGGACGAAAGCCGCAGCCAGTCGCTGAGCAAGAAAATCACGCAGCTCCGCGGGCGAAACGACGGCTTGCGGTTGAGCTTGAAAAAAGCCGACCAGCCTTCGATCGCCCGGTGCCGAATCGACCACCACGACCGACGCGTCGCGGACGGCGGGGTGCCGCGACATGGTCGCTTCGATTTCGCCTAACTCGATCCGTTGGCCACGAAGTTTGATCTGACGATCGGACCGTCCCAAAAACAGAACCTGCCCATCAACCGTCCTGCGAACACGGTCACCCGTCCGGTAATACCGCTCGCCATCCTCGGCGACGACAAACCGATCTGCCGTCCGCGACGAATCGCCCCAATAACCTCGCCCCACGCCGCGGCCACCGATCCACAGCTCTCCCGCGACACCCTCCGGCACGTCGACGCCGCGCGAATCGACGATCCGGATCGTCGTCGAATCGATCGGTCGCCCGATCGACAGCGGGCTGGCGATGGGCAACGTGACTTCGCCCGCCAAGGACCAAACCGTCGTTTCGGTCGGCCCGTAGACGTTCCACAACCGGCCGCCACCGGCGAGCAACCGACGGGCGAGTTCCCGTTCCAGCGGTTCGCCACCACACCAAATCCGTTGTTTAGCGTCGGGCGACCAACCGCAGGCGAGCAGCATTCGCAGCGACGAAGGGGTCGCCTGAATCACGTCGATCGTTCTCTCTTCGAGCCACCGCCGAACGCCATCGGCATCTTCAGCCAAACCGGTCGGCGGCATCACGGTGGCGGCACCGACGACGAGCGGCAAGAACAGTTCCAACACCGAAATGTCGAACGACATCGTCGTGCAAGCCAAAATCCGTTCGCCGCTAGCGAGCCCCGGGGAACGGGCAAAACTTCGCAGCACGTTGTCCAGATTGTCGTGGCCGATCATCACCCCCTTCGGCCGGCCGGTCGATCCCGATGTGTAGATCAGGTACGCCAACCCGTCCGGCGTCGCACCCGGCAACGGCGGTCCGTCGTCAACGCCCAAGTCAGCCGCCTCAAACAACGCCGGCAACAGGTCCTCGTCCGTCAACTCGCGGTCCGGCGCGGCGTCCGCCAACAGTTCGGCGATCTTCGCTGTCGGGTAATTCGGGTCGATCGGCAAGTAGGCCGCACCCGCTTTCCAAACCGCCAGCGCCGCCGTCACCAGCCCTCGCCCACGCCCCAACCGAAATGCCACCACCGACCCGACGCGCACGCCGTCCGCGACCAACCGCCGCGCCAATCGCGTCGCCGCGCGGTCCAAAACGCGATAGGTGATCGATCCGCCTTGGTCGACCAGTGCGACCGCGTCCGGAGTTTTCTCGACCTGTTCCGCGAACTGCCCCAAGACCGTGGTGCCCTCCTCGTGAACGACGTCACAGGAATTGAATCGCGACCGCAGCTGCTTTTCCTGCGGTCCGGCAAGATCGAGTCGATCGAATTCGGCGTCGGGCGATTCCACCCCTTGCCGCACCACGCGGACCAACCTGTCCAGCATCTGCGCGGCGATCCGCAGGTCAACGCGCGACGGGTTGAACGCGAGCCCCAAACGGCAAGCCTGCCGACGCGGGCGAGGTGCAATCACAGCGGCCCCATTCGTATGCCCGTTCGCATGCCCGTTC
>RECD01000018.1 GCA_007694185.1 Planctomycetaceae bacterium
TATGACGAACGGGTGCTCGTCTGGGCGGCGGACCGTTTTCAGCCGATCGAAGCGGATCTGCTGCGACAGGTGAGCGAACGATTGCAAGGTGGCGAAGCGGGGGTCGATGGAACGTCGTTCCGTAGCCTGCTCGGACACACCGCAGCGGTGCTCGATGTCGACTTTTCCCCCGATGGGAGTCGGATCGTCAGTGCGTCCCGTGACAACACGGTTCGGGTGTGGGACGTAGCTTCCTCGCCGGCCCCAGGCCGGAAGGAAGGTGCGGCCGGCGAAGTGTTGGCGTCAACCAGCGTTTTGGCACCCGAGCAGACGCTTCGTGGTCATGGCGGTTGGGTCAGCGGGTGTCGATTTTTAGGGCCGGATGAAATCGTCACCGGCGCCTACGACCACCGCATCAAGGTTTGGAATTGGGCCCAATACCGTGAAGTCGACACGATCCCGACCCTGGGGCGGCCGATCTTGTCCGCGAACCATTCGCCCGATGGCCAACAGGTGGCGTTGGCCTTCAACGACGGAACCGCGGGGATTTGGGATAAGGCCACAGGCGAGCAAGTCGGGATTTTGGAAGAGGGGCATGAATACCTGACCGCTAATGCCCTGTTCATGCCCGACGGGGATCGGCTCGTGACGATCGCGGGCGACGACACCTTGCGGATGTGGGATGTCGAGAAAGGTAACGAGATCTGGGCGGTCGAAGGCACCGGTCGGCGCGGCTTGTTGGCGATTTCCCCTGATGGGAAATGGTTAGCCACGGGGAGTCGCGATGGCAAGACCGCTCGGGTCTGGGGGGCTGAGCGGGGTCAGCTGTTGGGCGATTTGGACACTGGCCAGTCAGCCGAATTGGTCGGACGCTATCCGCAGGCGTCGGCTCAAGAAATCGCCCGACAGGTTCCTAACGTTACGGCGCTCGCCTTCTCGCCGGACGGGACTCGGATCGCGACCGCCGACAGTTCCGGCCGGTGTTTCGTTTGGCCGCTGGTCCCGTCGGCGCAGGCGAGCCGTCTGGTACCGACGCTCCAGTTTCACGGCCACGAGCGGCCGGTCACGGCGCTACTTTGGCTGGGCAACCAAGAGCAGATCGTGACAGGCAGTGCCGACGGTTCGATCGCTTTTTGGAATTCCCAAACCGGCGAGGAGCTTCCGGGCCGGCGACTGTTCCATGGTGGTCCCATCTCGTTGCTTGCGGTTTCGGAAAACGGAGCTGACGCCTTATCAGTCGCCACCGATGGCACTTCTGGGCAGCGGTTGCATCATTGGGATTTGGAGCGACGTGAACTCGTCGCAAAAGCGGCTATTCCTGGGCAAAGCATCCCGAGCTCCGGGAATTCGGATCAGGGTGGCGGGAGCGATTCGGATGAGAGCGATGTCGAATCGCGAACCGTGATCGGTTCGGTCGCGTTTTCTCCCGAACAGTCCGAAGCCTTGATCGCCACGTTTGACCCGGACGTTTCCAAATACGCGGTTTGGAAGTGGGACTTGCGGGAGGCCGCTGCCAAGCCAGTCCGACAACGCGGCTTGCGGGCAGGCTTAGTTTTTTCCGCCCGTTACGACAGCGCCCAAGCCCGACGGATCGTGACCACCGGCGGTAGCGGTGCGCGGTTGTGGGACCGGTTGGAAAGCCGCGAACTCATGAACTACCAGCCTCATGGGGCGGTCCTGTCGATCGACTACTCTTCCGACGGTCAACGAGTGGTCACAGTCGGCGCTGATCATTCGGTGAAGGTTTGGTTTCGGGCCGAGGCAAACGGACGCTGGGTCTCGGAGGAAAAGTTGATCGGCGAGCACGTGGGTGCTGTCACCGTCGCGAAATTCGTTCAGCTCGACAGTGAGTTGGGGATCGTTTCGGGCGGGGAAGACGGGCGTGCCATGTGGTGGGTACGCGGGCAGGAAGGTTGGGGTCGGGAGGGCGAATGGGATGCTCACACGGAGCCGATTCGCCAGATCGCCATCTCTCCCGATGGTCGGTTGATCGCGACCGCCGCCGAGGATAACGAGGTGAGGGTCTGGAACCACGCCGATCGGAGCCTGTTGCACGCGTTGAAGGACCACCGCGGGCCGGTCCTCGGCCTGGCGTTTTCACGAGATTCGCGAAGGCTCGTCAGCGGAGGGGGTGACAACCAGGCCGTCGTTTGGGAACTCGCTACCGGTGAGCCGTCGATGCGGTTGGTGGGGCACTCCGCCCCGATCAGTGCGGTCGGCTTTTCGCCGGACGGCTGGCGCGTGATTACCGGCAGCGATGACGGAACCATCAAGCTTTGGGACGTGCGGGCGGTAGCGCGCGGGGCACGGCGCGAGATTTCGGAGTTGCTGAGTGTGCGTGGGCACTCCCGAGAAGTCACCGATGTGGAGTTTGATCCGAGTGGCAAGCAGGTCCTGTCCGTGGGGCGTGATGGTCGCGCGCTGCTCTGGAATAGCGTTGACATCGAACCTGTGATTTGGCCTCGTGTCTCCCAGTTGGTCTACCGGCCGGGCGAACCGCCGATCCCGCTGTTGGAGCAGGCGCAGTCGATGCTCAAGTTCCCGACCAGTGACCGATTCGGTGGTTGGAAGCTGGTGGTTCGCTTGCCCGACTCGGAGCCGCTGGCTGGCGAGCGAGTCGAGATCCTGGAGCCCGACGCGGTGGCCTCGCGTTGGAAACATAAGGATGGCCGGATGATTTGGACGGACGCCGAATCGGCCGGCTCCGAAACGGAACTGGCCGAGGTTCGGGAGTTGGCTTCACCGGCAGGCGTTTCGATCGAGTTGACGGATGCGGTTACGCCCGCGCGGCTCGATGAACTTTTGGACCTGATCGGATATCGGTGTGACCCGTTCCTCGAGGATTCCTCGTCCGGTGCCTCGATTCGCCCGATCGCGGTGTCGTTGCAGCGGGGCGATTCCGAGCTGCCGACGGCGGTGCGAACGATCTCGGTCGAACTCGACCAGCCGGCACCTGCCTCGGGGGCGGAGTGACTCTCAACCGATCAGTACGGTCGGGCAGCCGGGTCCTATGATCGCGCCCCCGTGGGCGGCCGAATCGCCCAGCCGAGCCGCGGGTGCACCCGCGATCATAACCGTAGGGGAGCCGGCCAGGACGGTTCCCGGTGGGCCGACGCAGATGGTCACATCCCCCATGCGTGCCGCAGGGGCTCCACCGATGAGCACGGTCGGCGCACCCAGCGAGATCACGCCACCGACGTGTGGGACAGGGCCATTGAACGCCGGACAGGCGTGTGAGTCGCCAAGTCGTGCAGCAGGCATGCTCATGGTGTGGCTCTTAGGTCAGTGAATGGAGGATGTGGCATCCGGTTTCGGTCAAAACCCATCCGCAGGGTTCACTCAAACTGATATTGAAACTCGTCGGAGTCAACCGTGATCTGGACGTTGGTGATCGGTTGCGCGTCGATCAGGCGTTGGAGGAACTCTCGGCTGATCGCCGGCAATAGGGTGTTCGTCAGGATCGAGTCGATCATCCGGCCGCCACTTTCTACTTCGGTGCAACGTCCCCGGATCAGT
>RECD01000073.1 GCA_007694185.1 Planctomycetaceae bacterium
ACCACCCCGTCTGGAATCACTTTACCAAATTTCTTCACCAGTTGTGCAATGCGGGCAAGATCTTTTGCCTTGGTGACCGGGATCAACACCAACACGGCGTCAGCGGCCAGTTGGCCTTGGCCTTGGCCTTCAGAATGCGATGCCTTTTCCTTGATGTCGTCCCAAATCCCCTGCGGCACCAATTCGGGGTGTTTGTAGATCAGCCAGGCAGCGTCAATCAACTCGCCCGGATGCAATACCAGATGCAGCGTCCTACTGACCAACTCCTTCGCAGTCGTCCAGAAATATCCCTTCAATGCTGAACCGACGTTGCTCCAATACCCAGTAAAGCTGTCGTTCACGGATTGGCGCACACGATCCCCGAATTCCAACCAACTCTCTTCGTGGCGCGTGGGTGGGTGTCAAGAGGCCTCGGAACAGGAATCGGGAATTCTCTCGCAAAGATCTCCCTGACCACCGATCATTCCGGAAACAGTGGTGGGCAAACCGGTTGTCGCACCCGCCGCGATCGCCACTGGGTTCGCCGAATCAGCCAGGCTGCTTTGACTGCCCGCGGAGCCTGCCATTGGGCCAGCACCTCTCCGCGATCCCAGCGCCTCCGCGTGAACCCTGACGGCGTGCTGGCTAGCTGGACAGCGTCTGGTTGCAACTTCGCATGAATCATTCGGCACGATTAGCCGGCACGCGCTAGCGGCCGGCTACCGGAAACCGGACGCTAGCGCGTGCCGGCGAATAGTGGTTATCACCAAAGACTCATGTCGATCCGCTTCACCCAATGGGCCTATGCTGATCAATCTTCCCGGAAAGGGATTGGCCGGGTCCCGGCATCCTGAATTTTTGCGACCTGCATCTCGGGTCGGCGATATCCGGGAACGGACTCTCGCGTGGCTCGGCGCGGCGTTACATCGTGAGACAAAATCAAGCCTTGCCCAACAAAATAAGTTCGTTGATTGTGAACTTGCAAATTGTAGGTAACTTGATTTCCAGATGCGTTCTTGCCGGTGACCTGCACCGGCTCGGAGGCGCCGTGCAGCCAATCCGATGCCTCGATCTCCGCGGCCTTCTTCCATCCTTCGCCGGATACCCAGAAAAGGTGACCCGGTGTACACGTCAGCTCTTCATTGTCAAGCACCAACGTCACTGTCTCTTTGGGAGGTTGCGATGTGACCTTAAGCACCGGTTCCCAGCCCAGCCGACCGGTTGGAATGTCTCGACTAAGAACCAAGTCACCAACCGCAACCTGCTCGATCGGTCGCGTTCCCTGCTGTGTCATTACCGGTGTTCCGGCTACGAAGCACTCGATTGCGCGAGTCGGCCTGTAGTCTGGAATTCTGTCTGAAACTGAGTTGTAGTCATAACGATGGGGTTTGTACTCCTGGTAATAAGTGTCGTTGTACTGATCCCACCACTCCCAAATCGCATTAGAATCTCCCGCGAAATCCTGGCGGGCTATCTTTGAAACAAGAGCGGAAATGGCTTCGTTGCGATTTCGGATTCCTTCGTTTGCTAAAGCAGTCGACTGCTGGGACACGGCAATCTCATTGCTAGCCCTCTGAAGCGCCATCTGATTGATGATGCGATCGTTTTGATCAAGAATGGCGGTCTGGAGTTGGCGTTCGAACGGACTGAGCAGCTCACCACGGCGGTTCCTCGCATTCCGAGGAACGACCGCGACCCGTTCGAAACGTCGGTCTCCGATCGACAACCGCACCTCGTCCATTCCTTCATTCGCGAATGCTTGCCGGTATCCCAAAAATTTACCTCGCCTATCAAAGAACGGGACCATCGAGAACTGGATCGGACCCGACAGCATGTCAAGCAGTTCGGGAACGTAGTCATAAAGCGGTTTGGTTTCCAGATAGGCAGTCGCCTTGTCCCGAATGACCGCATCCGGATGGAGGAGCGCAAATCGCGCGAGAGCTTGCGATGCCTCTGGGGAATCGATCGAATCGATGCATTCCAAAATCACCTCAACGACGCCACTCGGACTGGTGGCTGCGGCATTTTCGAGGGCGAAAACCGAAAGCGGGTCACGGATATTTAGCAGTTCATATTTCGCCCTGTCCGCGAATTTTTGGGGGCCTTTAACCATGCGGTCGATATGCGTTGCGATATCGTCGTGATACCGCGCTAACGATCGCTCTGCCAACATCTGCCGGCGTTGGAGCGATTGTTGGTGCTCGGTTGTCAGCCATTGGCCACCAACCGGAATGTGCCCCAAGGCTGCTCTGGCTCCGGCATGGTTATTATCAAGCTCAATGACCTGGTGGAGATGCGCGACACACTGTTGCTCTAATCGGTTATTTGCGCACCAGATGGACAACTGCCAATGATCCATGGCCGTGCCCGAGATCTTTTTCCGCATCACTTCATATCTCTTGATGATGCTACTTCGGCTTTGCTCCTGAATGCTGCTGTCGATATCCTTCCAACTTCCGCCCCTTCCCTGGACAAGACCAGCATGCCACCGTGGCTCGGGAGCAGTCGGATCCAATTCGATAGAGTCCGCAAGCAGCCTCCTTCGCGACTCCCTATCCCCGCGGGCCTCGGCCTCAAACGCCGCCTGGAGCAGACCGTCAGCATCGACCAAAACGGGTTCCCGATCACTCGCGGTTACCTGGTCGCTAGTCCCGCAAGCAAGAATCAACAGTCCGATCGATAGAAATCTCAGACTCATCGCACGATTCTCCCGTAAGTGAAAAGACCGAAGCACGATGCCAGATCGGTTGAGAAAAGCGGGCTGACCTGCAAGCCCCGGTGCGTCGATCGGCCCTTCCACCGCGCCAGCGGTCCCTGGCCCAACCGAACACCCTCGGATCAATTTAACCTTTCCCAAAGGAGACAACAACCATTTCGCAGAGGAATTGCGACGCGAGGTGTTCGGTCGGCGGGTAGCCGTTCACGAGGCGGTGAAATGAACGGAAAATTCGGTCTGGACTCGGAATGCCGCTTTCGGCACCAAGGGCCGCATGACAGGCCGACCACCCCGAATCGAACTACCGCCCGAGATCGAAGCCGAGATGACGCCGGACGCCAAAGCCTTCGTCGTTTCGCTGATCGAATCGATCCGCTTGCTGACGCACGAAGCTGAAACGCTGACCAAGCAGCCTCAGACGCTCGTCGAGCAGGAGCAGACGCTGACCAAGCAATCCCAGAAGCTCGCCGATCAGGTCGACAAACTTTCTGGAAATTGGCTGTTTGAGCATTGGCGGAAATACAAAGCTGGCAAACTCAAATGGCCGGAGTTCCAAGAATCTGTCGGAAGTTGAGCTTCGGGACGCAGAGCAAGAGCGGTAGCCGTTACCTGGAGCGACTGTTGAGCGTTTCGGAGACGTGCCGGTTGCAGAATCGCAACGTCTACGAGTACTTGATTAAGGCGATGGAGGCGAAATTCGCCAGCCGGCCCGCTCCCTCGCTGCTGCATCATGTTTCGATGGCGTTGGCGGCGTTGAACTTGAGCAAACAAGCACGGTT
>RECD01000276.1 GCA_007694185.1 Planctomycetaceae bacterium
GCAACCAGGACGGAACGGTACTCACCAACACGTTGGTCGCCTCTGCCGACAACCTACCGACCGTCGAATCTTCGCACGACGTCACGGTGATCGAACCGGACCTGGCGATCAGCAAGAGTGTGGATGACTTGACGCCCCGGTTTGGCCAGACGGTTACCTACGAACTGCTGGTGCAGCATTCGGGTGACAGCACCGCCGACGCGTTTGATTTGGTCATTGAAGATACGCTGCCGGGAAATCTGACGCTGGACCTTAGTTCCGTCACGATTTCATTGACGAGTGGGTTTGTGAATCAATCGAGCGGCAATACGATCCGCTTTTTGGTTGATGAGCTCACTCTCAACGGGGATTTCACGATCAGCTATGACGCCGTCGTGACTACCGAGATCGATCAATACGGCAGCGTCAACACGAACTCGGCAGCGGTCGACTGGACGAGCCAGCCTGGGGAGAACCCGGATGAGCGGACCGGTGACGGGGGCATCAACGATTACTTGGACGACACGAACGTTTCGATCACGATCTTTGGTCCCGATTTGCGGGTGACGAAGGACAACGGCGAAACGGTCTTGTTGCCTGGGGAGGAGTACACCTACACGATCATCGTGACCAACTCCGACGGGCCATTCTCTTTGACGGCCAACAACGTCGTCGTCGTCGACGAGGTGCCGGTGGGGTTGACAGTAGTCGGCACCGCCGGGGGCGATGGGCCGGCGCTGATCGACGGTCAGACGGTGACCTTCAACCTCGCCAGTTTGGACCCTGGCGAGTTCGCGACGTTCACGATCACCGTGCTCGTCGATTCACCGGTTGCCGCCGGGTTGAATGACATCATCAACGTGGTGTCGGTAGTCCACGATGACGTCGACCCGACACCGGAAGACAACACGGACACGCACCCGAACTCGATCAATGCGGTTCCCGACTTGGTCGTCACCAAGACGAGCAGCGTTGAGGAAGCGGCACCGAGCGACTTTTTTAGCTACGTCATCACGGTGGAAAACGTAGGGAATCAGGACGCGACCGGCGTCACCGTGGTCGACGACTTTCCGTCGGCCGTGCTGCTGTTCGTCGGTGCCACCGGCGGTGGCGTTTACAATGCCCTCACCGGCGAAGTCACTTTCGACGTGGGTGATCTGGGCGCCGGCGACAGCGTCAGCTTCACGATCGATGTGCAGGTGCGTCCGATCGTACCGCCGGCCTTTTTCGAGTTCACCAACTTCGTCATCGCGACGGACGACGGCAGTGGCGGACCCGACCCGACACCGGAGAACAACGAGGATTCCGTTACGGTCGCGTTACCGGCCCACCCGCTGCTGGCGATCGAAAAGGATGACGGGCTGGAGACGGTCGAACCGGGCCAGGTCTTCACCTACTTCATCACGGTTCAGAACATCGGTAACCAGGGGGCCACTGGTGTTGAAGTCGTCGACGTGTTGCCTCCCCAGTTGATCTTCATCGAAGCGTCCGACGGCGGTGTCTTCGATCCCGACACGGGGGAGGTGACCTGGATTATCGGCGAGTTGCTGGACGCTTCCACGGTCAACTTGACCCTGACCGTTCAGGTGCCGGCGGACTTCCGCATCCCGCAGACGATTTTCACGAACCTGGTGACCGTGACCGACGATGGGACGAACAGCATCGACGGTCAACCGCAGGTGGCCACCGACAGCGATGACACGGAGTTGTTCTTCTTTGTCTTTGACTTTTTCAACAACCTGTCCCGACCTACGGAATGGACTCCGTTCGACGAGCCGAGGTTCGAGCTGCCGGACTTGCCGGTCGACCCGATTTTCTCGGGGTGTGCCGACCCGGGCACGACGCTCGAGGCGGTGATCTACGACGAACGCGGCATCGTGATCGGTCGGCGAACGGTCGTGGCGGATGCCGGCGGCAATTGGTTGATGACATTCCCTTCGACGATCATCTCGAAGCCGCCTCACCGCATGGACGTGGTCCAAACGTCCCCGTCGAGCGACCAGAACCAGGACGCCGCGTTCAACGTCCGGCGTCACTTCCATCCGACGATCCATGGAACGTTGTTCTTTTCCAAAGCGGATACCGTCAATAGCGTCTTGAGGAACCGACCGAGTGTGGTCTTGGATTCGATGAGTGAGGTGGCCGCGCGTCCGGTGACGACCGATTGGAGTTTGCAAGGCCAGGATTTCCGGATGTCGTCTGTTTCCCCGGCGGAACGTTAGGCCGGCGGGCAACTTGGGAGGCGGCATGCTATTTCGAAAGACGGGAAATCGCTTCGGGTTACTTCCAACAGGCCGCTGGTCTGCCTCGCGTCTGGCTGATGAAATCCTGCGGTTGGCACCCGATCGGGAGGGGCTTTCGGATCAAGAGTTGCTTGGCTGTGCCGCGGATTGTCGCTGCAGTGTACGCGGGGGCGCAGAAGCCGATGCGGACGAAACGTTGTTGGCCGTCGGCCCGCTCGTCTTCGAGGCGATCCGGCGGCATCTCGGTTTTCGGCTGTATGCCGTGCAACTGCACGCCGGCATCGTGTTGGCTCGTGGCGGGATCGCCGAGATGGCGACCGGCGAGGGTAAAACGCTGGCCGCCGCGTTGCCGGCGGCGGTCTGGGGGCTGACCGAGTCCGGGGTCCATGTCGCCACCGTGAACCAGTTTTTAGCGGAACGGGATCATCGCCAACTCCGTCCCGTGTATGCCGCCTTGGGGTTGTCGTCTGCCTTGTTGCCGGAACAGGCGGCGCTCGAAGAGAAGCGGGCGGCTTACCGGGCGGACATCGTCTATGCCAGCGGTTATGAACTCGGTTTCGATTACTTGCGTGACCAAGCGGCGCTATTTCGTCGGCCGGTTTCCCGTTTGGGTGACGGTTTGTTGGCGTCGCTTCGTGGCGATTCGGCTTCGGACTTTGCGCCCGTTCAACGCTCCCGCGGCATGTGCATCGTGGACGAGATTGACAGCGTGCTGATCGACGAGGCCCGCACGCCACTCGTCCTGAGTGAACCGCCGGGGGATGCCATGGCATCCCCGCAGGGCACTCGCCGAGGTGCCGAATCCGATGGGGATGCTTACGAGCGTGCCCAAGTGGTCGCCGAAAGTTTGGCCCTCGGGCGGGATTACCGCCTCGACCCGCGAAAAAAAAGTGTCGAGTTGACCGAGCGGGGACTGGCGGCGGTCACCGAGTCCGCACCGATGAAGTGCCCGTTGCGGCGTCCTTGGGCCGTTTATGTCCAGAATGCCCTCCGGGCGGAGCACCTTTTGCAACGAGACGTTCACTACGTCGTGGACGATGGGATTCGACTGGTGGATGAGTTCACCGGAAGGATCTTCGATCAGCGTGTGTTGCGGGGTGGCCTGCACCAGGCGGTCGAAACCAAAGAGCGACTGTCGCCGTCACCGGAAAACCTGACTTCGGCAAAAATCTGTCGGCAGCGTTTTTTTTCGCTCTATCAAACTTTGAGCGGGATGACGGGCACGGCGAGTTCGGCGCGTCGTGAGTTCCGGCGTTTGTTCGGCCGTAAAGTCGATCAGGTTCCGTTGGCGCGTCCTTCCCGACGGCGGTATTACCCCACTCGCTACTTTGCGGCCGCAGAAATCAAGTACCGGGCGATTTGCGATGACGTCTTGGGGCGTCATCGCCGAGGCCAGCCGGTGTTGGTCGGTTCACGGACGATCCGCAACAGCGAAGTGATCGCCGAATTGCTGCGGAAGCGCGGCGTCCCCTGCCAGTTGCTCAACGGCCGCCAGGACCTTGCCGAGGCGACCGCCGTCGCCGCTGCCGGGCGGATGGGGGCGGTTACGGTCGCCACCAACATGGCCGGCCGCGGAACCGACATTCGGCTCGGCGAGGGCGTTGCCGAACGGGGCGGGCTGCACGTGATCGGGGTGGAACGGCACGAATCGACACGGATCGACCAGCAGTTGGCCGGCCGCTGTGCCCGCCAGGGAGACCCCGGGTCGGTTCAGTTCTTCGTTTCGGCGGAGGACGACTTGATTCGCTTGTATGATTTCCGGTTGGGATTTCGGATCGCCAAGTACGCTGCCGCGGATGGGGAGTTGTATGGTAACCTCGATAAACGGATCAACCGCTTACAACTGCGGGTCGAAGGACGCCACGCCGCTGAACGTGCCGAACTCTTAAGACAGGATCAGCAGCTCAATCAATTGTTGGCTCAGGCGGCCGGCATTCGAACCGGATAAGCAAGTATGACAGATTCGATCCCCGCAGGAGGAAGTCGAGACGACGCGCCACGTGTTCGTGTCGAATACGATACCCGTGAAGTGCAATTCGCTAGCCAGTTCATCGTGAGCGGTTCCGCGGAAGGGATTTTGTTGGAGCTGTCCGGCGGCACGATCAGCGATGATCGCACGGGAGAACTCGTCTTGCCGATCCAGTCCCGGATCGGACTGACTGCTGGCGGGGCGAGGCGTCTGGCCGAGATGCTGCTGAGAGCCCTCGAGCAGGTTCCTGGTGACGGCACCAGCCATTCGTCCGTCCATGCGGCGCGTCTGCCCAAACTCCGCCCGCACTGACTTGACTAATTACCGCTGTGATTACTTCGCTCGCACCCGAACCCATTCCCCTGCCACCGGCAGACCCGGCGGCCGTTTCGCCGACCGATTTGGCGCGGCTGCATGTCGCGTTGCTCGAGCGGGTGGTGGCGGCCGCCGACCCGGAGGCGGCGATCCGAGGTTTGTTGGACGTCAGTCGGGAACTCACCAACGCGATCGCCACGGCTTATTTCATTGGGCCTTCTGACGCACAGGTAGTCCCGCGGGCGGTTGACGGTGCGTCCGATTTCGACCCGCAGTCGGTTTTCAACGACCCTCAATTTTCGGCTCCGTTGCGACAAGCTTTCGAGCAGCGGGCCGTGCAAATCGCCCCGCTCGAATCGTTGCGGGGCGCGATCGCGATCCTCGTCCCGGTGTCGCACGTCGACGGGACGACGCCTGAGGGGGAGGAAACGGGGGGCGACGGGGTCGCTTCTGGCGTGTTGGCCGCGTTGTTGGTGGTCGAAGGCGAGCCGCTGGAACCTTTTGTCGTCGTGCTGCAACTGTTGGTCGGCTACCTGTCGCTCGCGGGTCAGCGGTCGTTGACGGCTCGATATCAATGGGAAGCTGTCAACGCGTCAGCGATCCTGGAACTGGTTCGCCGCATTCTCGACGCGGAAGACGCTCATCACGCCGCCTTCACGATCACCGATGGGGTCCAGCGGCATTTGGACGTCAAGGAAGTTGCGGTGGGACGCCAGCGGCGGGGCAAGGTTCGCCTGGAGTCCTTGTCGGGGCATTCCGAGTTGACGCCCGGCAGCGAACTCGGCGGTGAGTTCTCTGCGGTGCTTGGAGAAGCCTTGATCAAGGATGACGAAACGTCTTGGTCGGCCGATTCGGCGCGTCCGACGACCGAGCCGCACCGTCGGCTGTGTGAATCGCGTCGAGCCGCCTTCATTCACAGCGGGCCGTTGGTCGCCGAGGGGGATTCCCCCCGCTGGGCCTGGGTCATTTTGGCCGACCGACCGCTGGTGGAATCGGAGCAGCGCTGGTTGACCGCTGCGGCGCCTTTGTTGGCGACCGCCTTGGAGGCTGTGACCGCGGCGTCGCGCGGGCGTGGTTTGGCTGGGAACGCCCGCATCGGCCGCAAGTTGTGGGTTGTGGCGGCGCTTGTACTGGCCGGTCTATTCGTTCCGGTCCCGTTTCACGTGCGCGGGGACAGTGTGATCCAGCCGATGACGCGGCGATTCGTTTCCGCTCCCTTCGACGCGACCTTGGTGACGAGCACCGTTCGACCGGGCGATCTGGTTGCCGCGGATCAACTGTTGGCTCGGTTGGACGACCGCGACCTGCGGAGCCAATTGACCGAAGCGATCGCACAACAATCGAGTGCCGAAACGAAGGCCAAGGCCAGTTTGGCAAATCGGGAGGTGACCGAATCACAATTGGCGAGGATCGAGGCCGATCGTCTCGGCTTGCGGATCGATTTGTACCGTCGGCGGCTGGATGAAATCGAGATCAAGGCCCCGATCGCCGGCGTGGTTTTGGCTGGCGATTGGGACCAGGCGATCGGGGCGCCGTTGCGGGTCGGCCAGACCCTTTTTGAAGTCGCCCCCCTCGACCAGATGCGGATCGAAGTCGATGTCGCCGCCGAAGACGCTGCGTGGGTATCCGAGGGGTCCGAGGTCGCCTTGTGGTTCGACACCATCGGCCGCTCGGACACGGCGACCGTGACGCGGTTGCGTCCCCGATCGGAAGTTCGAGACGGCCGGAACGTGTTTGTCGCCGAAGTCGAATTGGACAACGCGGATGATACGTTGCGTCCCGGGATGCGAGGTTCGGCCCGCGTGCGATCGGGGACGCATCGGCTGGGGTGGGTGCTGCTGCGGAAACCTTGGTACTTCATCCGCGACCTATTTTGGTGGTGAATGACGCTCGCACCCGACTATGCCGTCCGTGAACTTGAGCAACTGCGGTTGACACTCCGCGAGGATTTGCGGTTTTCGCTGCGTTCGGAAAGTGGCAGCATTTGCTACGTCGCCGAGGATCCGGTCGCGGGAGCGTTCTACCGGTTAGGAAACGCCGAATATGAGTTTGTCTCCGAACTCGATGGCGAGGCGGACTTGGCGACCGTCTTGCGTCGCACCTCTTCGCGACTAGGGGAGGACGCGTTCACACTCGAAGAAGCCACCGCCATCTGTCAGTGGTTGCTCGAAACCGGGCTGGCGACGACGGCCGACAGTCGTACAGCGGAAATGTTGTCTGACCGGGCCCAGCGGCTCCGGCAACAATCGCTGCGGCGTAAAGTTCACCCGTTGTTTCTCCGTTTTCCGCTGGTCAATCCCGACGGCTGGGTGCGACGCCTCGCCCCCCTCGCGGGCGTCGCCCTGTCGTGGCCGGCCGGTTTGGTATGGCTGCTGGTCGTGGGCGCCGGTGGGTTGGCGGTTGTCGATGAATGGGCGACCTTCCGCCATGAATTGATGAGGGTTTGGGTGCCGAACCGTTGGTTGTGGTTGGCAGGTGCCTGGGCTTTCTTGAGGCTGGTTCACGAATCGGCTCACGGCGCCGTCTGCCGGTATTTTGGCGGACATGTCCCCGAAGGTGGCATGTTCATGATCCTCGGGATGCCGATCCCCTACGTCGACGTCACGAGTTCTTGGCGATTCGGTTCGAAGTACCACCGGATCGCGGTGTCTGCGGCCGGGATGTACGCCGAGGTTTTCGTGGCCGCCCTGGCGGCCTTGCTCTGGTCGGCATCGGACGCCGCGACTACTCGGTCGCTCGCCCAATATGTGATCGTCTCAGCCGGTTTCACGACGATCGTCTTCAATTTGAATGTGCTGATGCGGTTCGACGGCTACTACATGCTCGTCGATTGGATGGAACTTCCCAACCTTTACAGTCGGGGCACGCACTACCTCGGCTACCTTTACCGCCGCTTCTACCTCGGTCTGCCGGTCAAATCGCCATTGGCCAGTGACCAGCACGCCAACTTCATCCGAATCTACGCGGTCGCCGCCCTCGGCTGGCGGATCGCCGTGATGTTCGGCCTGATGACGGCCGCGGTGCTGATTTTTGGTGAGTTGGGATGGCTGCTGGTCGTCGCAACCGTGTTGATGTGGCTGGTGGTTCCGGGCTACAAGGCGGTTCGCGGGGCCCTGTTTGGCGATGCCCGCCAACCGGGGACACCCGGCCGATTCCTAGCGATGACCTCGCTCGTGGTGGCTCTGTTGATGCTTGCCGCTTGGGCGATCCCGAGCCCTTGGGGCCAAGTGTTGCCCGCGGTCGTCGACTACGCCGATCTGCGTCGGGTGCGCAACGAGTCGCCCGGCTTCATCCGCTCGGTCGAGGTCACGACGGGACAGCAGGTCAAGGCCGGCGAGGTGCTGGTTCAGCTCGAAAACCCGGAACTGACCAGCGAACTGGCCAACCTGCGACTGGTCCGACAGCAAATCGCCACTCACCAGCTACGCGACCTAAACCAGCGAGAGATGGCCGTTCATCAGGCGCGGGACAACGAGCTTGAAGTTGTCGATCATCAAATCGCTTTGTTGGCGACCCGTACTGAAGCGTTGACGCTGCTGTCGCCCATCGACGGACGGATTGTCGCCACAGAGATCGAATCGCTCATCGGGCGGTACGTGGAGGCGGGAACCGAATTGCTGATCGTAGCTGACGAACGGAATAAGGAACTGGTGCTCGCCACCGAACGGGTCGAGTCGACTGAGCTTCAGGGCATCACCGAAACCCGAACGACCATCCGTGGTGGAGGCCAGTTGCGGACGTCGGCGCCGGTATTTGAGCCGCGTGCGACCCGTACGTTGCCTCATCCCGCGTTCGCCGCCGACGCCGGCGGAACGCTCGCGGTTCGACCGGTCGAGTCGTCGTCAAACTCGGCGGATGTCAGCCACGAATTGGCTGCCCCGGCCTTTCGCGGCCGCATCCCACTTTCGAACTCCCAGGCGGAGGGGTTGTTGGCGGGACAACGGGCGTCAGTACGTTTGATCGGCCGCGACCAAACGCTCGGGGATTGGCTCCGCAGGATCTTGGCCAAGTCCGCCGCGAACTGGCGGGCTGTTTCCCGCCATGTCCCGCCGACCGAGTGAAGCCGTTCTTCGCTCGGCCCACGATATCCGCCCCGGGATCCTCGAGAGGTCGGTGCGGTATCGATTCGCCTGCGCCGCGACTCTCTGCGGTTTCGATTTCGGCCGTTTCGATGGCCGCTGGGGCAGGCGCCCCGGGAACGCCGATCTCCAAGACGCCCGTCGGATCAAAGATCCGGCGCGATGATTCGGCATGTCGGTTCGGATCGCCTGAGTCGTGCGGACGAATCGGCGAGAAAATCGGCACTTGGCCTTCAGTTTGGCGACGGCGAATGCCGACCAAAATCAACGGGATGGATCTTTTCTTCGTTGTCATGGATCGACCAGACTTTGGCTCATGTGTGTCTGGTGCTCTCAATGTCGATTCGACTCGGCCAACTCTTGTCCTGGCGCGGCGTGGCTTTGGCGGCGCTGCTGACCGGCGGCTACCAATTGCACCAACGGTTCGAGCTCGATGGGCTGAGCGGGCTGGCGGTGAAACCGCGTGCGGCGGACGCCCCGGATCCCGTTACGCCTGACGAGTCCGAGGCGAGCACCTGGTTCGCGGGGCTGTACCCGCTCGGATCAGGGGAAAAGGGTGGCGATCGCGTCAAATCGGATTCGGTCGAGGCGACCCCCGTGTCGGGCTCACGGTCTGTTGTCGGCGCCAGCGTCAACCCTCGCAACCTGGTTGTCGGCACTTGGGCCTTGAACGGGTTCGGACCCGAGCAGCTCGATGACGAAACGGTGATGCCGATTTTTGCATCGGTGGTTCGGCATTTCGATGTCATCGCGCTGCAGCAGGTTCGGGTCTCCCAACGAGACTTTCTTCATCGTTTGGTCGCCCGTTTGAATCGCGACGGCCGTCAGTACGAGACGCTCAGTACCAACGATTTGAACGTCTGGCGGGTCGATGGCGCGGCGGAGCATCTGGTGTTCTTGTACGACACCCGGCGGGTCGTGGCGGATCGAACCCAGCTCTATCGGGTCGCAGACCCCGAGAAGCAGCTCCGAGATCCGCCGTTGGTCGCCTGGTTTCGCGCGGCCCAACCCGACCCGCAGTTGGCGTGGACCTTTTCGCTCGTCAACATCCGGGTCGACTTGTCGCGCGCCCGGCAAGAGATCCGTCACTTGGGTCGCTTGGCGGAGGCGGTCGCGGGGGACGGACGTGGGGAGGACGATGTGATCTTGGCGGGGCTGTTTCAGGCCGACCATGCCTACCTCGGCAGCGTGATGGGCGAGCGCAAGTATTGGATCGCGAATCAGGCGAGCGCCACCGATGTCGACGGCCGCCATCAGACGAGCAACCTGATCATCAACCGGCGGCATACGACCGAATCGTTGATGCGAAGCGGTGTGATCGATTTCCTGCGGGTACACAACCTCAGCATCGAGCACGCGAAGCGGGTTAGTCCCTACCTGCCGGTGTACGCCGAATTCAGCCCCTGGGAAGGTTGATCCTACTGGCAGGCGTTGCCGGCAGAGGTGAACGTCTGGTTTCGCTTCGCCGCGAGTTCCTTTGATGTCGCGGCGGACTCGCCGCTCGCGGGGTTAAGGATGCCGACAGGTGTCCTTCGGCAAAACAAACACCCGCAGTTGGCCCTGTTCATCGGCAGGTTATCGGCAGGTTAACGGCAGGTTAACGGAAGGGCGCGAACCCTCCGGTATTGCGATTGCCGACGCACCGGACGGCTTGCGCCGTGCCGCTACATTGCTCCGCCAGAAGGCTTGGTAAGCACGTCGACGGGTGTTGGTCCGCACAATATGAAGGCGCTCATTCACACCTAATTTAGCTGTTCGCTAGGATGCTGATGGTGCGCCTGACGATCCGCAAACCGACCCGATCCGCCCCCAATTCTGGCGAACCGTCCCCATGAGCCAGCGGGCTCACCACGGGAAAAAGGGCCACGGCCCGGGGCCGGATTCTCCGGGCGGCTGTTCGATGAACCCCTCGCTGCGGCCTAGTGAAACGAGATCGCCCGAACCCTGGCTGGTGATCCGTTCGACCTGGGTCGGCCCCGTAGCGGGGGTGGCGGCGCCGAGGATGACCAGTCGCATCCAGTGCAGCGGCAAGGTTTTGTCGTCGGGGTTCGCGACGGTGACCGCGAGCGGTTGTGGCCGCCAATCGCGGCGTCCGCCGAGTTTGGTCAATAGCGGCAGCCCGATTCGCATCAGGCAGCAGGCTGTGCTGACGGGGTTTCCAGGCAGGCCCAGCACCAATTGCCCCCGGTGGGCGACGGCTCCCAACACCGGTTGCCCCGGCCGGATCGGCAGCCGATGAAAGAGCGTTTCGCAACCGGCCGCGGCGAGTACCCCGGGGACGTGATCGTGATCCCCTTTGGAGACACCGCCGGTCAGGATCACCGCGTCGCTGTCGTCCAGGCAGCGTTCGAGCAGTTGTCTCAAGGCGGCGGGCTGGTCGCCGCAACGGGTCATCCGTTTCAGTTCTATCCACGGGCGGGCTTCGACCATCGCCGCGACGGTCGGCCCGTTGCTGTCGCGGAGTTGCCAAGGTTGAGGCGACTCTTCGACCCCGAGCAGCTCGTTCCCGGTCACGATGACCGAGACGGTGACGCGGCGGAATGCGGTCACGCGAGCCGCGCCGAAGTTGGCCGCTGCGGCGATCGAGGCCGCGTTCAGGCAGGTGCCGGCGGCCAGGATGGCCGAACCCGCCTTGGCGTTTTCGCCACGGCGGCGGATGTTCGCGCCGGCAGGCTGTTGCCTCGCCACATCGGCCCAACGGATGTGGTGAGATGATTCGCTGACGTCTTCGCGACGGATCACCACCTCGGCGCCGGACGGAACGATCGCACCGGTAAAAACGCGCACCACGCCGCCAACCGGCAGCGGCCCGCTCGGGGCGCCGGCCGCGATTTCGCCCGTTACCTCGAGTTCACCGGCTTCGCTCAAGTCGGTTAGCCGCGCGGCGTAGCCGTCCATCGCGGAGACGTCAGCCGCGGGGCTGTCACGATCCGCCCAGATCGGTTCGGCCAAGACACGACCGGCGCTGGGGCGGATCGCTTCAGTATCGACCGGCGACAGACGTTCCCCCAACGTCTCGATCGCTTCGTCAGGTCCGGACAAGGGGCGAATCGGTTCCGGCATCACTGCGGAGCTCCTGCTGGAGGGCTGGCGAGTTCAGGTTCGGGTGCGGCCGATCGGCGGGCCGACATGTGCAGAATCGGCGGCTGTTTGCTCAAACGACACGGCGCAGCGCGGCAGTTCAGGGCGCGAGCGTTCCCTGCAACGCCATCGCTACGGATGTCGGAACGGGGTGAAGCTTACAAAAAATCGTCCCAGCCTCTGCGTTCGATTTCTTCCACCGCTTTGCGAACCCGTTCTTCCGACCGTTTGGGGGCGACGAGGGTCGCGTCGGGGGTATGCACGATGATCAGGTTTTCGACATCGATCGTGACGATCAAATGATCGGACCCGCCGTGGACGATCGTCCCCTGGGTATCGATCCCGATGTGGCGGCCCTGGACGGCGTTGCCGGCCGGGTCGAGCGGTTGCAGGCGGGCGATCGCTTGCCAACTGCCGACATCATCCCAATCGAAGGGAGCTTGGATCACGACCACATTGTCGTGGCGTTCCAGCACGGCGTAGTCAATCGATTTGCCGACGATCCGTTGGAATCGGTCGTCCAGGGTTGCATCGAATTCCGGGGTGCCGACCCGTTCGCCGATCTCATCGAGGTGTCTGGCCATGTCCGGTTCGTGGCGGCGGAGCAGATCGAGGATCGTGTCGGCTCTCCACAAAAAGATGCCACTGTTCCAGAGAAACTCACCCGATCGCAAGTACTCGGTGGCGGTCGCCGCATCTGGCTTTTCGCGAAATCGATCGACCCGAAAGGCAGGCGTTTCGGTCTCACCCTCCGCGATCACCCGGCCTCGCTGGACGTATCCGAACGACTCCGCGGGATAGGTCGGCGGGATCCCGAACGTCACGATCCGCGAGGGGTCTTGGGTGATCAGATCGACCCCGGTACGGACCGCCGTGGCGAAGGCGGCGCGGTCGATGATCACGTGATCGGTCGGCATGACCAACAAGACGGCGTCGGGATCTTCGGCGACCAGGATCGCTGCGGCCAACCCGACACAGGGGGCGGTATCTCGCCGGCAGGGTTCGCCGATCACGCGGGTGCCGGGCAATTGTCGCAACACCGGATCGACCAGCGGCCGGCTGGTCACCACCAGCCGTCGAGCCGGCGGAACCGACTCGCCCAGCCGATCGGCGGTCGCTTGGATCATCGTCGACTGGCCGGCCAAGGCGAGCAGTTGTTTAGGCAGCAGGCGGCGGCTGGCGGGCCAGAATCGGGTACCACTCCCCCCGGCCATCAGGACGGCATGCAACATGGTGATTTCCTGATCGTCAAGGGTCGAGGGGAGCTTCGTCGCGGCTTCAAGCGGCGGCGTTGCGACGGCGTTCGGGATGCAAGGGGCTGGCCCAACGGCTGATCTTTTCCAACTGCTCGCCCCAATTCGTTGAGATGCGGACCTGGAGGAAGCGTTCGTAGAGTCGATCGAGCGTTTCGTTCAGTTGGCGGATCGCATCGATCCGGCTCTCCAACACCGCTCGGCCTTCGGCGTCGGGGTCCTTGGCCAACTTTGCCCCGCTGATCGCGAGCGATTCCGCTTGGAGAGTCAGCTCATATTGCTGGCCCAACCGAACCAGCGTCAAGCCGGCCTTCCTCGGCAGCTTGCCGGTACGGATCGCTTCCATCGCTTCGGGGAGCCGCGTGGGGTTCTCGAACGACAACGATTCGCGGCCGGACAGCCCGGCGGGGCATTCGAGCGCCAGCGAACGAGCGAACATCACGGCGACTTCGGTGCCATCGGCCAGTGCGAAGGTGTCCGATTCTTGGTCCACGGCGTGCCACAACCAGAGCAGGAATTCGTTGCCGAGGAAGTCCGGATGGGGTGAATCGGCGTTGGCCCAACCCGCTTCGCCGCCGGTGTGTTCGGGGTGGAAAACGGCGGGCCGGATTTCGTCGAGGAGTGCCTCGGCTTGGTTGGCCTGGGCCCAGCGGGTTGCCAGGTAGCCGGCCCCGGCGCGGTCGAACTGCATGCCGAAGGCCGCGGTCATCAGCAGCACGAACTCGTCGGCGGCTGCGCCGCGGGAGCCGCCGAAGTAGACCATCTCGCTCGGGGCATCCCAGAGTACGGGATAGTGATTGCTGCGGACGTACTTGCCCCCTTCCGATTCGACCTTGGCACGTTGTTCGACCGCCTCTTTTGCCGCTTCCCGCTGCGCCTTGGTCGGGCGTCGTCCGGGGTTTTCGGCCATCAACGCGTGCAATTCCATCTGGGTCCAGGCCCGCAGGATGGCCGCCGGGATCTTGTGCGTGTCGATGCGAATCCCGAAGTGGAGGGCGTCGATCAGGACGTTCTTTTCGAAATCGAACGTGCGATCGAACAGGTGGTCGCCACCCAGGAAGCCGGAGCGGATCGGGTCGTCGGCTGTCGGTCGCGTCTCGCCAGCCACCCGTTCGGCCAGCCGCTCCAAGTGTTCGGGGCCGAATGTCCGGACCTCCGGGCTGACGACGTGGAATCGCTCGAAGCTGAGGCTGCCAGAGAGAAATGCCATGGAGTGATACCAAGCGGAACGGGAAGAATCGGACACCGCGAAGGGAATGTCCTGCCAAGAGCTTTGGATATCGGTCGTCAGCGTCGGGGACCTTCGGCAAAGCGGCGATGCCGACACGCTTTGTCCCAGTGAAGCCGGCGCTTCAGTCGCGACAATCGGTAAGGTTTGCCGGCGACCACCCCCGACCCGAACCGCTTCAGCGACTCACCGCGCGAACCGCGGCCCATTCTCCCAATTCCATGGCGACCCGTTCCAACAGTTCGCCCCAATGCCCCATCCGCTGTTGACGAAAGATCCGGATCGTCGGATACCAATCGGTCGAATCGCCCTCCTGCAGCCATCGCCAATCAGGAACCTTCCCCAGCAGCAACCAAACCGGCACGCCCAAGGCGGCGGCCAAGTGAGCCGTGGAAGTGTCGATCGTGATCACCAAGTCGAGATTGCGGATGATCGCGGCGGTATCCATGAAGGCGCCACCCGAACGGTCGATCGTCTCGGGCAACCGGTGGATGCTGCTGGCGAACGGGACCTGATCGGCCTGTTCCCGGCCGAAGCCGAACTGCAGCGAGACGAGTGAGACGCCGGGGATTCTCGCCAGCGGGGCAAACTCGGCCAGCGGGATCGACCGATAGACGTCGGCATGGAATTCGGGGTTCCCCTGCCAACAAATCCCGACCCTTGGGCCGGGAATCGTCAGGCCACGTCGCCAATAATCGACCAACGAGTCGCTGACGCGTAGGTATTCCGGTCGGCCTGGTTCGACTGCCGGGACTTCGGTCGCCAATTCCCCGGTGCGGCCGTGCCAGTGATCGATTACGTCGATCAGTGAAGCCTGATAATCGATCGGCGGGGCGCCGAACTGGCTGACCGGGACGCCGTCGGGGATCATCAGGTCGATGCCTCCGACGGACGAAAAGAGTGGGATCAATTTCGGATCGCACTGCAAGATCGTTCGTCCGCCGGCCCGGCGGATCGTCTGGGCGGCGCGGATGAAGTGGATCGCGTCCCCGATTCCCTGTTCCGGATAGAGCAAAAAAACCTTCCCCTGCGGGTCTTCCCCTCGCCAAACCGCCCCGCCATCGGCGACCCGCGAGTGTGGCAGGAAGTGCCAGCGGTATCGGTATTCGGGCCAACCCTCCTCGTACCGTTGTAGCAATAGGTAGATCACTCCCAAGTTGCGATGCAATTCCGCGTCCTCGGGAACCAAACGCAACGCCTCGCGATAAGCATCCAAGCCCCGCTGGATCTGGCCCGCCCAAATCCATAAAGTTCCGCGGTTTTTGAGTGGCGACACGTAATCGGGTTGCTGTTCCAACGCACGACCGAAGCACTCATCCGCCGCGTCGGTCTGTCCCATCATCCGCAGGGAATTGCCGAGGTTGTTCCAGGCGATCGCGAATTGGGGCTGAAATCGCAGGGCGGTGCGATAGGATTCCGCCGATTCGGCGAACCGCCGCCGATCGAATTGCGCTATCCCCAGGTAGACGTGTGTCGCGGCATGCTGGGGGTAGTGGGCCAAAACCTGTCGATAGACCGCTTCGGCCTCTTCCACGCGACCGGCTTGGTGGGCCTGCCAAGCTCGGCTCAGTTTTTCTTGAACGCTCATTCCGCCGACGATCGAAGCGAGTGCGGTGTCGGATTGGGTACCGCGCTGGGCACCGCTGGTTAGGATACCTTATCGGTTCGGCCGCACCGGGATCTGCCGCGAATGCCGGTCGCCGACTGAGAATGCTGGCGGGGCGGGTGGTGCCGATTTTGCGGAATGATGAGGGAATGGATGTTGGAGGAACCGGAGAGTCGACCGCGATTGGTTCAAGTCAGAGTCGGTCTGCCTCGGTCGTTCGGCACGCCGGGGGCAACCGATCCGCTTGAAAAGGTCTGGACAACCGGGTTTTTTAAGGACGCGGTCGTCGGCCCGGTGCGGCTGACCCGCATGGGCCTGGCCGGTGACGGCCAAGCGGACCGTCAGAACCACGGCGGTCCCGACAAGGCGATCAACGCTTACGCCGACGAGCATTACGCGGATTGGCGGGAGACGCTCGAGTTGCCCGAAATTGGCCCCGGGGGGTTTGGTGAGAACTTCACGACGGCGGGGATGCGAGAACCCGATGTCTGTGTCGGCGATGTCTACGAAGTCGGCAACTCGCTGATCCAGGTTTCTCAACCCCGTCAGCCCTGCTGGAAACTGGCGCGTCGATGGCGGGTCAAGGACTTTGTCGTTCGGGTGCAACGCAACGGGCGGACCGGGTGGTATTTCCGCGTTTTGCGAGAGGGCGAAGTCGCAGCCGGGGAAACGCTCGTTCTGGTCGAGCGCCCCTACCCCCTTTGGACGATCGCGGCGGCGAATGAGGTGATGTACTGTGGCAAGCGAGATCGGTCGGCCACGCTGGATTTGGCGGCCTGCCCGGCGCTGGCCGAGAGTTGGCGGGCCAGTTTGACGCGGCGAGCCGAAGCGTTGGATACAGCTTGAATCGTAACTGGCGGACGCTTAACCTGCGAGCAACGCTCTTCCCTCCCAACGTTCTGTGGGGCCGCTCCCTGCTCCCTGTTCACGCTCCTGCTCGGAAACCTGCCATGAATTTTTTCCCTCCCGCCCCGGTCGGGGCACTGCTGCTGTGTGCGTGGCTCGTCGGATCGGCGGTCCGTGCCGATCCGACGCCCAACGTGCTGTGGATTGTCGTCGACGACATGTCGGCGAATTTTGCCAGCAACGGAGAGACCTTGATCCGGACTCCCAACGTCGACCGGTTGGCGCGAGAGGGGACGCAGTTCGACCACGCCTTCGTCACCGTTCCGGTCTGTTCACCCTGTCGTTCGGCGTTCATCACCGGGATGTATCAAACCAGCATCGGGGCCCATCACCACCGCAGCGGTCGCGGCGAATTGAAAATCGAACTCCCCGCTGGTGTGGTGCCGATCCCCGAGTTGTTTCAGCAGGCCGGGTATTTCACCTGCATCGGCAGCGGGTTGCCGGGGATCTCGCCGAACGGGAAACCGACCAATCGCGACCGGCTCGGTAAAACGGATTACAACTTCGAGTGGGACGCGGGGATGTATGACAGCCACGACTGGGCGGGTCGAAATGACGGGCAGCCATTTTTCATGCAGGTTCACCTTCCCGGCGGCAAACTGCGTGGCGGGACGGACCGATCCGCGATCGAATTGTCGCGCCGAGCGGAGCAAGAACTTGGCGGGTCGGTCGACCCGGAAAGCGTCACCCTGCCGCCCTACTATCCCCGTGACCCCGTGTTGCTGCGGGATTGGGCCGCCTACCTCGACTCGGTCCGCTTCACCGATGATTACGTCGGTAAGCTGATCGAGCGATTGGAACGCGAGGGATTGCTCGACCAGACGCTGGTGATCTTCATGACGGATCACGGGATCAGCCACGCGCGGGGCAAGCAGTTCCTGTACGACGAGGGGACCCATGTGCCCTTCGTCGTCCGCGGACCTGGCATCCCGGCCGGGGTGCGCCGTGGCGACCTGATCGAGCACATCGACATGGCGGCGATTTCGCTCTCGGCAGCCGGCATCGCGATTCCCGGCCGACTGCACGCCCAGGACGTTTTTGCCGCCGACTATCAGCCGCGTGACGCCGTCTTTTCGGCCCGTGATCGCTGCGACGAAACCGTCGATCGGATCCGCAGCGTGCGGACCGACGAATACCTCTACATCCGCAACTTTTTCCCTGGGCGTCCGTTGTTGCAGCCCAACGTCTACAAGGACAGCAAGTCGATCTTGCAGGCCTTGCGGGGTTTGCACGCGAGCGGCCGGCTCGACGCTGTGGCCGAGCGGGTATTGTTCCGCGAAACCCGACCGGCCGAGGAGCTTTACCGCTGGACCGAGGACCGGTGGCAGGTGACCGATTTGGCGGCGGACCCGTCGCTGCGACCGACGCTCACCGCCCTCCGCGAACGGCTCGATCGCTGGATTTTGGAGACGGGTGATCAGGGGGAGGAGAGCGAGGCGATGTACGACAGCGACATGGCGGCGTACCTGGGCGGCCGGGCGGGAGAGCGTGAATCGCTCACGAAGCGGAACATCGAGTTGATGAAACGGTGGGCCGCCGAGGGGAAATGATTTCCCGCGGAGCAAGCTTCGCTGCTGCGACGCGGCTTGCGGAGGCAAGGCCAGCGGCGGAACGAGAGCGGGAAGGCGTCGCGGCCGGTTTGCGCGGGACCTCAAAAAATGGCCACAGCGACCGCATTGGCGCAGCGGTAAACCGGGCTCGATTGTTAAACTGGACCATCTCAACCGCCTCGATCGGTCCGATCGGGCGTTCGATTCACCCGAAAGCCGGCCGAGAGTGACCATGTCGATTGTTTCGGAACGTCCTGTAAACTCACCGCAGGCGATCACGCCGGCTGGCGAACCGACGGGATCGGGTGCTCCCGGCCAGGACCCGCAGCGATTGCCGCTGCCGGAGGCGACCCAACCGTTGCGGTTGGTATGGTCTTACGCGGGCGTGTTGGTCGCGATCCACCTGGTCGCCGCCTTAGCCGTGATCCCCTACCTGTTTACCTGGTCCGGCTTGATCTTGGCGATCATGGGGCACTTCGTGTTCGGGATGCTGGGGATCAACGTCGGTTATCACCGGTTGCTGACCCACCGCGGGTTCGTCTGTCCCCGTTGGTTGGAACGGACCTTTGCGATTTTGGGCATGTGCAATTTGCAGGACAGCCCGGCGCGTTGGGTCGCGATCCACCGGATGCACCATCAACACAGCGATCATCAGCCCGACCCGCATTCCCCGTTGGCCGCGTTCTTGTGGGGACATGTCGGCTGGGTCGTTTACCGCAATCGGGAACTCGACCGGACTTCCCATTTCGAACGCTATGTCCGCGACTTACTTCGCGACCCCTTCTACTTGCGGATGGAGCGTTACAGCGGCTGGTTTTTCGTTTTCCTGCTCCACGGGCTGCTGTTCACCTTGGCCGGCGCCGCCTTCGGGTATTGGGTTGGCGGTTCGGGGGCCGAGGCGATGCGGTACGCCGCCAGTTGGTACGTCTGGGCCGTGGCGTTGCGAACGGTCTTCGTGTTACACGGCACCTGGGCGGTCAATTCCGTCACCCACCTGATCGGCTATCGGAATTACGAGACCCGCGACAACAGCCGCAATCATTGGTTGGTGGCTTTGCTGAGCCATGGTGAAGGGTGGCACAACAATCACCACGCCCAACCCCGCTCGGCTCGTCATGGCCACCGCTGGTGGGAATTCGACATGGCCTGGTGGGTGATCCTCACGTTGGAAAAGGTGGGCTTGGCGAAAGACGTCGTTCGACCCAGACTTGACTGAGTCGGACTTGTGGCCCCCGCTCGGCGGGTGCGCCCGGTTTTCTACAGCAAGTTTCATCATCGATCGATTTTCCAGGGCACCGGACCATGGTTGAGCACCGCATCGCCCGTCGGCTGTTTTGTCCTCCCCATGATTGGCTGCGGTTTTTGCCGGAAGGTCCCTACCCGACGCACCGCAACGGCGAGCTTTCCTGGGTCGCCATCCAGCACGGTGCGGAGGCGACTCACGGATCGCTGAATCTGTTGAACTTTTCTGAACCCGACACGCACGGGATTCGAAACCAATCGTTCGACCTGCCCGGTCGGCCCGGCTTCGCCTTCGCCTGCGACGACGACTTAAGTTTTGTCGTCGGCATGGAACGCTCACTCGGTCGGTTCACCCCCCAGACCGGCACTTGGGAAGCGTTTTGCGACGGAATCGACGCGGACGTCGAAAACACGATCATCAACGACGGGATGATCTGGGGAGATAACCTGATCTTCGGTACGAAGGACCTGGAGTTCAAAACGAAGAAGGCCGGCTTGTATTTGTATCGGGGATCGGACCAGCGTCTGATTCGCCTGCGTGACGACCAAATTTGCAGCAACGGCAAAGCGATTCGTGAGACCGCGACCGGATTGGAACTGATCGACATCGACTCCCCGACCCGGCAGATCGCGGCCTACGATCTCGATATCGCCGCCGGGCGTCTGGGCGAGCGACGCGTGCTGCTCGACTTGACCGGGGACCCGGCGGTACCCGATGGCGCGATACTGACTCCGGACGGCGACGGAATGATCGTTTCGATGTTTCACCCGACCGGGGTCGGCGAGGGAGAGACGCGGCTGTATGACCTGGCCGATGGCCGGTTGAGGATCGTCTGGAAGACTCACGGTTCGCCTCAAAACACCTGCCCCAACCTGATCGGTTGTGACGGCAAGGTTGTCCTCGTGATCACGACGGCGGTCGAAAACATGTCGCCGGAGCGATTGGCCGGTTGCCCGGATGCCGGGTGTCTGTTCATCGGCGACACCGATTTCGACAAGCCGACCCCAATGCCGACCTGGCCGGCGTAGGCTTCGCCCGCGGCAGGTCGTCGGCTCAGTCTGTGGCGATTTCGGCCGCCAACTGTTCGCGGAAGATCTTGCTGTTGTGCCGGATGTCGACCGGCAGTCGCTTGGGATAGATCCGGATGTCCTCGATCCGGCGGGTCAACGGGTTGCGGATCGCCAGGTCGCGGAGCTCGTTGATCAGGCTCGCACGGTCCGCCGCGGATTTGGGGCGAAGCTCGGCGTGGGGTTCGACCAGCACAACCGGGGTTTGGCCACCGGCCGGGCCCGAGCCGACCAAGGCGGATCGATAGACCGTCGGATGGGCATTGAAGACGGCCTCGCAGGGGACCGTGAACCAGGTTTTGTTCCCCTGGACGACACGCTGATTTTTTCGTCCGCAGAACCAAAAGCGATCTTGGTCGTCGAGGTAACCGACGTCGCCCATGCGATGCCAGATGGTGCCACCGTCGACCACCTTGTGAATCGCGTTCTGGTCTTCACGCACGACATACTTCTGAGTCACCACCGGCCCGCTGACCATCAATTCGCCGATTTTGCCGCGGGGCAATTCGTGAATCGCCTCGATCGTCTCGAGCGGTCCATCCGCGATCGCGATCACCTTCCAGCGGATGGCATCGAATCGGGTGCCGACACAGACTCCTCGTCCTTTCGCAGCCGCGTGCCCGGTTTCGGAGATCACTTCGCGTGACTCGATCGAAGCGAGCGGCAGCGCTTCGGTCGCGCCGTAGGGGGTCAAGATGTCGGCGTCGGGGTGGACGAATTGCCGTAGCAGACGCAGCGTTTCGGCAGGCACCGGGGCGCCGGCCGACAGGATGCGACGGAGTGTCGGAAAACGCTTGCCGGTCGCTTGGCACCAATTCACCACGCGGTACCAGAGCGCCGGCGATCCGAATGCTTGGTCGATCTCCCATTGGCAGACCGCTTCATGCAGCCGCTGTGGATTCACGTCTGCCGGTCGCGTCGGGTCCATGTCGGGGATGATCGTCGTCACCCCCATCACGTTATCGAACAGCCCGAACAGCGGGAAACAGGCGAGGTCACGGGTTCCCGCATGGATGTCGTAACGATCACGAATCAGATCGACTTGGGCTTGGAAGGTGCTGTGTGTGTAAGCCACCCCTTTGGGCGGCCCGGTGCTGCCGGTGGTGAAGATCACCGCGGCGGGATCGAGGCCGCGGACGGTCGGCAGCGGCGAGTTGCCCGCCTGCTCGCCCAACCGAGTGATTTGGTCGAGCGTCAAACCGCCCCACCCGAATCGACGCCCCACGGTCACGTTCCAGCGAGCGTTGGGGAATCGGTGCCGCAGCAGCGCTCGCACCGCTTGGGCTTTGGGGATGCCGACAAATCCGTCCGGTTCTGATTGCGCCAAGCAGCGGATCAGGTGTTTGCGTCCCATGCCAGGATCGATCAGGACGACCGACACGCCCGCCTTCAAGAGTGCGAAGGT
Organism: Planctomycetaceae bacterium; assembly: GCA_007694185.1. Classification (GTDB taxonomy): domain Bacteria; phylum Planctomycetota; class Planctomycetia; order Pirellulales; family Pirellulaceae; genus UBA6163. Next base: position 21,925 of record RECD01000276.1, read on the forward strand.
GAGTTCGATGAATCGGGAACCGAACGGGACCAGCATCACCAAACGCATCCCCGGGCGAATGCCCCAATCGAGCAGGCCGCGGGCGATCGCGTCGCTCTGCCGATCGAGTTGTTCGAAGGTCGTCAACCGGTACGACCGCGACGCGTCGGCACGCGGCGGACCGTCCGGTTCGGCGATCGCGATCGCCCCGGGCAACCGCTTCGCCCAGAGTGTCAAGCGGCTGGCGATGTTCTGCTGCACGGGGACTTCGTCAGGTGGCGTGAGGCTCAATCGGCTGCTCCGGAAATCAGACATCGGATCATCGGTTCGGCGAGGTCGAAATCGAAGCAAGCTTGCGCGCCCTTCCAGCCGGGAACCGCGTTCACCTCGATCACCACATGACCATGGGTCGGGCAATCGATCAAGTCGACCGAACCGATCACCAATCCGATCGCTTGGGCGATCTCGCGGGCCATCGCGGTCAGGCCGCTGGTCAAAGGGAACGCGGTCGCCTGCCCCCCGTTGGCGACGTTCGTACGGAAGTCTCGGTCGTTCGTCCGCCGGATGCCGAGCACTCGGTCCCCGAGCACCAGCATCCGGACGTCACGTCCGCCGGGAGCGACAAACTTTTGCACATAGAATACCGCCCCGACCCGTTCCAAGGCTGTGAAGATGTACCAGGCCAATTGCGGGTCCTGGATCCGCATCACACCCCGGCCTTCGCCCCCAAAAATCGGCTTGACGACCACGTCACGGCCGAGCGTTTCGAATGCGGCCAGCGCTTCTCCCCGCGATTGGACGACGATCGTTTCCGGCACGCGGTAGCCCAGCCCGGCGACGATCCCCAGCGTCGCGTACTTGTCGATCGCCAACTCGAGGGTCCGCGGCGAGTTGGTGACGGCGATGCCGGCGGCCTGGGCCGCGTGCAGCACCGCTAGGCGGAACGAAATCTGTTCGAGCGATCCTGCCGGCATGGTGCGGCAGAGGAGCCCGTCGAAGTCGTGCAGCCTTCCCGCCTCGCAGCGGAGGCCTCTGCTACCGGCGTCATCGATGGAAGCCGCCAGCGATTCGTAAGGGGCGTAGACTAACTTGCGTCCGACCCGCTCGGCGGCTCGTCGCAGGCGATCGGCGTGCCAGCCTTCGGACGGTCCCAATGCCAGAAGCGGGCGAGCGGTCATGTGCCGAAGGACGCCCGTAAGATGTCGGTCTCGATCTGACCGCATCGCCGAGCCGTCCCGCTGCGGCGGTTGATGATCTGCACCACCGCGGGGCTGAAGAGGTGCGGATCGACTTGGTAAAAGTCGTACTGGTAATCCTTGAAAATCTCCGCGAACGGGCGGCCGTGGTCTCGCGACGCGGTGCTGGGGACCGCGTCGGCGACCGCATCGATCGCCGCCTGGTCACAATCGACCCACAGCGTCACGCGGCCACCATACAGGATCGCGTCGTTCGTCCGACCGATGCCACCGACCACGTCGCCGGGCTTGGCGGGCGGCCCGAGCGGGGCGACGCCCGCGGCCGAGAAAATGTCGCGAACGTCAAAGCCGAGCGCGTGAAGTTTGTGCAGCGCCGTCTCGACGCTGCGGGCGACGACCTGGACCGTCCCGGCGAGCGACCCGGCCGGGGCGGCCAGCAGCGCGACCGACGCCGGTTCCACCCCACACTCCTGGGCGACCTGCAGGATCACCTCCTCCGCGGGCAATTCGGTCGACTCCAGAACCCCGGCGATGCGATCGGGCTTCTCTCGTAGTCCCAAACGCTCCAACACCTCCTCACGGCCCCGCGCCATCCGCATCGGCCCGCTCCCCATCGCGAAGTACTTGTCGACCGAAACCGGCCAGCCCGCGTATTGGCCACCCAAGCAAGCCGCGACCGGGTGGTCGGTCCGAACCGCGACGCCCCAATCGCTCGCCAACCGATCAGCATCCTCGGGTACGAAGCTGACCTGGGCGGCGCCGCCCAAGCAGACCCGAGCCATCAACAGCCCCGCGTCGAGCGAACCGGTCGTTGCGATCCCGGCATCGACCAGCAGGGCCCCCGCGACCCGGTGGCAACTGACCCGCAACGGCTCGGGCGCCTCCGCCGCTCGCTGACAGAGGTCGTGGGATCGGAGATTCAGCATGGGGTTACCGATTGGGAGGACTTCAGGGCGGCTGACCGACTGCTCGTTTGGGCGGTCACTCGGGGGGCCGTCACCGCGACCCGCCGCGTGGACAATCAGGGACCGAGGGCTCGGTCGCTGCTACCCCGAGCAGACGCTCCGTGTCAGGACGTCAGCGGCCTGCCTGACGTCGGTCAGGTTAGCCAACGCCCCCCGTCCGTTCCAGGGCGGGTCCGTTTGCGTTCCGGTTGGAAAGGGGAAGTCGTTCCATGCCCGATACTCGGGGCCGATCCCGCGCGGGGCTGAGTCCGCGGCCCCCGTTTTGGTACATTCCACGGACGACCCGAACGTGCGAACGTTCGAACCTTCGAATTTCCATTTCTATTGACCACCGGATTGGGCTGCTCATGATTTCGATGTCGCCGCTGACTTCCCTCACGTTCATCGAACACCGCGCGCGGGTGACGGCTTGGATGGAGCCGCGCAGCCTCGCGGTGGTCAACAACAACGACGTGTTGCCGACCAACGCGGACGGAACGCTGATCCTGCATCCCAATTCGGACCTGTTCTATTTGACGGGGATCGAACAGGAAGAGTCGGTGGTGTTGTTGTTCCCCGATGCGCATGAGGAAAAGAACCGCGAGATCCTGTTCATCCGCGATACCTCACCGCTGCTCGAGATTTGGGAAGGCACGAAGTTGACCAAAGCCCAGGCGAGCGAGCGATCGGGGATTCGCCGCGTCGAGTTCCTCTCTTCGTTCCCGACGATCTTTCACGCGTTGATGTGTGAAGCGGACAACGTCTATTTGAATGCCAATGAGCACTCGCGGGCCGGGACGGTTTTGGAAACGACCCGCGAAGCGCGGTTCGTGCGGGACTGCCAGGCACGCTACCCGCTGCATCGCTACCACCGCTTGGCCCGGATCTTGCATCGGGTGCGAGCGGTCAAATCGGCGGGCGAGATCGGGATGATTCGGCGGGCTTGCGGATTGACCCGAGACGGATTGTTGCGGGTCGCCCGCTTCCTCCGGCCGGGGGTTAACGAACGGCAGATCGAGGCGGAATTCGCCCACGAATTCATTTCGCAGGGCGGCCGGTTCGCTTACTCGCCGATCGTAGCGTCGGGCGTCAACGCCTGTGCCCTGCACTACATCCGCAACGACATGCCTTGCCAAGATGGCGATTTGGTGTTGCTCGACGTCGGCGCGGCGCTCGGGAATTACAATTCGGACATGACCCGGACGTTGCCGGTCAGCGGCCGGTTCACGGCTCGCCAGCGACAGGTTTACGACGCGGTATGGAACGCCTACCAGGCCTGTTTCGCAGAACTCAAACCGGGGTTGTTGGCCAAAGATTGGCGACGGTTCGCGCAGCAGGCGATCGAAAAGGAGCTGGTCGATTTGGGTTTGCTGACCGTCGAGCAGGTCAAGTCCCAAGGGCCCGATAAGGAGGCACTAGCCAAGTACTTCATGCACGGCGTCGGGCACTCGATCGGCCTCGACGTTCATGACGTGCAATTGACGGAGGCTCCGATGGAAGCCGGTTGGGTGATGACCTGTGAACCGGCGATCTACATCCGTGAAGAAGGGTTCGGGATTCGCTTGGAAGACACGGTGTTGATCACCCAGCACGGGGCCCAAAGCCTGATGGCGGATATCCCGATGGAGGCCGAGGCGATCGAGGAGTTGATGAATTCGCCCGCCGAGGGCGTGGGAGATTCCGAGGAATGAATCGCAAGATCCGCGTGATCGATTCTCATACCGGTGGGGAGCCGACGCGGGTCGTGATCGACCCGGGCTGGGGTCACTTCCCCGCGGGCTGGGGAGAGCGATCGCTCGCCGAGGACCTGCATGCCTTGCGGCGGGACCACGATGATCTGCGTTCGATCTGTCTCCACGAACCCCGTGGCGGCGAGGTCTGGGTGGGTGGCCTGCTTTGTCCGCCCGCTGACAAGACCTGCGACTTTGGCGTGATCTTTTTCAATCACATCGGCTACCTCGGCATGTGCGGGCATGGCACGATCGGGCTGGTGGTCACGCTGGCTCACCTGGGGCGGATCGAGCCGGGGGCGGTCCGGATCGACACGCCGGTCGGGCCGGTCGAAGCGGTCTGGCACGGCGGCGCCGAAGTGTCGGTGACGAACGTCCCGAGTCGGCGGATCGCGGCCGGCGTGGTCGTCGAGGTTCCGGGGATCGGGCAGGTCAGCGGCGATGTCGTCTGGAGCGGCAACCCGTTCTTCTTGGTCCAGCGGCACGACGAGACGATCACGGCGAGCAACGTGGCGCGGTTGACCCACGTCGCCCTGGAAATTCGCCGGGCCGTGCGTGCCGCCGGATACGAGCAGGTCGATCACGTCGAACTGTTCGGCCCGCCGAGCACGCCGGATCGGGACTCGAAGAACTTCGTCCTCTGTCCCGGCGGGGCCTACGATCGTTCACCCTGCGGAACCGGGACGAGCGCAAAGCTGGCCTGCTTGGCCGCCGACGGTCTGCTCGCAGAGGGGCAGCCCTGGGTGCAGGAGAGCATCATCGGGAGCACGTTCGTGGCGAGTTATCGCTGGGCGGATCGCCAACAGGGAGAAGTGATCCCGACCATCCGCGGGTCGGCTTACGTCACGGCGGAAGCGGATCTGATGGTCGCCCCGGACGACCCGTTCCCGCAGGGGATTTCCGCCACGAGTGGGGAGCCGGGCTGACACCAGCGCGATGTTCTCGCGGCGTTTTTTCCGAGTTTGAGTGCCTGACTGGCGGTCTGTCCGTCGTCCACAGGAATCGAGTCCTCTGTACCGGCGAACCCTATGAATCAGCATGTGGTCGTGATCGGCGGCGGGGTGATCGGGCTCAGCGTGGCCACGAGCTGCGTCCAACGCGGCCACCAGGTGACACTGATCGACGCGACCCCAAGCACCCGCGGGGCCTCGCTGGGCAATGCCGGGATGGTGGTACCGAGCCACTTCACGCCGTTGGCGGCACCGGGCATGGTCGCCTTGGGGATCAAGTGGATGGCCGACCCCGAATCCCCGTTCTACATCAAGCCCCGGCTCGATTGGGACCTGATCCGTTGGGCGTATCGCTTTTGGCGTTCGTGTACGGCGGCGAAAGTCCGCCGCGCCGCCCCGGTCCTGCGGGATCTGCATCTGGCCAGCCGGGCGGATTACGCGGAACTGGCTGGCTCCGGCGAGGATCTGGGGTTGGCTCAGAACGGGTTGATGATGCTTTGCAAAACCCGCGAGACGTTTCAGGAAGAGTCGGAAACGGCCGAAATCGCGAGGGGATTGGGGCTCAACGCGGAAGTCCTGACGGCGGACGAAGCCGCCGCGTGGGAACCGGGTATCCGAATGGATATTCATGGCGCGATCCGTTACGCCGAGGACTGCCATCTCGATCCGCGCCGCTACGTCGCCTCGCGGTTGGCGGCGTTCGATCGGGCCGGCGGCGAATCGATCCGGGATGTCCGGGCGACCGATTGGCGGATGGAAGGCAAACGGATCGCAGCCGTGGTCACCACGGCCGGGGAGATCGCCGGTGATCAGTTCGTGTTAGCCGGAGGGGCATGGTCGACCGCGTTGGCCCGCCGCTTGGGGCTGCGGTTGCCGATGCAAGCCGGCAAGGGTTACAGCTTCACGCACCCCTCGCCGCGGCAGTCCCCCCGAATTTGCGCTATCCTGGTTGAGGCTCGCGTCGCCGTCACGCCGCTGGGCGGGCAGTTGCGATTCGGCGGCACGATGGAGATCGCCGGGATGGACGAGCGGATCGATCCGAGACGCGTGGCGGGAATCGTCAAGTCGATTCCCCGCTACTACCCCGAGTTTGCGGTCGAAGATTTCGAGCAGCTGGAGCCCTGGCAGGGGCTGCGTCCCTGCTCGCCCGACGGGTTGCCCTATCTCGGCAAGACGCGGGCCGTTGACAACCTGATCGTCGCGACCGGCCACGCCATGATGGGCCTTAGCCTCGCGCCGATTACCGGACGGATCGTCGCGTCGTTGGTCGATCGCCAGCCATCGCCGATCGACTTGAGATGGTTGTCGCCCGACCGTTTCGGTTGACGGACGCCGCTCGCGATCAGAGCAGCTTGGCCGCTTTGGCGAGTGCCTCGTCGCTGCCTGCAACCAGCAGCGTGTCCGAATCGGTGAGGGTCGAATCGGGATCGGGCGAGGGGACGATCGTGTCGTTGAGCATGTCGTGCAACGCGATCACGGTGATGTCGTACGTCTGGCGAAGTTTCAATTGGCGGATCGTTTTGCCGTTCCATTTCTCCGGCACCGCCATCTCCTGGATGCTGAATCCATCCCCGAGCCGCACGTAGTTCAACAACGCGGTGCCCGACAAACGTGTCGCTAAGGCGGTGGCCGAGTCCCGCTCGGGAAAGACGGTTTCCGTGACCCCGATCCGCTTCATCACCCGGGCGTGATCGCGGGAAATCACCTTGACGTAGACCTCCTTCACCTTCAGGTCGTGAAGCGCCATCGTCGCCAGGATGCTGGCGGTGATGTCATCGCCGGTGGCGATCACGCCGACGTCCGCGTCCGCCGCGCCGAGTCGCTGGAGCGTTTGCAATTCGGTGCCGTCGCCAACCGCGGCACGGGCGACCAACGGGGCGATCCGGTCGACCACCTCTCCGTCGCTGTCGATCACGATCACATCATGTCCGGCCGAGCTCAACGCTTCGGCCGCCCCGAATCCGAAATTGCCAAGCCCGATCACCACAAAACGTTTCATTGGAACTCTCGGCGTGCGTTCTCGCCCCCGGCATCAGCCGACGACGACGTCTTCGTAAGCGTAGCGAAAATGGCCCCGGCGAGGCCGGCGCAGGATCAGGGCCGCGGCCAATGTCAAAGGGCCCACCCGCCCGAGGAGCATCAGCAGCGTCAGCATCAAACGACCACCGGTCGACAGGTCGGAGGTCAGGCCCATCGACAATCCGACCGTGTTGAAGGCGCTGACGACTTCGAACATCCGGATCAGGAATCGGCCTTCCCGATCTTCCAACGGCTCGGTTCGCGCCATCACGAACATGCCGACGGCGACCGTCGCCACCGCGACCACCATCAGCCCGACCGCCCGCTGGATCGTCTCGTCCGGCACCGAACGGCCGGCGAAGGATGTCGCCGGCTGGGAGCGCAGGCGTGACCAGGCGAGCAAACCGATCAGGGCAAAGGTCGTGGTCTTGAGCCCCCCGGCGGTCGACCCGGGCGAGCCGCCGATCATCATCAGCAGGATAGTTAAGAAGTTGCCGCTGTCGGTCACGTCCGCATAGTCGACCGTGTTGAAGCCGGCCGTGCGCGCCGTGACGCTCATGAACAACCCGTTGCAAACCCGATCGATCGGCTTCATCCCGGCCAAGGAGGACTCCGATTCGAACCACACGAACAGGATTCCGCCGCCCACCACCAGGACGGCTGTCGTCCAGAGCACCAAGCGGCTGTGGAGCGACATCCGGAATCGTGTTCGGCCCCGCAGGTCGCCAAGTGCGAGGACCGTTTCCTCCATCGTCAAGAAACCGATCCCACCGAGAATGATCAGAATCATCACCACAAGGAGGGTGGCGGGAGCCGTTTGAAAGCCGACCATCGAATCGGAAAAGTTCGAGAATCCGGCGTTGCAGAACGCGCTGACCGAGTGAAAAACGGCCGGCCACATCGCCTCGCTCCAACCCAGTTTCGGCCCCCAAAGCAAAAACAAAGTGACGGCGCCCAAGGCCTCCAGCGCCAACGTGAACCGCACGACATCCAACATCAATCGCTTGGAATCGATGTTCGGCGCGGCATCCCGGATTCCGTGCGCGAGGGTCTCCGCACGCAGCGATAACCGCTTGCCAAGCGCCACGATGATCAGACTGGTGAAGGCCAACATCCCCAGCCCTCCCAATTGGATCAGCAGTAGCAAATACGCCTGGCCCAACGGGGTGAAGTGCGTCGCCGTATCGGTCACGATCAAGCCCGTCACGCAGACGGCGCTGGTGGCCGTGAAGGCGGCATCGACCCAGCCCAGCGGGGAAGAGACGTACAGCCCCGGCAAGGCCTTCAGGCCGAGCGTCCCGACTGCGATCAACAACAAAAAGGAGCCGACAAACATCTGGGGCGGAGTCAGCCCCTGCCAGAGGCTGACGTGGCGACCCTGAGGAATATCCCAGCGTCGATTCACAACCGCTGATTTCGCCGGTTTCGCGGATCGGTTCGAGCGGTTGGAAGCCACGTGTTGCCTCAGCAGGCGAGTCCGCCAACCGTCCCAGGGACCGCTCGGCCATTGTCGACTCAAAACGACGACAAACGCTATCAAATAGCTTGTCACTCCGCTATCGGCCCCAGCCCGAGACGCGGTGGTTGTCGCGGTTCCCGACGGGCGGTTTCGCTGGACCTTCACCTCCCCCTGCGCTAAACTCGATCGATGGGTGATCCTTGTTCAGCGATCGCTGGTCAATGATCGGACGCGGTTGTTGGCTCTCCTGCGCGCTATCTGCACCATTCGATCTTCCCCCTTGGCGAAAGACCTGCCGCGTCGATCGCCGCCCCTGAGGCCGCCTGATGCATCCTTTCACCGCACAAACCTCTGTCGACGACGTGTCGGTTGGGATCGAGCCCGGCGAGATTCGATCGGTCGCACATTCAATCTGCCGCGGCATGTTTGCCGGCCGCGATAGGCCCGCTTGGGAGGTGGCGGTTCACTGGCTGATTGCCGGCTTGATCACGCTCACCGTTTCGTTGGCAACGCTCGGCAACGGATTGGCCCTGCAACCGCCGGACCCGGTCGCGACGGACGATTCCGAGCCGGTAGCCGATGAGCCGGATCCGAGCGAGGAGGGCGAGAAAGCGGAAAACGCAGAGGAGGGAACGGAGGTTGATGCTCAGTACGATCTCAGCGAAGCGATGACTTTGGAGGATGCCTTGCGGCAGATTTCGGCCGTGTCCGACGTCGAGTTTCGGCATCCTTTGCCCGAGGAGACCCCGGTCATGCCGCTGCCGGGACCGACGTCGTTTTGGCGGGCACTCGATCATGTCTTGGATGAAGCTTCGCTGGATATCGATCCCTACGGGGGGGACGCGGGGACTCTGAGGCTCAGACCGAGTCAATCGCAGCGGCCGCGCCGAACCTTTTCGGCGGCTTACGCCGGGATCTTTCGGTTGGAGCCGACCGTGGTGACCAATCGTCGGGTGTTGCGTCACCCGGTGCTCAGCGGCCTGAGCGTCGAACTGGAAATGGCGTGGCAGCCGGGCAAGACGCCGATTTCGCTGTCGTTGCCGCTGGACCAGATTCGCGGGCTGCTCGATAGCGGCGAGGTGCTGACCGGTACCGGCGGTGCGACGCTCGATGTCGCCACCGGCCGCGACATCCCGCTCGCGATCATCTCCGTACCGCTTCAAGCCCCCCTGCAGCAGTCCGAAAAGATCGTGGAGTTGATCGGCCGCTTGAGAATGTTGCTGCCCGTTGAAACCCACCAGTTCGAGTTTCCGCTTGAATCCGCGACCGAGTCGCAGACGGTCGGATCAGTCCAGGTTCGGCCCGAGGGGGTTAGGCTGAACGAACAGCTTCACGAGGTGCGACTGGGGATCGAGGTCGACGTGCCGCCCGAGGCGATGGAAAGTCATCGCGGCTTTTTGCTCGACAACGGGGTCTATGCGGTCGATGCCACTGGCAGGCGGGCCGAACATCTCGGCTATCAACTTTATCGGCAGGTGAAAAACGGCATCGGGATTGCCTACCTGTTCGATTTGGGCGAGTCCGCAGCCGGCTGGAAATTGGTTTATGAATCGCCGACCCGGATCATCAGGGAAGAGGTCGAGTTTCGGATCGAGCAGATTCCGTTGCCGTGACGCGATCACCTCTTGATACGTTCTGCCCCGCGATCGGCCGCGGCCCGAATCAGGCCTGGTAGTCGATCCGAGAGATCGGTTGGTCGCCGTTCTCGGCCCCGAGGCGGTTGAACCGGTCGCGTCCGGGATCGGGCTGGCCCTGGTCTTCCTCATCGGCCGCCTGAGAAGACGTTTCCGTCTCCAGACTTGCTCGTCCGCGAAACGGTCCTCCGGCCCAGCGTCCGTCACCGTCTGAATCGCCCGCCGCATCGCTGCAGAAGACCGTTGAGCGAGCGATTCGCAATTCCGCAGTTCGCGCCGCGTGCATCGCGTTTCGGTTCGCGGTGGCGGCGGCCGACAGCGCGGTCGCCGGAATGGCGGCGAAACGGTTGGTCGCGTGAGGCTGCAAGGCGTCGGGAACATTCATCGGTGCGGCACACGGCAAAGGGGGCGGTAGCAGGCCAGGGGCGGCGGAGAATCCGCCGAAACGACGGCTTCTGATTGACTTATCGTCGCTTCAGAACCGTCTATGCTAGGATTTGTCGTGGCCGCTCCGAGAAACCACAGATCGGCAGTTTCGGCCGACCGACTTTTCCGCCCCAGCCGTTCTCCCTCTTCGAGGCTGTCCATGAACCGGTTCTGCTCCCGTCCACTGTTCTGCCTGATCGCCCTGTTCATTTCGACCGTTTCGGGCGTCGACCGGGCGGCGGCGCAACCGACCGCTTCGAGGGTCGATATCACGACGGATGTCGTCTACGGCCACAAGCACGGCCTGGCGATGACGTTTGACGTTTTTCAGCCGCAATCGGCCAATGGCGCCGGGGTGCTGTTCATGGTCAGCGGCGGCTGGTATTCGAATTGGTCGCCTCCGGAACAGTTGCTGGGGCTGTTGCGTCCGTTGACCGACGCCGGCTTCACGGTGTTTGCGGTCCGGCACGGCAGCAGTCCTAAGTTCGGCATCCCGGAAGCGGTCAGCGACGTTCGACGCGCCGTTCGGGTGATCCGCATGCGGGCGGACGAGTTCGGGATCGAGCCGGAGCGGTTGGGGGTGTTCGGGATGAGTGCCGGCGGACACCTTTCGCTGATGTTGGGGACGACCGGAGACGACGGGAACCCGGATGTTCCGGATGCTGTCGATCGGGTCGGCAATCGCGTCCAGGCGGTCGTCGCCTGGGTCGCCCCGACCGATTTGACGATTTTGATCCACAGTTCTCCGGAATCGTTGCCGGCCCACAAGAACTTCCCCGCCTTGGACCTCGATCCGCGGGCGGCGGCCGACCACTCGCCGCTGACGCATGTCACTGCGGACGACGCCCCGGCGTTGCTGTTGGCCGGCGACGCTGATGACTTAGTCCCGATCGCCCACAGTCGCCGGATTCGGGATGAGTTCCAGCGGGTCGGCGTGACGCACGAACTGATCGAGTTTCCCGGGGCCGGACATGGGATCGGGGGCGAGCAGTTGGCGCAGGGGACTCGAGCAATGGTCGACTGGTTTCGAGATCACCTGCTGGAGGACTGAGTTCCTACGCTTGCCATCGCGTGGCGGATAGGCATCGGAAACCGCCCGTTCAATTTCGCCTCCGGCCGCCTCCGGCCAGGACCGGTTTCCAACGGTCGATGTATTCGGCGGGCGATCCGCCAAAGGCGGCCTTAAACGCATCCGCGAAGCTTTCGCCTTTGTCGAGGTTTTTCAGCAGCGTGTCGTATTGACGTCGTTGCGATTTGAGGATTTGGGTCGCGATGGCGTAGCCGATCAAATCGGTTTGTTCGGGAGCCAAGCCGTTTTCGACGACTTGCTTGCCGTCTCGAATCCCGCTGACCGCCACCGGCAGTCCTTGGTTCCAGGCGTCGACCGCGGGAAAGCCACGGGCGTACAGCCGCACCGTTGTCGCCCGTCCGACCCCTTCGGACAGCCAGCGCGGGATATCGGCCCCTCGGGTCGCGACCGCCAGGCTGGTCAACGGTCCGGTCAACCTCGCCTCGAGCAGCGCGTCGCTGTCGCCTGGGCCCGCGACCATCGCGATGTAGGCGTCGACGCCGTCATGACGCCAATGGCTCTGCCAGTCGGAAGGCACCGAGCGGCTTTCGGCCATTTTCGCGAATTCGCTGTAATCGTATCGCTTGGGCAGGGCGTAGATGGTGATGCGGCCGCGGATCGTGCCCAAATCGATCGTCGATTTGATTTTGCCACTGACTTTGTTGGCCGCCGCTAAAACCGCTGCCGCCGTCGCCTCACCGACGTTACCGATCACCAGAAATCGGTCGGATTCGACTTCCGTCGGGCTGGAATTGCCGGCAGCGACCAACCCCATGTTCTTTTTGGCCAATTCTTGGCGACGTTCACTCAGTTCCTCGTCGCTAGCCGATTCGGCCCAGGCCTGTTGTGCCAGCACTCGCAACGGTTGGTTGGCGACAGGGCCATCGAACGTGGCGTTCTCGTCGATCCAGCGGCTGATCAGCGTGATCTGCTCGTCGCTCAGCGGTGGCCGGTTGACCGGCATCCGCTGCCCTTCTTCGCCCTTCAGCTTGCGGATCAGGAGGCTCGCCGCCGCGCGGTTCGGCAACACGATTTCGCCGCTGTCGCCGCCCCGCATCAGCAGACCGAAGTTGTCCATCCGCAAGCCGCCTCGGGTCTGCGGCGCGTCGATGTGGCAACCGTTGCAGTTCTCTAGCAACAGTGGGGCAACGTCCTTTGCGAAACTGACCGTTTCTGACCCGGTCGGCGGCCGCACCGAGGGGTCCGCGGGAGCCGCGGGGGTCGGCATGTCAGGAGTCACCGGCAGCGGCGGGGCGTTGGCCGCCATGGAGACCAGCGGGATGAGTGGGGAGTTGCCGTCGTATTTGGCCCCTGCGCTGACCCAATCCTTCAGCAGTTGAAGGTGCGCCGCGGGGACGGTCCCGCCCCGCGGCATGTCACCCGTTTCGATCGTTTCGATCAAGCGACTGCCTACCGGGTCCCCAGGGAAAATCACCGTCCCCTCGGGAGGGCCTTGGGCCAGCATCGCGAAGTTCGCCATGCTGAAATTCCCCTGAGTCCGATTGATGTGGCACCGGCCGCAGTGCTGGACCAACAGCGGCCCGATCTGCCGCACGAAGCTCGGGCCGGCATCTTGCGGTTCCGGTTGTTCGGCCCCACGCGAGGCTTTGGGCCGCCGCGCCGGCGGCTTGTCCGGTGTCTCGGGCGTTTCCGCCGGTTCGGATTTCGCCTTGGAGGCCATCTCCGGACGTCGCGGCCGTTCGAACGGCGGCAGGGCGACCCCTTCCAATTCCAGCAGGGCGTGGGCGTTGATGATCCTGCCGAATGCGGGGGCGACCGCGTCGTAGGCTTCCCGCCCTCCCTGTTCGATCAACGAATCGATCTGGGTCATCGCCGCTTCAATTCGTTTCCCAGACTCTGCAAAGTCGCGAGCTTGAAACAGTTCACCCGCTTCGCGGACCAACTTCGCGATCTCAACCACCTGTTGCTTCTGCGGGGCACTCAGCTCTGCCCGGCAGACGTCGCTCAGAATGAAGAGCAACAGCAATGCCGCTCCGACGAGGAGTCGGCAATGGCGGGCGGGGGAGGGAATTGCCCAGCGAGAGGTTTTCGCGTTCATCGACCGAGATTCCGGATGCGTGCGGTGGGGGCGGATAGGCAAGCCGCGAAGCATTCGCCCTGGATTCATTCGCCTAGTGCAGACAGCTAGCTATTCTAGACAGTAACGCACCGGTTCATCCGGTGAACCCTTATCTCGACCGGGATCGTTGTTCGGATTCGTCCGGTTTTGCTAATCGGGTCGCGCACCACCGATATCGCGATGCTATTCTGATTCGGGTGTATCGCATCTTACCAGGTCCCCTTCCGTTCAACCCAGCATCCGGCGATGGCTCGAATTCCCAAGGATTTCACCGACCTGCTCATCCAACGCGGCATCATCAGCCCCGATCAACTCACCGAAGCCAATTCGGTGGCCCAATCGGGGGGGAAGCCGATCGGCGATGTGTTGGTGGCATTGGAATACGCCTCTCCCGAAGACGTCACCAAGGCACTCGCCGACTTCAACCACGTCCCCTACGTCGATTTGCGGGAACATCGAATCCCCGATGACGTGATCGAACAGGTGCCCGAATCGGTCGCTCGGGAAAACACGGTACTGCCGTATTCCAGCGAGGAAGGCTCGATCTGCGTCTTGGTGGCCGACCCGTTCGACCTGGAAGTCATCGAAAAGCTCCGTTTCATCCTCAACAAGCGGATCGAGACGGCGCTTGCGCCCAAGACGGCGATCGTGGAAGCGATCAACCAATATTACGGTCAGATCGAAGGGGAATCGGCTGACTCGATGCTGCAGGAGTTCACCGACACGGCGATCGACTTCACCGAAACGTCGGATGACGGCAGTGGCGGTGGGGTAGACGATGACGATGAGGGGACCGCCCCGGTCATTCGGCTCGTCAACCTGATGATCCAAGAAGCGGTCCAACTGCGGGCCAGTGACATCCACGTCGAACCGTTCGAAGATCGGATCCGCATCCGCTATCGGATCGACGGCGTCTGCATCGAACGGGACTGCCCCCCCAAACGGATGTTGGCCGCCATCGTCGCCCGCATCAAGATCCTCAGCAAAATCGACATTTCGGAGAAGCGGCGGCCGACCGACGGGCGGATCAAGATCACCGTCGGCGACAAGCAGCTCGATCTGCGGGTCAGCATCATCCCGACCAATCACGGGCAATCGGTCGTCATGCGACTGCTCGACAAGGACAACATCAAGGTCGGCACCCGGCAACTCGGTTTGGCCGAACGGGATTACCGGAATTTCAATTCGCTTATCAAACGCCCCAACGGGATCGTGCTGGTTACCGGGCCGACCGGGAGCGGCAAGACGACGACGCTCTACGCCGCACTCAACGCCCTCAACCGCCCCGATCGCAAGATCATCACCGCCGAGGACCCGGTCGAATACTACCTGCCGGGAATCAACCAAGTCGAGGTGCGGCACAACATCGGGCTCGACTTCGCTCGCATCATTCGCGCCATGTTGCGGCAGGCCCCCAACATCATCTTGGTCGGCGAGATGCGGGATCACGAGACCGCATCGATGGGGATTCAGGCCAGTCTTACTGGACACTTGGTTTTTAGTACGCTACACACGAACGACGCGCCCAGTTCTGTGTCACGCATGGTGGACATTGGTGTACCGGGTTACATGGTCGCCAGCAGCGTGATCGCGATTTTGGCACAGCGTTTGGTGCGAACGATTTGTCCCCGTTGCAAGCAGAAGTACACCCCCCCCGATAGCGTGATCGAAGATTCGGGGTTGCCACCGGAGTTGGTCAAGCAGGCGGAGTTCGCCAAGGGGAAGGGTTGCACGTTCTGTCAGCGGTCGGGGTACCGCGGCCGGATCGGGATTTACGAGCTGATGTTGATCAGCAACAAGATTCGCGACATGATCTTCAAGAGTGCTCCCACACGGGAGTTACGCTCGGCCGCGATCCAGGGCGGCATGACGACTTTGTACGTCGACGGCATGCGAAAAGTGTGCCGAGGGATCACTTCGTTTGAGGAGGTCCATCGGGTCGCCAAGCGGACGGAGCAGGATCACGAAGCTTTCGCTCACGTCGTCCGAGAGGGGTGATCGCGGCTTCAAGGCGGCTGATTGCCGGGTGCCTGTCCGGCGTCACGATCAGGGTGCGAATCGGCCTCGCCATGGTGGTGGCGACGACTGGTGCGACCGGGCGAGGCGTACCGCCCGCCTGCGGATCGTGCCCCGTTTCGGGCTTCAAACCCCTTTTTGTTTGGCGTTTTGGGCTGGCCCGAAGATAATGACAGCACAAACACGCCGGTGATTTGGCCCAAATGTGGCCGGGTCCTGAGCCAGATTCATGGGCGAATTCGACAACCGGATTCAGTCGTGAACGGATTCGGGTGGCTGTTTCGCGTTGGCGATCAGTTCATCCGCGTCTTGTTCGACACTTTCGATACCTTTTCCCCTTTTCGCGACCTCGGACGAATCTCATGGCAACCGTTCTGATTGACAAATTGCTTCAAGCAGCCGTCAAGCAGGGCGTCAGCGACATCCACATCGTCTGCGGCCAACCGCCGGTATTCCGGTTGCACGGCCGGATGAGGAAGTTGGAAACCAAGACGCTCGAGGCCGAGGACACGGTGGCGTTGATGAAGAGCATCACGCCGGAACGGTGTCAGCGGGAGTTGCAGGAGACCGGCAGCGCCGACTTCGGCTTCGCGTTCGGCGATTTGGCTCGATTCCGGGTTTCGGTCTTCAAGCAGCGCAGCTTCATCTCGATGGTGCTGCGGCAGATTCCCAACGACAAATTGACGCCCGAGCAGTTGGGCCTTTCCGAGGCGGTGGTCAAGTTGGTGCACCGCCCGCGAGGTTTGTTCCTCGTCACCGGGCCGACCGGCAGCGGCAAAAGCACGACGTTGGCCAGCCTGATCAACATGCTGAACGAGACGGTCGATCACCACATCATCACGATCGAAGACCCGATCGAGTTTTATCACGAACACAAGAAGAGCACGATCAACCAGCGGGAAGTCGGGGTTGACGTGCCGAGTTTTTCGGAGGCGATCCGCCGGGCGTTGCGTCAGGACCCGGACGTCATCCTGGTCGGCGAGTTGCGTGACTTGGAGACGATCGAGGCGGCGATCAGCGCGGCCGAAACGGGGCACATCGTGTTCGGGACGCTGCACACGAACAGCGCCCAGGGGACGGTCAACCGGATCATCGACGCTTTTCCGGGAAACCTGCAGGATCAAGTCCGCACGCAATTGGCCAGCTCGCTGATCGGCGTCGTGGCTCAGACGCTGCTGCCGCGGATCGGCGGCGGGCGATGCGCGGCCTACGAGGTGTTGATCGTGACCTCCGGGATCAGCAACCTGATCCGCGAAAACAAGACCTTCCGGATCAACAGCGCGATCCAGACGGGTGCTAAGTTCGGGATGCAGTTGATGGACGACGCCCTGTTCAATCACTGGACCGCCGGGAAAGTGACCGTCGAAGACGTGTTGGCCAAGGCGCATTTGCCTGATGAGTTGGCCAAGCGGATCGTGCAGGCTCGTCGCGGCATCGAGGAAGGTGGCGGCGGCGACGGGAAGGAGCCTTCGCATTGATCGCAGGTGGCCCTTTGGCGGGCGTCGCGAGTCGACGGTCGCCAGCGGGTCGAGGTCGTGTCGCCGCGGCGACTTTTTTGCTCGTTTCCGATTCGCTTTTCCATTCGACGCCGGCCCCGGTTGCCGATTACCTCTGACTTGCTAATTCCTCATGGCTCCTCGACGCATCGGACAGATCCTGGTCGACCTCGGTTTCATCACCGACGAGCAATTGGAAGTGATCCTGGAGGAACAGGAGCAGCAACCCGGCTCGCTGTTCGGCAAGGTCGCCGAAGACATGCAGTTGATCACCGATGAGCAACTGATCCAGGGCTTGGCGGAACAGCTCGGGATGCAGACGGTCGAGTTGTCCGAAGCGACGCTCGACCCGAAGGTGCTGGAGAAAATCACCGAGACGATGGCGCAGATGTACCGCGTCATCCCGTTGGCCTTTGACGAAGACAACCAGCGATTGACGATCGCGACCTGCGACCCGCAGAAGTTGTCGATCCAAGATGAGTTGCGAACCTTCTTGGGTTACGAGATCGGGATGGTCATCGCGACCGAGACCGATATCCGCCAAGCGTTGACCCGATATTACGACAGCGAGAGTGAGAGTGTCGAAAAGTTGGTCGCGGAATTGGCGAACGACAGCGAACTGAAGGCCGCGATCTCGATGTTGGAGAACGAGAAGTTCAACCTAACGGACATCGAGGCGTTGGCCGATTCGGCCCCGGTCCGCAAGTTGCTCAACATGGTCCTATTGATGGCGATCAAGGATCAGGCCAGCGACATTCACTTCGAGCCGTTCGAGGATGAGTTCCGCATCCGGATCAAGGCCGAAGGGGTGTTGTACGAAATGGTGCCGCCCCCGCGGCACCTGGCGTTCGCGATCACGACGCGGGTCAAGGTGATGTCGAACCTCGATATCGCCGAACGCCGCATGCCGCAAGACGGCCGGATCGAACTGATGGTGGGGGGGCACCCGGTCGACCTGCGGGTCAGCGTCTTGCCGACGATGTTCGGCGAATCGGTCGTCATGCGGATCCTCGAC
Organism: Planctomycetaceae bacterium; assembly: GCA_007694185.1. GTDB lineage: Bacteria > Planctomycetota > Planctomycetia > Pirellulales > Pirellulaceae > UBA6163. The sequence continues at coordinate 39,938 of RECD01000276.1, forward strand.
CGCAGCGTCGTTAACCTGTCGTTGGAAAACGTCGGGATGGACGAGTCGATGTTGGGGCGATTCCGCAAGGCGATCGATCGGCCCAACGGGATCGTCTTGGTCACCGGTCCGACCGGCAGCGGCAAGACGACCACGCTCTACTCAGCGTTGACCGAGCTGAATGACCCCGGCGACAAGTTGATCACCACCGAGGACCCGGTCGAATACGACATCGACGGGATCATCCAGATCCCGATCGATCATGACGTCGGCGTGACCTTCGCGAGCTGTTTGCGGGCGATCCTGCGGCAGGACCCGGATACGATCCTGGTCGGCGAGATCCGTGACTTGGAAACGGCCGACATCGCGATCCAGGCGGCGCTCACCGGCCACCTGGTTTTTAGCACCCTGCACACGAACGACGCCGCCGCCACGATCACGCGGTTGACCGACATGGGGATTCAGCCCTTCATGATCTGCGCCACCGTCGAAGCGATCCTGGCTCAGCGGTTGGTCCGCCGGCTCTGCACCAAATGCCGGGAAGAGGTCCATGTCAGCGCCGATCTGCTGTTCGAATTGGGGATCTCGCGGGAGCAGATCGAAGGCCGCAAGTTCTTCCGCGGCTCCGGCTGCGAAGTCTGCCACAACACCGGGTACAAGGGTCGTGTCGGGTTGTTCGAATTGATGGTTCTGAACGACAAGATCCGCGACATGGTGATGGCCAAGGTTTCGACCGACGAGATCCGTGACCAGGCTCAGAAAGACGGGATGATCACACTCCGCGAGTTCGGCATGGGTTTAGCTGGAGAAGGCATCACCAGTTTGGAGGAGGTCGTTCGCGAGACGATCGATGAGGCCTAGTCGGCCGGTTCGGTGCCCCAGACGCCCTGAGGCGAGCTGATCCCTGGTGGTCAGCGGTGCGATTCATTTTTTCAGTTTCCCCTGTTCCCTTGATCAAAAATGCCAACATTTCTATTCGAAGCGATGGACGCCAAGGGTCAGGAGATCCGGGACGAGATCGACGCGCCGTCCGAGGATGAGGCGCAAACGACCATCCGCCAAATGGGCTACTTCGTCACCAAGATCACGGTGAAGAAGGTCGTGACCCAGGCGGCGACCAAGAAAAAGCAGCGGCGCGGCTTCGCCATGGGCGGCGCTAAGACGAAGCACATCTGCGCCTTCACGCGGCAATTGTCGATCCTGCAGGACGCGGGCTTGCCGATCTTGCGGAGCCTGAGGATTTTGGAAAACAACCAGAAGCCCGGCAAACTGAAAAACGCCTTGCAGGACGTTTGTGAAGAGATCGAAGGGGGGTCGACGCTCAGCGAGGCGATGTCCAAATCGCCGAAGGTCTTCAGCCGCCTGTATGTCAACATGATCAAGGCCGGCGAGGCCGGCGGTGCGTTGGAAGTGATCTTGCAGCGGTTGGCCGACTTCTTGGAGCGGGCCGAGTCGCTGAAGCGGAAGGTCAAAGGGGCGTTGGTCTATCCGGTGATCGTGGTCACGGTCGCGATCCTGATCTTGACGTTCATCATGATCTTCATCGTGCCAACCTTCGAGAAGATGTTCGACGAGTTCGATCTGAAACTGCCCGCCCCGACGCTGCTGCTGGTCGCGGTCAGTAACTACATCGCGAACTACTGGTTCTTGATCATCTTGATGCCGATCTGCGCGTTCATCTTCGTCAAGCTGCTCCGCAAGTTCCGCCAAGGACGGACCGGTTTTGACATGTTCGTCATCAAGCTGCCGGTCTTCGGTGGCTTGGTCGAAAAGAACATCATGGCGCGGACGACACGGACACTCGGGACCTTGGTTTCCAGCGGTGTGCCGATTTTGGAAGCGCTCAACATCACCCGCGAGACCGCCGGCAACGCGATGTTCGAGCGGTTGTACGGCAAGGTGACCGAGGCGATCCGTGAAGGCGAGGTGATCAGCAAGCCGCTGGCCGAACACAGCGTCCCCGGCTTTCACCCGATGGCCTTGGTGTTCTGGATGCTGATGGGTTCTTTCCCCGGGCTGATGATGGCCTCCGTCGCGATCACCGCCCGTGGCACCAAGCTCGATACCGATTCGATGTTGCAGACGTTGACGTTGCTGTCGATCCAAGCGATCGTCTTCGGCGCCTTGGGCGCCGCCGCCTATTACTTCTTAAAAATGAAAAGCCGTGTCGTCGATGACCTGGTCGTCAACATGGTTGACGTCGGCGAGGAAACGGGTGAACTCGACACGATGCTTTATAAGGTTGCCGATACCTACGACGAAGAGGTTCGCGTCTTGACCGATTCGTTGACCGCCTTGATGGAGCCGTTGATGATCGTGTTCCTCGGCGTCGCGGTCGGCTTCATCGTCATCAGCCTGTTCATGCCCTTGGTCGAACTGATCAGCGGCTTGACTTGATTCATACAGCTCGCCTCCGTGATCGGGCGGGTCGGCCGCAGGCTGGCCCCGCCCGGTTGCCCCGAAGCGTGCCGCAACTACAGACAGTCGGAAGTTACGAAACTTGGCATCCCGTTTGCTCTCTATGAGTTCCGTTGGGCTGGTCGAAACCAGTGCCGGAAACGGGTTGGTGTTTGAGCGTCAGTCTGGGTGTCACCGAATGAATCGCATTCGGTGACGGGAGCCTGAAGGACGTTCAGGGCTATAGGTGGTCGCTTGAGTCGAGTGGTCGCCTGAGACAGATCGTGAGACGAAAGTCTCAAAATGATCCTGGTAATTTCGTTCCCTAGCCATTTCCCGAAAATCACACGGTCTTTGTCATGAAATCTCGTCGAACAAGAAACGGATTCACGCTTGTCGAACTGATGGTTGTGATCGCGATCATCGGGATTCTGATGACCTTGGCTGTGACGGCGGTCGGTCGGGCGATCACCCGCGGCAGGGAGACGGCGATGCGGTTGGAGGTCAACGCGTTGCAGGCTGCGGTTCAGCAGTATTTCGACAAGTATGGCGATTATCCGCCCGACGGGAGCAGTCCGGATCGGTTGATGCGGCACATGCGGCGGTTGTTCCCTCGTATGAGCCCCCAGGATTCCGATTTACTGGTGCAGTTGACGCGGGAACGGGGTTCGCCCAATTTCAGCTCGGTTGCGATGGATCGGGGTGAGGCGCTCGTTTTCTTCTTGGGCGGATTCAGCAACGACCCGTTGTACCCGCTGACGGGAGAAGGCGGGCCGCTGCTGTTTGTCGGCAGCAATCCGAATGACGTGGCAGACTACGACTACAACGCCACCCGAGACAACGCGTTTTTCGAGTTCAGTCCGGACCGATTGACGTACGCTCGCAACGCGGGGGGGCGACTGTTGAGCACCGACGAGCAGTTGGTCGGCACGGTCGATGCCATGCATGGGTTCAACGATCCGTTGCCTGCCTATTTGGCCCGCGACGGCAACCCGACCCCGATCGTTTATTTCGATTCCCAGACCTATGGGATGGTCGGTGCAGCGACGTTCAACGGATACCTGGCCGGCGGTACCGAGTTCGGTGGGGTGCGGCCTTACTTGACGAACCGCAATGGCATGATGGCGAATCTGAATGACATGTTCATGAATCCGCAGACCTTCCAGATCATTTCACCCGGATTGGATGGCATTTTCGGGTCGCTCGTCTTCAGCAGCGGCAGTCCCGTTTATTTTGTCGCCGAGACGGGGGAAGCGGTCGTGGCGGATGGCAATGGCGTTTTGAGTCCCTTCGTTCCGGCCGTGCGTGGGTTCCAGGAGCCTGGGGTCGCGATCTTGGGTCAGCTCGACAACTTGACCAACTTCAGCACCTCCACCCTTGAGAGCGACTTGAAGTGATGGCAACTGTGGCATCGGATCGAAACGACGTGGGGCGACGAACTCGGATGCAGCCGGCCGGTGGGTTCACGCTCATCGAGGTGCTGGTGTCTTTGATGTTGGTCGCGATCCTGGCCTCGATGGTGTTGACCGCCGTGCAGGGGGTGACTCAGACCGCCCGGATCGCGCGGACACGGAGCATCATCGCGATCATCGATTCGGCCCTGCAGGAGCAATTCGAAGCTTACAAGTATCGGCCGCTGCCGGTCGCGACACCCGACCTGTCGACCATGCCTGCCGACGGGGTGAGCACGTTCGGTTACCAGTTGTTGCCATCCGAAGCGGCTCGGACGCGATTGATCATGATGCGGGATTTGCAGCGAATGGAGATGCCCGACCGGATCTCGGACATCGGGGTGATCCAGGGGGGGGCGATGGTGATGAATCGGCCGGCCCAGATCACGGCGATCGCCAATCCGGTGGTGCGGGACGGCAACCAGTTGCGCCGGTCCGCACAGCGGCGACAGGTGATGATCGATTGGTACAACGGCGGCAAGAACGTCCCGAGTCGCTTTTCGGGCTACTACCGCCGGGCGTTGCCGACCTGGACGCCCCAGCATCAGGGGGCCGAGTGCCTCTACATGATTTTGTCGAGCACGTTTGTCGGTGGTGCGCCCGCGATTCAGGCGATCCCGCCGTCGAACATCGGCGACACCGATGGGGACGGGATGCCGGAGATTCTCGACGGGTGGGGGCAACCGATCGCGTTCATCCGTTGGCCCAGCGGCTATCAGTTGGCCGATTCCGAATTGTCGATCGACATGTCGCTGCCGGACGATTTCGACCTGTTCCGCAGTGATTTCGGATTCACGGTCGCGGGCGTCGATCCCCCTTGGTCGCTGCGTCCGTTGGTATTGTCCGCCGGACGCGACGGCGAATTCGGCGTGACGCTCGCACCGGGCACCGGGGCGGGTGTGGAGGTGAACTTCCGTTATCACGCGATGTCGCCGGCGGTGTTGACGCCGATGACTTGGCCGATATCTCCCGCCGCGATGGGGCCCGAGGCGGAAGGTCGCACGGGCAATTACTTTTTCCCCGACCCGTACCTGCGTCAGGTCGGTGCCGTGGTTCGTCCCGGCACGCCGATCGGATTGCAATCGTTGCGGGCCGACAACATCACCAACTATCAATTGGCGACTGAGTGATGCGAAGCGGGAATCCGAAACGCGAATCGTTGCCTCGAAGACAGGACCACCGGACGTGGTCGGTGTCGGAACTGGGGACCGGCCGACGGCTCGGCGGCTTCACGCTCGTCGAGCTGTTGGTGGTGTTGTTCCTGTTGTTGATGCTGGCGGCGATCGCGTTGCCGACGATCCGCAACGTGTTGTTGGATCAGAAGAACGCCCGAGCGGCCCGTTCGATCGTCTCGTTCATCGATGTCGCCCGCAGCCGCGCGATGTCGGAGGGGCGGGAGGTCGGCGTTTATCTGGAGCGGCTCAGCGAGGACGTGGCGCAGATCGAATTGGCCTCTTCCAGCATTCGGCTGCGTCAGATGACGGGGGTTCCGCCGTACAGTGGCGAGTCGGGCGACGCGACGGCAATCCTGTTGGACCGCACCGCGACGCCGGGTGTCGATACCGCGACCTTCGATCCGGTCGACAGCCAATTGTTGACGCTGAGTCATCAGATGTTGGGGGATCGACTGGCGCCGATCCGGCCGCTGGTCGATCGGTTGGAATTGCCGGGTGGCAAGATGGTCACGATCAGCGACATCGGGCTCGTTTCCGGTCGCGTGTTCGTCACGTTCGACCCGCGGAACGTGTTGGAATTGCCTGGGGGAACCGGGTTGCCGACGTTCGAGTTTCCGGCCGGGACGCGGCGGGAATTGGCCCCGAGTCAGTCGGTCAAGTATCGCATCCATCGCTCGGCGGTGATGTCGAACTCGATCCCGCTGGCGCTGCCGCGTGGGGTGGCGATCGATTTGAATTTGTCCGGCATCGGACTGAGCGGCAACGAATTCGCGACCGGCGTCGGCGCGACCCGTTCGATCGTGATCAACTTCGGCCCGGACGGTCGGATCTCGCGGGTGATCCGGGCCGACGGCACTTACGTGGTCCCTCACAGCCAGATTTATCTCTGTTTGGGCGACTTGAACGGGGTCCGCCCCGACAACTTGTTCGCGTCGCAAGGGCGAGACCGCTCCAACCTGACCCGCCTCAAGTCGTCGTGGGTGGTTATCAATCACCAGACCGGTCGGGTAGCGGCCGCGCCGACATCGTCGATCACGCCTCAATTGCTGATCGATCAAAACCTGCCGGCTGCGTTGGCCGAAGCCCGGATCCTGGCCGGCATGTCCGACAAGTTGGAGACGAATTGATGATGAGAACCGACCCCAACCGCTCCGGCGTCACCTTGGTCGAGGTGATCTTTTCGATGGGCGTGATCTTGATCGGTTTGCTCGGCGTGATGTCGATCCTGCCGTTGGCGGGCGAGCGGGCGCGCGATGCGGTGGGGCTGGGGATCGCACCGACGATCGGCGACAACATCATGGAAGAGATGCTCGCGCAGCGTTGGCTCAGCAGCGGGCGGTTGGTATTTTTCAACGACGCCAATCCTCCCGCGCTCATGCCGTTCACTGGGGACGAACCGTTCTGCATCGACCCGGCGTTTTTTGCGGCTTCGACGGTCGCACAGGTTCCCGGCGGGACCGCTTACGATTCTCGTTTCTTTCCTTTTTATCGGCCGCGACATGATCCGACGCTCGACCCTTCGGCGACGCCGACGGGTCCGGGCAATCAGTTGACCGGTCAACTGACGCGGATGCGTCGGGTGGGGTTGCTGCGACGCCCAGTCAGCCTGGGCAACCAGACGTTGTTGACCACCCCGGAGGCTTTTTTTGTCGCCGATTCGCCTGATGATCTGTTGATCGAACGCCCGCAGGACCGCGCGGCCAACCCGTTCCGGTTCGGGACTCGCGTCTCCACCGCGGCCAACGGGTTGCCCTACGGTGGCCGGTTCGGGTCGGGTGAATTCACTTGGATCGCGACCGTGACGGCCAACCCCGTTCCCGGGTATGCGACCGTGTCGATCGTGGTGATCCGCAATCGCCAGCGGGCTTTTCAGTTACCCACCGGTCCGGTGAGTGCTCCGATCAACAACGCGACGGACGAACGGGTGGCGACGATCTCCTTCGCCAGCGGTTTTCGGGGCGGGGCCGGTGGCGTCGTCGAGCTGAATGGCGCCATCAACACCGTCTCGCGGTTGCGGCAGGGCGATTGGATCCTGTTGTCCCGCGCGGTTAACGTCACCAGCGTGGAGAACCTGTTGCACCGCTGGTACCGGGTGGCGGCGCTGGAGGGCGATGCGGAGCGATTGACTTTGGCGCGATCTGAGATCGGCTTCGACAACCCGACCCCCAGCCGAGAGGTCTGGCGGCGCAAGGTTTATCTCGACGGGCCCGACTTTACCTTCGCGCCGAGTCTCACGTCGACCGGCACCCTGGCGACCCTCGTCGAGGGGGTCGTTTCGGTGACGGAGCACGTGGTTCAAGTGAGTTCATTGTGATGTTTTGGAAGGCCTCCCGCGTGGGGGCGTTTGGTCGCCGGGCCGTCAGGGGCGGCGTTCACTTTTCGTTGCGGTCAAAAGTTATGGTTACTCCACGAGCCCAGCGTCGATCGGGCATGATCTTATTGGTCGTGCTCGGGATGCTGACGTTCTTCAGCATCTTGGTGGCGACCTATTTGGTCTTTGCCAATCAATCGCGGCAGTCAGCATCGGTGATGGCCAGCCGTCAGTACCGCGCGCCCGATGTGCGGAAGATGATGGATTCCGCGTTGATGAAGTTGATCCGCGGCACGGCCGATCCGACCGATCCGTTCTTCGGCGAGGACTTGCTCAGCGATTATTACGGCCGTTTTGACGCGCGCGATTTTCAGGTGGTTGGACCGATCACCTATGTCGGCCGACGGTTCGCACGGGTCCGCGTCGCGATCATCCCTGCGCCCGGCGCGCCGCCGTTGCCTGCCGGACACGACGACTTCTTCACCGGCCGGGTGATCACCTTCATCGGCGAGGGATCGCCGCTGAACAACCAGTCGGTACGAGTCTTTCGGTCGCGGTACACGGTCGGGAATTCGAACCCGCACTCGTTCTATTTTGAGTTGCCCGAGAAGCTTTATTCGGGCAGCTTGTTGTCCGATGGGCTGCCGCCGGGCCCCTTGCCGGACGCCCAATTTCCGTGGGCCGGATTGCGGATCCACATGAACGGCGAGCCGCGGAATTCACCGGGGCTGGGGTTTGGGCATGCCGCCGGGACGCTGCCGGCGAGCGAACGCAACATCGATTGGCACAGCACGCCGCAGCGAGGAGATTTCTTACCAGGACTGACTATTTCTCATCCCAATCCTCCACCGGCTAATCCGAATGCACGGATTCCTGCCTTTCCGATGGCATTGCAACCGAACCACTTAGTCGGCGGTGGAACCGCGACAACCAAGCTGCATCTGGATAATTCAGGTGTCATTTTGCCCCAAGGTGATTTTGATGAGGCGTACGACGCTGCCGATTACAACAATTGGTTTTTGAGCTACCGGGACTCAGAGGGGAAGATCATCCCCTCGTTCCATCGTCCTTCGGTCATCAACTACATCGTCAGCCGGCCGGAGTTCTCGGCAGCGTTGTTGCGTAATAGCTCCTTAAACGTGAACGAGCCGCCCGGTCGCGGAAGCGCGATGGTGACTCTGGCGCGAGCGACCTATCGCCCGTTGCCGTTTGCACCTCAGGTGGTCAAGCTCAACGCGTCGCTCCCCGCGTTGGCGGAGCACAACACGGGGTTCACCGGCAGCAACCCGAATTACGCCCTACGGACACCGATTGATTTCTCCAACATCGCCAACAACGAGGCGGCGATCCGATTTCGTGTCGACCAGTTGATACGGGCGTTGGTCGGCAGCCCGGAGGATTGGAATCCGTGGGACGTGGATAACGACGGCGACGGGATCCCCGACAGCATTTGGATGGATATCGGCCTGCCGGTGATCACGTCACGCGAAGGGAAATTGCTGAAGCCGCTGATCGCTCCGATGATCGAGGATCTCAGCGCGCGGCTGAACGTGAACGCCCACGGCAACTACGAGTTGCCTGACAGCCCCACGGTCGGTGGCGCGACCGGCAAGGCGTTGTGGGCGTCGACCCGCCAACCCTTTTCCGAAGTCAACCCGACCAACCATAGGTTGTTTCGCGGTTTGGGTTACGGCCCGGCGGAGATCGTGATCCCGCGAGTGACGGGGTTGGAGCGGGCTCGGCATCAATACGGCAACCGGGCGGATGTGGCGTTGCCGCCGGTCGGGATCGCCGACCGCGATTCGCTCGATTTCCTGCGAACCGGTTGGCGTCCGCCGCTACACGGCGCCGTGTCGGGTTACGGCTATTCCACCGACCCGTTCGGCCGCGCGGCCGTGGGCTTGGGGCGAGGAGGCCAATTGGTGGTGGCGAACAGCGGTTTGCCGGCGATCGCCGGTGGCGGCAACGAGGCGACCAATACGCCTTATGAATCGGACCCTTCGGGAAGGTTGGCGGGCGATCGGCCGTTCACCTTTCACGAATTGGAGCCGTTGTTACGGAGCAATTCGTTCGATTTGGAATTGTTGCCCAATCGGTTGTACGGCCGTTTGCAGACGCTGATCCAAGCCGACCCCGATTTCGCCCGGGTACTGACGACGCTCAGCAAGTCGGACGATTCGCTCGCGCTGCCGATCGAGAACTCCGGGAATCAGCCGGCATTTTTGCAAATGATCCGGTCGATCCGCAGTTGGGTTCCGCCGGGAACAACGATGACCCCTGCGCAAGTTCAGCAGGTGTTGCCGCCTGAGTTTCGCCAGGGACGAAAGCTCGATGTGAATCGCGCCTTCGGCAACGGGGTCGACGACAACAACAATCAGGTGATCGATGAGCCGGGCGAGGGCGAATCGGAGGCGTTTCGGCCAGCCCTGTTTGCCACCGATGCGGTCCCTGCCGATTACCAAGGGGTGGCCCCCGATTACGGGTTTGGGACCGGCCTCAACGGCCGGCAATTGTTAGCGCGTCACCTCTATGTGTTGATGATGGCGCTCGTGGAAGACGTCGAATTCCCGGGGCTCGACCCGGCGATCCCGATGGACCCTTCCGAACAAGCCCTCTATCGGGCTCGCCGGATCGCTCAGTGGGCGGTCAACGTTGTCGATTATCGCGATCCCGATTCGATCAGCACGCGGTTCGTTTACGACCCGAACCCGTTCGACGGTTGGGACGTGCGTTATGAGGATTTCAACTTTGTCACGAACCAGCCGTTCACAGAAACGATCGGCAACCCGCCGGCCATGCCCAGTCCCGAGGTTTGGGGGGTCGAGCAACCGGAGTTGGTTTTTTCGGAATCACTCGCCCTGCATGACGTGAAGGTGCGGGACACCAACCGCGACCCGTCGGGTAGGGATAAAGGGGAAGCCCTCAATCCCGATCCGCACACCGACCAAGTTCGACTCCCACAGGGGTCACTGTTTTTGGAACTCTACTGCCCACGAGATCCTGTCGACCTGACGGTCGACGGTAGCGGCAACCCTCAGGTTCAGGATCAACGATCCAAACAGGGCTTCCCACGCGAGTTGTACCGTTTTCCCAACGAGTCGAATCCCGGGAACGCTTCGACGCTGGCGCTCGACCTGTCGCTCACCGCGCCCGCGGTGGATGGGGATGTTCGCCATCGAGTCCCGGTATGGCGGATCGCCTTCAGCGCCCCTCACCCGGACCCGGCAACGGTGGCGTTAGCCGATCCGAGCGTTCCACCGCTGAGCGACCCCGAGCGGGACCCGTGGCGATTGCGACAAGAGCGTCCCGATACGGCATCGTTCGAACCCGGCAATCCGGACGAGTTGATCCTGGGCGACCCGATCCTGCTGGATCGATTCATCTGGTTCATGCCGTTTGATGATTTCGACGACGTCGTCGCGATGGCCAGTCAGGTCCCAGACATGATGCCGGAGCAGATCTTTTTCACGCCACCGAACTTCGCGACCAATGCCAACCGACGGTTGTTTCCTGGGCAATTCCTGACGCTGGCGCCGCGGCCGGTCACCAATCTTGGGTCGCAAGCTTTCGCGGCGGGCAGTCCTCCGGATCGCCCTACTCATCACCGTTTTGCCGTCGACAACGCCCAGGGGTTGGTCCATTTTGATCACGACAACCGCCGGTTGACGCCGACCTTGGGGATGGCGCATCCTGCTCCCTTTGCCCCGGCAAAACCGTTGGTCATCGGCACCTTTCCTCCCGTGGGTGCCAATTGGTCTCGGGCGTTGGTCGACAATCGCGTCGGCTTGAACGTGTCCGAGCCGATGCCCCGAGGTGGCAATTACTATCCGTTGCCGACGCTCCGTTATTCCGAGAACAACGCCGATTACCCACTGGAAGACGCTTACGTCGACTTGAGTCTCGCGGACAACACCGCCCTCGATTTACCGCTCGACCCCACGCGCGGACGAGTCCCGCCCGATTCGACCAACCCGGACGAGCCGTTTTTGGGCAGCTTGCCGAGCTACTGCACGGCCTACTTGCAGCGTCTGGCCGATCCGACGCGACCCTATCACGTGGTCGCCAATCCTTACCGGACGGTTGATGCGATGCCGATCGACCTGACGGTCTTCAGCGGTGAGGAACGTGAGCAAACGGTCAATGAGCGTGACAGCGACTACTTCCGCCGGAGTCGTCAGCGGAACGGCGTGGCCAATGGGCCACGTCCGGTCGATCGGGTGCGGCGCGACGCGTTGTTCTCGTACGAGACGTCGGAACCGGAGGCGGTAAGTTTGAACACGGCCGCACCGGCCTACTTCACGTTGAACGGATCGCCGCACCTCTATTCGTCGCTCAGTTTTCTCAACACGGTGTTTCCGCTACCAGGCGCCGGGGGTGGGACACCGGTCAATCCGGTCCATGCGGACCCGGAGATGAACGGCTTTTCGCCGAGTATCGGGATGAGCGGCCCGATGGCCCAGACCGTCAGCGGCTTTGATCGCAACCTGCCTCAGGTCCCGTACGGGCGTCATCCGTGGCTGAATCGGCCCTTCGCGTCGCACCTGGAATTGATGATGGTGCCGGCGAGTTCGCAGGGACGTATGTTCCAGGAATTCTCGCTACCCCCCGAGGCGGCGAACCCTTTGGTTTATTCCGAACCGAATGCCGCACCCGGTGATATTCAGACGGTGATGCGGTTTTATGGGCCGTTCCGGCACCTGCTGAATTTCTTCCATGGTGATTCCCAAGACACCACGGCGAACCCCTATCTCCGAGCCGACTTCGCCAGAATTTTCGACTTCGTACACACGTTGCCGAGGTTCCGAGGCGAAGTGGAGATGATTTCGCCAGCGCGGCTGGCGGGGATCGAACCGACGACGCAGACTTGGTTACGCCAGATCTACAGCCCGCCCTTCAACTATCGGTACGACAACCAACGGCTGGGCCGGATCAACCTGAATACGCTCGCCGAGTTCCCGGCTTGGCAAGGATTGATGCAAGGGCACATGAACAACGGCGAGTTCACCAACCCGAACGACAACGCGTTGTTGAGTTTTCAAAATTTCCTCCGGAACCGGCGCGGTTTTGACGTCACCGGCGGGGCACCGCAGGGCTTGGTCGGTGGTGGTGGCAACATCAACTACGATCCGACCCGGTTTGATTCCCGCTTCCCAACCGAGTTCGCGGGGGTGTATCGCCAGCATGCCGACGCGGGGCTCGCACCGCGGGTCAGCGGTCCCTCGAACCCGCCGGAGTCGCTGCGGCGACGCGGGGTCGACGCCAACTTCCTGCGGCACCGCGAAACCATGACGACGGGGGCGAACCCTCCGTCGGAATTGTCGATGTACGTTCGCGATCTGGCGCAAGCGCCGTTGCCCAACCCAGCCGACCATACCCGCGACCGTCAGCGGGACGCGTTCATCCGGAACCAGACCGCGATGCGGATGCCGAACCTGGCCGGAGACAATTCACAGACCTACGTCGTCTGGTTGACGCTCGGGTTCTTCGAAGTGGATGAAAACATTCGCTTTTCGGTGCCACCTCCCTCGTTGGGGCGTGAGTACAACGAGGACATCGGCCAGAACGTCCGCTACCAAGCGATGTTCATCATCGACCGTTCACGTCCGGTCGGCTTCGTTCCCGGACAGGATCTGAACGCCCGCGACGTCGTCGTTTTTGAGAAGCATTTCCAATGATTCGGAAACCAAATTTGCGCACCGCCCGAAGCGATGGGTTCACGCTCGTCGAGATGTTGATCGCGATGGCGGTCACCCTGTTGCTGATGGCGGCACTCGGCAAAGGGTTTGCCTTCATCGGCGAATCGATCCGTGACAGCCGCGTGCAGGTCGAATTGACCAACGATCTCCGCGACGTTACCCATCGTTTGCAGGAAGACCTGGAGCGGTGTACGACGAGGCTGCGCCCCTGTGTGGACCAACAGGAACCGGTCGGGTACTTCGTCTATTACGAGGGTCCCGTCACCGACGCGACCTCGTCGCTGTTCCTGTCGACCACCGACCCCCGCAACCCGTCGCCCGAATCTCGCTACGGCGACTTCGACGACTACCTCGCGTTCACGGTCGTTGCGACCGGTGACAACTGGTTCACCGGGGTTGTGCCGAGGCAAATTTTGGATGCGAAGACCGCCGAATTGGCGGGTCAGGCTTACAACGCGAGTAATTTTCCGGGCGGTCCCAACGACCCGATCATGATCCGGTCGAAGTATGCCGAGATCATCTATTTCGCCAGCCCGGAATACGACCCGGCGAGTTCTCCCGCCAACCCGCAATACCTCGACTTCGAAGGCAACGGCTTGCCCGACCGGTTGAAGGTCCACCGCCGGGTGTTGTTGATCCGCCCCGATTTGAATCTGACCACGGGATTGCCCGAACCGCGAATCACGGCGCTTGCCGCGGGGGGCGATTGGTTGACGGGGATGGCGGCGGTTCACCAGCAATGCGACCTGTCGGTTCGCCGGGTACTCAACAACGGGGTGGCGACCAACTTCGTCGCCGCCAATTCGCTCGCCGATCTTGCCAAGCCTCACAACCGGTTTGCCCACGTGCGGGTACCCGGGGCGGCGATCGGCATCGGAGCCGATTACACCTCGATGCCGATCCTGGCGTTGGGACCGGCGGCGACGGTGTTGACTTCTGCCGCCGGTTTGACGCTCGGGCCGCCCGCGATGGGGTCGGGTTCGCCCGTGATCACCCCGACCAATTGGGCCGGATTTCTGCGGCCCGAGTTCGTTCTTGGTGGAAACCGGATCGGGGAGGACGTGTTGGTCCCCAGTGCGGTCGGTTTCGATGTCAAGATCTACGATACCCTGGCACCGGTCATCACGACCGCCAACGGTTCGGTCGTTTCCAACAGCGACCCGGGATATCGCGAAGCGATGCGGGCGTTGGCCGCCGGCAACGCGACGGCGATCCCTGGTGATTTCGTCGACCTGATGTACCCCGTGTTGGCCGGTGGCCCGATCCGAGGCTGGCAAGCCAGGCGTTGGGATCGCTTGACCGCAGCCGGCCAAGAGGACGCCGTGTTCGCTCCGGGGCAGTTGCGGAGTCAGTTCGCGGGGCTGACCGGGTTGCCGAACGTCAACGATGCCTACACGGCGTCGCTGTACCGGTCGGGCAAGATCGTGGTTGACGGAACGCCCGCGATTCGGCTGTTCCAGCCGACTTTCGATACCTACACGAATCATTACGAGCGGGACGGGTTGCAACAGTTCCACCCGCTGGGAGCGCGGTGGCGGATCGACAGTGTCGGTGTCGCGGACCGGGGAGCTGATGGTCTGGGGGTATTGGGGATCGCCCCACGCGAAACGCTGCCGCCGTTTCTGAGCGCACCCGAGGCGATTCGGGTGACGATCCGCTTGGAACATCAGTTGAACCGCCAAGTCCGACAATTGTCGGTCGTCCACCGCGAACGCAAGTGATTCGGGCACGGCACGCGGCGCTGCGGTTCGCGATTCCGAGCCGCTTTCTGTTCGCCATCACTCGTCCACGGGGTGGAAACCGCGTTTCGACCCATCGAGTGATTCCGAGACCAACTTGTTGATCG